>NZ_JBEYFE010000003.1:224351-553549 GCF_040634235.1 Streptomyces sp. NPDC007157
CGGGGCCCCCCCCCCGCCCCCCCGGCGGGTGGGGTGCCCCCCCGGGGGCCCGGGGCCCGCACGGGCCCGGGACCCGGGTCGTCACTGCACGCCGCTGCCGCACTGCGGAAGAAGCCGCCGGAGCCGGGCTACCAGCGGGGGCGGGTCTGGTTCTCGCCGGACCTGCTGGGGGCGTTGCCGAGCTGGTGCGGGGTGAGTCGGTCACCATCGCTCCCGGCCCGCGGCACCTCATTCGGCTCGCGCATCTCGCGCTCTTCGCGCACGGGTCCGGTGCGGGGCAGGGTGGGTTGTTCCGAGCGCCGGGGCGGTGCGGATTCCCGTCGCCGTACCCCGATACCGAGCCGGACGGCCCCCACCAGCGCGGCCACCACGAGCAGACCGCAGACGACGACCACGATCATCCCCACCGCCGAACCGGCGGCGGCCAGTTGTTCATGAGTCCTGTACATCGGCCCCGGGTACCCACCTCGGGGTGGCGGACACCCGGGAGTGGCCCGGCGCCGGAGCCTCGGCAAGGTGACGGCGCGCTGCTTCTTCCTCTTCGCCGGGCTGCTCGCGGCCGGGTATGCGCAGGTGGCGCTGCGCGGACCACGCCCGGGGCTCAAGTCACACCGGGGCGCTCCAGCGAGCGTCCGAGCGGGTCAGGGCGAACGCGTCGAGCGTGCTGCCCGCGAGGAGCACGGTGGCGAGCAGCAGCGGCAGGGCGGGGGTGCCGTGGCGGACGGCGAAGGCGCCGATCAGGGCCCCGGCGAACATCGCCAGCACCGACAGGGCGCGCCGGCCGGTCTTGCCTCCGCCGCCTCCGGCGGCCCTGCTGTCGGAGGCCATGCCGGTGATGGTCAGGGTCAGGACGGTCGTGGTGAGGTCGGGCACGGCGAGCGCGCGGGCGGTCGCGTTCTGGATGCCCATCGCGAGGCCGAGGAGCGCGATCAGCGAATACCGGGTCCCGGCGGTGTCGAGGGGGGCGCCGTACCGGGCGACGGCGTAGGCCCCCAGGAACAGGACCGTCTCCACGACGAGCGCCAGGCGCAGGACGCGGCCGCGGTGCGCGCGGGCCCGGTGCGCGATCCGGCCACCCACCAGGGCGCCCGCGCCGAAGGCGGCCAGCGCGGCCAGCGACGCCGCCAAGGAGAACCCCGCGGCGCCCGCGAGCGCGAAGCCAGAGAAGACCACGTTGCCGGTCATGTTGGCGACGAAGACATGGCCGAGCACCAGGTAGCTGAAGGCGTCCACGAGGCCGGTCACCACGGTGAGGGCGAGCATCAGCGGGGGCAGGGGGCCATGGCGGTCCGCCGGGTCGGGCAGCACGGTCGCCCGTGCCTCACGGAGTACGGGCTGGACGGCATCCTTGATCGACATGGCGGTCCCCTCGGGACTGGAGCGAAGCCGCGGCTCGCGCGGTGCGTCCTCTCCAGCCTCCGGGCACCCCGGTCCCCCTGTCCAACATATGGATCCGGGGGCAGCGATCGGTCATACCGATCGATCGCCGCCGTGGTGTTCGAGGACTTCGAGAAACGCCTCGGCGGCCGGAGCCAGCCGGCTGCCGTCGTACGCCACGCAGATGTGGTGCACGGCCTCGTCGTCCGTCAGACGCAGCATCCGCGCGCCCCGGGGCAGTTCGTCGGCGGCGTCGAGGCCCAGTACGGAGCCGGGGCCGACGACGGTGGACCGGGGTACGACGGTGACGCCCACCCCGCGTGCGGCCAGCCGGATCATGTCGTGGATCTGGCCCACCTCGAAGTGCTGCCCCGCCTCCGCTCCCGCGCGGGCGAAGGCCGCCTCGACCTGGCGGCGCAGGCCGCTGCCCCGCGTGAACTGGATCAGCGGATGGCTGTCCGGCAGTTCGGCCAGGTCGATGGCCTCCCGGTCCGCGAGAGCGTGCTCGCGCGGTACGACGGCGACCAGCGGAGCGCTGCCCAGCGGCCGGTGGTCCAACCCCTCCGGCACCTGCCGGGCGGCGAGTCCGACCACCCCGACATCGAGGGTGCCGGCGAGGACCGCGGCGGCCATCCGGGAGCTGGGATCGTTGGAGACGCGCAGGTCGACGCCGGGATAGCGGGCGCGGTAGTCGGCCAGCACCTCCACCATGTCGAAGGGCACGGCCATCGTCTGCACCAGGCCCAGCCGGAGCCTGCCCCGGCGCAGACCCGCCAGTGCGTCGAGGGCGGCCTGGGCGTTGTCGACGTCGGCGAGGATGCGCCGGGCCCGCGGCTCCAGCAGCTCACCGGCGGCGGTCAGCCGTACCGAGCGGCTCGTGCGGCTGAACAGCGGGGCGCCGACGCCCTTCTCCAGCCGGGCGATCTGCTGACTCAGCGCCGACTGCGCCACATAACAACGCGCGGCGGCCTGGGTGAAGTTGTGGGTCTCGGCGACCGCCAGGAAGTACCTCAGATGCCGCAGCTCCATGGACATCAATCTCTCCCACCGATCGGTCGGGGTCAATTCATGCGCCAGGCCGATGCCGGGCGGCGCCCGCACGGCACCACCACGGCTCGGCTCCCGCGCGGCACGGCGAGATCGTCGGCGTTCGGCGGATGATCTCCGGGTCTGCTTCTGACAGGCTTACGGCGTTCCGGTCCGGTGGCGGTGTGGGCGGGCCGGGGCGCCCGGGACCCAAGCCTCGCGGAGCGGTGACATGGCAGTGCGCACGAAATCCGACCCGGGCCGCGGTTCACCGGGGTCGGAGTCGGCCTGGGCACCCCTGGCCCTCCCGGTGTTCCGGGCCCTGTGGATCGCGCAGTTCGTGTCGAACGTCGGCACCTGGATGCAGACCGTCGGCGCCCAGTGGCTGCTCCTCGGCCACGGGGCCACTCTGGTCACCCTCGTCCAGACCGCCTCCAGCCTGCCGGTCGTCCTGCTGGCCCTGCCCTCCGGGGTGCTCGCGGACCGCTTCGACCGGCGCCGGCTGCTGGTGGTCGCCCAGCTGGCCATGTGCGCGGTGGCCACCGTCCTCACCGTCCTGGCCTTCGCCGGCACGCTGTCCCCCGGACCGCTGCTCGCCCTGACGTTCCTGCTCGGCTGCGGCACCGCCCTGATGGGCCCGGCCTGGCAGGCGATCCAGCCGGAACTGGTCGCGCGCAGCCAGCTGGGCGAGGCGTCCGCGCTGGGCGCGGTGAACATGAACCTGGCCCGGGCCATCGGACCGGCGATCGGTGGTGTGCTGGTCGCGGCGGCGGGCGCGGGCTGGACCTTCGCCTTCAACGCGGTCTCGTTCCTGGGCATCGTGATCGTCCTGCTGCTGTGGAAACGGCCGCCGGCCCCGCCCGTCCCGGCCGCCGAACGCGAACGGTTCCTCACCGCCCTGTACGCGGCCCGTCGTTATGTACGCAACGCTCCGGGCGTCCGGCGCGTCCTGCTGCGCACCGCCCTGTTCATCCCCGGCGCGGCCGCCGTGTGGTCCCTGCTGCCGCTGGTCGCCGGCGACTCGCTCGGCCTGGGCTCCGGCGGCTACGGCCTGCTCCTGACCGCCGTCGGCGTCGGCGCGGTCAGCGGCGCCTTCCTGCTGCCCCGGATGCGCAAGGTGCTCGGCGCCAACGGCACGCTGGCCGCCGGAGCCGCCGTCTTCGCCGTGGTGCTGGCCGTCCTGGCCACCGTCCACGTCACCTGGGTCGTCGCGCTCGCCCTGCTGCCCGCCGGGCTGGCCTGGATCGGGGTCCTGTCCACCCTCAGCGCCGCGACCCAGACCCGGCTCCCCGGCTGGGTGCGGGCCCGGGGCCTGGCCGTCTATCTCCTGGTCTTCCAGGGCGGGCAGGCGCTGGCCGCACCGCTGTGGGGCGCGCTCGCCCAGTGGCTCGGGCTGGCCACCGCACTGCTGATCGCCGCGGCACTGCTGCTGCTCGCCGCGGCCAGCGTCCCGTTGTGGCCGCTGTACGACGCCACCCGCATCGACCCGACCCCGTCCGACCACTGGCCGGCCCCTCCCCTGGTCTACGAGCCCGGCCCGGCCGACGGCCCGGTCCTCGTCTCCGTCGTCTACCACGTCGCCCCCGCCGACGGCGCCGCCTTCACCGCCGCCATGCGGCAGGTGGCCCACTCCCGGCGCCGCACCGGGGCGCTCACCTGGGGTCTGTACGAGGACGGCAACGCGCCCGGCCGCTTCATCGAGAACTACCTCATCGGCTCCTGGGCGGAGCATCTCGCCCAGCACCACACCCGGCTGACCGAGACCGACCACCGCTTCGAGGCGACCTCCCGGGCCCTGCTGCTGCCCGGCACCGAGCCGGAGGTCACGCACGCCTTCGACGCCACCGCCACGGTGCGAGACAGCATGACCTGAACGCGCGTCGACGGCAGTACCGGACACGGTGACCGAAGATCGTTGCGCGTACGCTCGGGCACATGGTTCAGCATCGATTGATCGACGTGAACGGAATCCGGCTGCACATCGCCGAAGAGGGTTCCGGCCCGCTGGTCGTGCTGCTGCACGGCTTCCCCGAGTCATGGCACTCCTGGCAGCACCAGTTCGGCCCGCTGGCCGCGGCCGGCTTCCATGTGGTCGCCCCCGACCAGCGGGGCTACGGCAGCAGCGACCACCCCGAGGACGTGGACGCGTACAGCATCTTCCACCTGGTCGGCGATGTCGTCGGGCTGATCCGGGAGTTGGGCGAGGAGAAGGCGTTCGTCGTCGGGCACGACTGGGGTGCGCCGGTGGCCTGGCACACCGCGCTGTTCCGCCCGGACCTGGTGCGCGGGGTGGCCGGACTGAGCGTGCCGCCGCCGTTCCGGGGGACGAAGCCGCCGCTGCAGGCCATGGACGAGATGTTCGGTGGCCGCTTCTACTGGAACTACTTCGACCGGCCGGGTGTCGCCGACGCGGAGTTCGCCCGCGACACTCGCACCACGCTGCGGAAGTTCTTCTTCTCGGCCTCCGGTGACAGCGGTTCGGTCGGGCAGCCCCTGGTGAATCCCGAGCGCGGCTGGCTCGCCGACATGCCGGATCCCGAGCGGCTGCCTTCGTGGTTCACCGAGGAGGACCTGGACGCCCTCACCGAGAGCTTCTCGCAGGGCTTCACCGGGGCGCTGAACTGGTACCGCAACCTCGATCGCAACTGGGAACTGACCGCTCCCTGGCAGGGTGCCCGCGTCACCCCGCCTGCGCTGTACGTCTACGGCGACCGTGACTTGGTCCCGGCGTTCCCCGGTACGCCCGAACTCATCGAGCGGCTGCCCGTCCTGATGCCCAACCTGGTGCGCGAACCCCTCAAGCTGCCTGGCTGCGGCCACTGGACCCAGCAGGAACGCCCGGACGAGGTGAACGCGGCGCTCGTCGACTTCCTCAAGTCCCTTTCCTGAACGCTCTTCCGCGGTCGGGCTCCGCGGTCCGCGCCTGCCTCTACGATCTTCTCGTGAGCGCGTGGAATCAGAGCCTGACCGCGGCCGGGATCCGGGATCCGGAGCTGCGGCGGGACTACAGCACCCAACGGCGCATGGTCCGGCGGTATCGCCGGAGCGCCTACCTGGCCTGCCGGATGCTGCTGCCGCCCGCGGTGCAGCCCCATGTGGTGGCCGCGACGGCCGTGATGCACCACGGGGACGGCCTGCTGGACAGCGGTCCCGAGGCGGGGCGTGCGCAGGCGTGGGCCGACTGGGAGCGACGGGTGCGTGCGGGGCTGGAGACGGGGACCAGTGACGATCCCCTGGTCCGTACCCTCCTGCACACGGTCGCCGCGCACCCCCGGCACCGGGAGGTCGTGGAGACCTGTCTGGCCACCGCCTCCGCCGAGTTGGAGTTCACCGGCTTCCAGACCGAGGCCGACTACCAGGACTACCTCGACGCCTACTCGATGCCGGCCTTCCTGCTGATAGGCGCGCTGCTGGGCCCCGAGACCGACCCCGGCGGACGGTTCCTGGCCGGCTGCCGCAGGCTCATCGACGGCAGCCAGCGGCTGGACTTCGTCAACGACCTCGCCGAGGACCTGCGGGAGGGCCGGCCGGGTATCCCCGCGGAGACCCTGAAGCGTTTCTCCGTCACGGTGGAGGACCTCGCGGCGGGCCGGGCCTCGGCCGGTCTGCGCTCGCTCGTGGCACACGAGGTCGAGACCGCGCGGGCCGACCTGCGGTCGGCCCGGGAACTGCTCGAAGTGATGCCGGCCGCCCACCGCCCGCTGGTGGGCACGCTGATCGAGATCGAACTGCTCACCGCCGACGCCGTGCTCGCGCCCGGCCACGACGTATTGCGCGGTTCGGCGTCACCGTCCACGGCGGGCACCCTCAAGCTGGTGTTCGGTGCCCGCCGCCGGGCGGTGCGTGCTCAGCGGTAGCAGCTGGTGACGCCCCGGGCAGGTCAGCCCTTGTGCCACTTCTGGTTGGGGGTGCCGGCGCAGGTCCACAGCTGGAGCTTGGTGCCGTTGCCGGTGCCGTTGTCGGTGACGTCGACACACTTGTCGGCCAGGGAGCTGACCAGGTCGCCGGCCGAGCTGAGGTAGAACAGCTGGGCGCGGTTGCCGCTGCACTTGGCGACCTGGATCGCAGTGCCGTTGGCGGTGTTGCCCCAGGCCAGGTCCATGCACAGGCCGAGCGAGCGGATGGTGCCGTCGGACTTGAAGACCCACTTCTGCTTGGCCGCGCCCGAGCAGTCCAGGATCTCCAGCCGGGTGCCGTCCCCGCCCGCGTTGGTGACGTCGACGCAGCGGCCGGACGGGTTCCCGATCAGTGCCACGCCGGGGACGGGGGTGGTCTTGGTGCCCCCGCTCGACGAGGAACCCCCGGAGGAGGACTTCCCACCCGAGGACGACGACTTTGAGCCGCCCGACTTCGAACCGGACGAGGTGGAGCCCGAGTGCGTGCCGGAGTCCGAGTGCGAACCGGAGCTGACGGATCCGCCGCCGGACTGCTGCCCGGTCGAGCCGCCGCCCGTGCCGCCGCCGGACCCGGAGCCGCCGGAACCGGCCTTGGCGGGCTTGTGCGAGGGGGTGTGGGACGGCGTCGACGACGGGGACGGCGACTCCGACGTGCTGGACAGCGTTGTCGGCTCCCCCGGCGCCACCGCCGCGGCCGGTGTGGTGTCCGGGTCCGGGAAGAGATCGACGTGGCTCAGCACCGGTACGGCCAGGGCGACGACGACGGTCAGTCCGGCCGCCGCGGCCACGGTCGCCCACACCCGTACGCCCGGCACCAACCCGCGGCGGGGCATCGTGGGACGGCTGGCGAAGGTGTCGCTGAATCGTCCCGCCGGACTGCCGGGCCGTTCCGCCGGGGGCCGGGGTTTACGAAGGGGCGGCACGTCGTCTCCTGAAGGTCTCGTGAAGTTCTCGGAACGCCCGGAACGAGCGGGACACAGGAACAGTAACCAAGGAGGGGCGCAGCTCCGGACGCCTGTCCACGAAGATCCCGCCGAACGTCACCTTCCGTCCACCTATGCGGAGTTGCCTGTGACGAACTTGTTGAAGTCCACAGCAATGGTGACTTCGGGAAGTTCCGTTTTTCGCGCTAGCGTTCGTGCCTGAAGCGTTTCACAGTGACACAGAGCGACATCGCAAGACAGCACAACAGCACCACCCGACACCGGAAGGCGGAGGCATTGGGCCTCATCGACCATGACCGCGCCGACGGCGCGGACCGGACGCTCGGCCTCCTGCTCGCGGAGCGCGACAGCCTGCGCCGCTTCGTGACCGGCATGATGGGGCGTGACCCCCACGGCGCGGAGGACGTCGTCCAGGAAACCCTGTTGCGGGCCTGGCAGGCGGCCGGCCGGCTGGACTGGCGCGACCGGCCCATCCGCATGTGGCTGTTCCGGGTCGCCCGCAACCTCGTGGTCGACACCCGGCGCCGGGACCGGACCGTGCCGGTGGGGATCACCGCGGCGGACTTCGGCGGTGCCGCGCCGGCACCCGTGCCCGACCACGCCGAACAGGTCGGTGACCGCCGGATGCTGGTCTCCGCGCTGCGCACGCTGGCTCCCGCCCACCGCGAGGCCGTCGCCCGGGTCCATCTGCTGGGCCAGGCCGGCGACGACGTGGCCCGCCAGCTCGGGTTGCCCCCGGGCACCGTCAAGTCCCGTACCCATCACGGCATCCGCGCGCTGCGCACCACCCTCGAATCCCACGGCTGCCACCCGGCCGGAGCAGAGAGACTCCGGGGAGAGACGCGATGACCTCCGACACCATCACCACCCTGCTCGGCCTGGTCGGCCTGCTGGTTCTCGTCCTCGCCGTCACCAGCTGGCTGGTCCGGCGCGGCGGCGGCTGGAAGGCCCTGTGGCGCCGCCTCCGGCGTGAGATCACTCTCACCGTGCGGGCGTTCACCGGTCCGGTCCGCACCGAACTGCGCTACCGGCGCGGACTGCGGCTGCTGGTCCGGCTGCTGCGCGACCCCGCCGTGTGGGCCGACGCCGAGCGGGCCACGGCCCTGGCCGCGTCCGTCCGCCCGGGGGTCCGTCCCTACGGTGTGCTGGCCGGGCCCGAGTGGATGGCCGTGCTGGTCGCGGCGGACGGCGACGCGCTGCGCGAGCCGCCGGAGCCCTGGGCGGCCGACGAGACCGATCCGCGGCTGTGGTGGATCGACCGCACCGATCTCACGGACGACGCCGAACACCCCGCCGCGCCGCTGCTGGTGTGCGTGGGGCACGACATGGGACACGCCGTGCTGCTCGACCTGCGCTCCGGGCCGCCCGCGCTGTCCGTGTACGGCCCGCCGCGCGCCGCCCGTACGGCTCGCGCCGTGCTCCAGGCGCTCGCCGCGCAGGTGGACGCCCGGCTGCCCGAGGGGCGGGTCGCCATCGCCGCCGGGGTGCACCCCCGGCATGCGGGGGCGACGGCCACCGCCACCGTCGGGCAGCCCGGCATCGAGGTCGCCGTGTGCGCCGACCCGCTGGAGCGGCCGCTGCCGTCGGGGGTGCGGCTGCTGAGCCTCGGGGTGGCCCGGGGCCGCACCCGGCTGCTGGAGATCGCGCCGGACTCGACGCTCACGGCGCACGGCGCTCCCGCCGCCGCCCGGGTCGACGTGCTGCCGCTGTCGCGGGCGGTGGCCCGGACCCTGTCCGCGCTGCCGCCGTGCCCCGACCGCCCGGACCACGAGGTCACGCGTCCGCAGGACGTCACCTCCGCCGCCGACCCGGACCTGCTGCCGGACGAGCCGGACCTCGACGCCGGCGCGGCGCCGACCGCCGGGCCGACCGGCGTCTCGGCCACCCGGCCGGCCCCCGAGCCCGAGCCGGCCGCCGTGCCGGTACCCGCTCCGGCTCCGGCGGCCGAGAGCGACGACGACTTCGCGGAACCGAGCACCTCCGGTGCGGCCGGTGTCTCCGCGAGCTCGCCGCCGGCGCCGTAACCGCCGTACCCGTCCCCTGATTCCGCACGAACGACCGCCCGGCTGGGAGCCGTGAACCTCACCATCACCACCGTGGACGCCACGGACGGACAGCGCCGCGACCACCAGGTCCGGCTGCCCTCGAACGCGACCGTCGGCGATCTCGCCGCCGCCCTGACCCAGGACGAGGCCGCCGCCGGCGGCGCCGACTGGGCCACGGCCGGCGCCCCGCAGGCGCGCAACCTCTACGCCGACGGCCACCGGCTCGACCCCGAGACCCGGGTTTCGGGCAGCGGCATCCGCGACGGCGGCCTGCTCGGGCTCGGCGGCCCGGCCCGCCCGGCCGACCTGGTCCGGGTCCATGACGACAGCGACCAGGACGGTGTCCTCGCCGAGGTGCACATCGTCTCCGGGCCCGGCGCCGGGCGCACCTGGCGCCTCGGCCCCGGCAGCCACGAGATCGGCACCGACCCGCTGTGCGCCCTGCGGCTCGACGCCGGCGCCGGGGTGCCCGAGTCCGGGCTGTGGGTGACGGTCGGCGCGGACGGCTCCGCGGCCTGGCACCGCACCGACGACGAACCCGAGGCGGCCGTCCGGGCCCGGCTCGCGTCGCCGCCGCCCGACGACGCCATCACCCAGTTGCGCAGGCCCCGCCCCCAGCCGCCGCGGGAACGCCCGGCGGGGCCGGGCCCGGTGCCCTGGCCGGCCGGTGAGGATCTGACCGTGGGTCCGGTGCTGCTGCGGATGAGCGCGCCGGTCGAGGCGGACGCGGCCGTGACCCCGTCCGCCGACGGTTACGGCGTGGACTACAACCGGCCGCCGCGGATCGCCCCGCACCTGGACGCCGAGCGGGTCCGGCTGCCGCAGCCGCCGTCGCCGCCGCAGAAACGGCCGTTCCCGACCGTGATGATGATCTCCCCGATCGTCCTCGGCCTGTTCATGGTCAGCATCTTCAAGTCGTACTACTTCCTGGTCTTCCTGTTCCTCAGCCCGATGATGATGCTGTCGAACTGGGCGACCGGCCGGCGTGCCGCCCGCAAACAGTTCCTGGAGTCCGAGCGGGCCTACGAACAGCGCCTCGACGTCCTTGAGAAGCAGGTCCGGGACGCGGTCGTCGGCGAGCGGCGGGTCCGCGACAAGACCGGCCCGGACCCGGCGGCCGTCGCCCTGATCGCCACCGGTCCCGGCGGCCGGCTGTGGGAGCGGCGCCGACGGGACCCGGATCACCTGGTGCTGCGCCTCGGCACGGTGGACCAGCCGTCGGTACGGGAGCTGGAGGACCCGGCCCGGGACGAGAACCACCGCTCGATCCGCTGGAACATCCCCGACACGCCGATCGGCGTCGACATCACCGCGCACGGTGTCGTCGGCATCGCCGGTCCGGCGACCGAGGTGCAGCCGCTGGCGCGCTGGCTGGTGGCGCAGGCGGGCGTGCTGCACAGCCCGCGGGACCTCAGGGTCGTCATCCTGACCGAGCCGGACCGGGTGACGGACTGGGCGTGGACCCGCTGGCTGCCGCATCTCAAGCCCGGCACGGCCGGCGGACCGATGGTGCTGATCGGCAACGACCCCGAGTCCACGGCCGCCCGGATGAGCGAACTGGTCTCCCAGGTGCAGGCGCGCCGCCGGCAGGCCGGCAACGACCGTGACGTGGTCTTCACCGAACCCGACGTGCTGGTGATCGCGGACGGCGCCCGGCGGCTGCGTGACGTGCCCGGCATGGTCCAGGTGCTCACCGAGGGCCCGCGGGTGCGGATCTTCAGCGTCTGTCTGGACGAGCAGGAGCGGCTGCTGCCCGAGGAGAGCACCGGTGTGGTCCTCGCGGCCGACGGCCGGCTGACCGTGCGGCGCCCCGGCGCGCCCGACCTGCCCGCCGTCCGTGCCGACCGGGTCTCTCCCGAGTGGTGCGAGCAGTTGGCCCGGGCGCTGGCCCCGATCCGGGACGTCAGCCCCGAGCACGACGCCGGACTCCCCCAGCGGGTCCGCCTCCTGGACCTGCTGGAGCAGGAACCGCCAAACGCGCAGGGTCTGTTGGAGCGCTGGCAGCGCGACCCCGCCAGCACCTCCTTCCTCATCGGCACCGGCTTCGACGGGCCGCTCTCCCTGGACCTGGTGCAGGACGGCCCGCACGGCCTGGTCGCCGGTACCACGGGTTCCGGCAAGTCGGAGCTGCTGCAGACGTTCGTGGCCTCGCTGGCCGCCGCCAACCGGCCCGACGAACTCACCTTCGTGCTGGTCGACTACAAGGGCGGCAGCGCCTTCAAGGAGTGCGCCCACCTGCCGCACACCCTCGGCATGGTCACCGACCTCGACGCCCACCTCGTGGAGCGGGCCCTGGAGTCGCTGGCCGCCGAACTCCGGCGCCGGGAGCAGGTGCTGGCCGCCGCCGACGCCAAGGACCATCCGGAGTACCGGGCCAAGCGGGCCGCAGATCCCTCGCTGGCGCCGCTGCCCCGGCTGCTGCTGGTCATCGACGAGTTCGCCACCCTGGTCCGCGAGGTCCCCGACTTCGTCCCCGGGCTGATCAGCATCGCCCAGCGGGGCCGCTCGCTCGGCATCCACCTGATCCTGGCCACGCAGCGGCCGGCCGGTGTGGTCACCGGTGACATCCGCGCCAACACCAACCTGCGGATCGCGCTGCGGGTCACCGACCAGACCGAGAGCCAGGACATCATCGACGTCAAGGACGCCGTCGACATCTCCACCGCCACGCCCGGCCGGGCCCTGGTGCGGCGCGGACCGCGGCAGGCGGATCCGTTCCAGACCGCCTGGGTGGGTGCCGAACGCCCCCGGGAGAACCCGGCCGCCACGGCCGAGCCGGAGGCCGGTCCCCGCAAGCCCGTGCGTTCGGTGGACGTGGGCTGGGACGCGCTGGGCCGCCCCGCCGGACTTCCCGCGGAGACCCGGACGGTGACGACGTCGGCCCCGCAGGGCCCGGCGCCGACCGACCTCCAGGTCCTCGTCGAGGAGATCCGCTCCGCCGCCGACCTGCTGGACGACTTCACCCAGCAGCCCAGCCCCTGGCTGCCTCCGCTCCAGCGCCAACTGGTCCTGGACGACCTGGACGAGCTCGGCGCCACCCGCGACGGCCGCCTGGTCGTCCCCTACGCCCTGGAGGACGTCCCGCAGCTCCAGCAGCGCCGGGTCGCCGTCGCCGACCTCACCACCTTCGGGCACCTGTACATCATCGGCGCGCCGCGCTCCGGGCGTACCCAGGTGCTGCGGACCGTCGCCGGTTCGGCGGCCCGGGTGGCGAGCACCGCCGACGTGCACCTGTACGGCATCGACGCGGGCGGCGGCGGCCTCACCGCCGTCGGTGCGCTTCCGCACTGCGGCGGTGTGGTCTCCCGGCACGACCTGGAGCGGCTCGGGCGGATGCTGCGCCGGCTGAACCGGGAACTGACCGAACGGCAGGACCTGGCCCAGACGCACAGCGCGACCGGTATCGCGGAGCTGCGCCGGCTGCTGCCGAAGGCCGAACGGCCGGCGCACATCATACTGCTGATCGACGGCTGGGACTCGTTGCAGGTCATCCTCGACGAACACGACCACGGCCAGCTGCTCCAGGAGGTCATCCGGCTGATGCGCGAGGGTGCCGCCGCCGGCATCCATGTCGTCGCCACCTCGGAACGCTCACTGCTGGGCGGGCGGATGGCCGCGCACAACGACCACAAGCTGCTGCTCCGCCAGGGCGACCGCAGCGACTACCAGGCCGTCGGCATGATGCCGAACAAGATCCCGGCCGACATCCCGCCCGGCCGCGGCTGGCATGTGCTCAGCGGCACCGAGACCCAGGTGGCGCTGCTCGCCGCCGGCGGCGGTACCGAGCAGGCGGAGGCGCTGCGCTCGATCGGCGAGAGCGCCCGCAAGCGGGACGCCCAGGTGCCCGAGGCCCGGCGGCCGTTCCAGGTGGCGGTGCTGCCGCGCTCGGTGGAGTTCGCCGAGGCCTACGAGAAGGTCCAGGCGGCCCAGCGGCGGCCGTTGTGGGGTCTGCTCGGTGTCGGTGGCGACGAGGGCGGTCCCGTCGGCACGGACCTGGCCGGCACCGCCTCGGCGTTCGGGGTGTTCGGCCCGGCCGGGTCGGGGCGCAGCAACACCCTGGCCTCGATCGCCGTGTCGCTGCTGGCCGGGGGCACCTCGCTGGTGGTGCTCACCCCGCGTGAGTCGCCGCTGCGCGCCCTGGACCGGCATGCCACCGCCACCGTGCTCACCGAGAGCGACCCCTCGGCCGACACCGTGCGGGCGGCGCTGGACGCGCTGCCCGGACCGCGGGTGGTGATGATCGACGACGCCGATCTGCTCACCAACTCGGCGGCCGACAAGGTCCTCAAGGAGCTCGCCGTCTCCGGTCGCGACCAGGGTCTCGGCCTTGTCTACGCGGCCTCCGCGGAGGGTTTCCAGAGCGGTATGAGCGGCTGGACCCTCGCCGCCCGGCGGGCCCGGAGCGGTCTGCTGCTCGCGCCGAAGAACCTGTCCGAGGGCGATCTGGTGGGCCTGCGCCTGCTGCCCAGTGTGGTGCGGGCGGCGACGCACCCGGGCCGGGCCTGGACGGCCGGCCCCGGCGGCACCCTGCTCGCCGTCCAGGTGCCGCTCACACCACTGCGCGCCTGACCGGCACCGCGGACAGCGAGAGGGCCTCCCCGGAAACTCCGGGGAGGCCCTCGTCGTACTGCGGGAGCTACGAGTTGTTCTGCAGGCTGCTGCTGATGCCCTGGTCGAACTGGATCGCGTTCTCCTTGATGCCGTTGAACATCTCCGAGAAGTCGTTGATGCCCTTCACGGCGGCGAGCAGGCTGGTGTCGAAGTTGTTGTAGGTGGTGCGGATGACCTCACTGGACTGCTGGAAGACCATGCCGTCGTCGACGAGGGTGTTGACCCGGTTGCGCAGGTTGCTGAGCACCGGCAACAGGTTCTCGTGGGCGTCGTGCAGCAGGCTCACGACCTCCTCGATCTTGTGGTAGTCGAGGTTGATGCCGTTGTAGCTGGCCATGGGGTTCCTGTCCGTTCCTGTCGGTGTCGATGTGGTGGAGAGGTTGCTGGTCGGCTATTCGACGACCGGCGGGTTGTCGGACGGGTCGCCGTCCCCGCTGCCGTCGTCGCCGCCCACCTGCTGCCAGTCCGGCTGGTCGCCGTTGGCGTCCTTGGGACCGCGGGTGTACTCGGTGCGGTCACCGTCACTGCCGGTGGTGACCATCGTGCCGCTGCCGTCGGAGTTGAGGTTGGTCTCCGAGTGGACGGTGCTGCCGTCCGGGTAGGAGGTGTCCGTGGTGTAGTGATTGCCGTCGCTGGAGTAGTTGGTGACCGAGGTGTACGTCTTGCCGTCGTAGGTGACGGTGGACTCCTCCTTGATCACATGACGCTGGTCGTCGAGCGTGAGGTGCGTGTGGACGCTGCCCCGCTCGGTGTTGATCGTCTGGTCCAGCGGCGGGTTGCCCGGGTCGGTGGCGGAGCAGAAGTCCGGCATCGTGCCGTCCGGGCCGGGCACGCACTGGTCGAGGTGGGACTGCTTGTAGTCCCAGAGGTCCTTGTCCCGGAAGTAGTTCTGCAGGCCCAGGTTGCTGCCCGTGATGCCCATGCCCTGGGCCAGTTCCGAGTCGAAGGACAGGAACGCCTCGCCCACCGAACCGAACGCGCCGGCCAGCTCCTTGAGCCCCTTGTCCGCGTGGCTCATGGTGCTGCTGGCGTTGTCGTAGAAGCCCGCGACGGCGTCGGCGAGGGTCTGGTCACCGAGGATGGTGAAGGCGTCGCCGGAGGTGTACCCGTCGTAGTCCCGCTGCCCCACCTGGGAGAAGAGACTGTTGTCGAGCAGCGGGCCGATGTCTCCGGCCAGGCTCTCCAGGTCCCGTTTGGCGTCGTTGAGAACGTTGTATTCGATTTTCAGGCTGTCGGCCATGAGTGGGCCTCCCAGTCGAGACTCCGGTCAGTTGGACCACGCCGCAGGCGTCCCGCCGGTTCACCGGGAACGACGGGTGTAACCCACATCACGTGAACCGCGGCGGGTGCTGTGGCGTGGTCAGTTGGGGAGGAACCGCCCCGAGCCCCGCAGCTTCCGGGAGGAACCCGTATGCCACGCCCGACCGACTGGAACGCGATCGGGCTCGACAGCGATCCCACGCCGGGCGACCCCGACCAGATCCGGACCCTGTCCACCGAGCTGAACCACCTGGGCTCCGAGGCCCGGCGCATCAGCACGGCCATCGACGCGGTCATGAACACCGCCGGGGACAGCGTCTTCGTCGGCGAGGCGGCCAACGCCCTGCGCGACAAGGTCAACGGCCGGCTGCGCGGGCACGTCGAGGACGTGGCGCAGTCCTTCGAGACCGCGGCGACCGCGCTGAACACCTGGGCGGACAAGCTCGTCGACCTCCAGTCACGGGCCGACGGCGCGCTCAACTCGGGGCGCGGGCTCTCCGAGGACGACTCGAACCGGGAGACCTACGCCTCGACGGCCCGGCAGGCGGGCACCGAGCACGGGGAGGGCGCCGCCACGGCGGCGGGCAGCATCTCGGGTGTCTCCAACATCCAGCTGCCGATCTCCAAGTGCCAGCTGTTCTGGGAGGCGTTCCAGTGGCTGGCGATCATCCTGATCGTGCCCGCGCTGATCTTCGGCGGCCCGATCGCTCTGCTCGCCCTCGGCGTCAACCTGACCCTGTTCATCAAGACGATCGTCGACTTCGCCAACGGTGACGCCAGCTTCCTGGACCTCTTCCTCGCCGGGCTCGGCATCCTGGCGCCCACCACCAAGGCGCTGCCGATCTTCCAGATCATCAAGGGCGTCACCACGACGGCCTTCGCCAAGGGCTTCGCCAACATCGCCCGGGGCACGTTCCAGGCCCTGCGCAACCTGTTCACCAACGGCTTCCGCCCCACCACCCTGCTGCTCGGCCTGAAGGACCTGGTCAAGCTGGGCAGCACCTGGGTCTACAAGGGCGGCCTGTGGGTGCTGGACGGCATCCACAACCTGCCCGGCATCATCGGCCGCGGCGTCAACTCGGCCGGCCTGACGATCGTGCAGGGCATCAAGGGGATCCCCGGGTTCGTGCGCGGGCTGCCCGAGACGTTCTCCCGGGGCTGGCAGGCGACCAAGACCTGGGTGGGCCAGGAGTTCGGCGGCACCAAGTGGCTGCGGATCTTCCTGCCGGTGGACGCGGCCGAGATCGGCGAGTACGGCTTCGCGCGCGCCCTGCGGATCAGCCTCTTCGACCGCGGTGTGCTCGGGCAGCACGTCTTCGGCGCCCCGATCACGGGTGCCGTCGGCCGGACGATCAGCTCGGTTCCGGTCGACCCGCGCACCGTCGACGCCCTGGTCGACATGCCGCGCATCCAGCTGAACGAGGTGCGGTTCGGGCCGGGCGCCGGGCAGAACGGCATCCGCAACCTCGACCTCAACCTGCCCAGCACGCATCTGGACGTCACCTCGACCCTGCGTCCGCCGTCCCTGAACCTGGGTGACGTGGGCGCCATCGCCCACCGCGGCAACTTCGGCGTGCACGCGGCGCGCACGGTGGACGCGCTGGTCGACATGCCCCATGTGCAGCTCGGCAACGTCCACGTGGAGAACTTCGGCGCGCTGGGCGGGCGTTCGGACGTCGGGGTGAGCGTGGGCGCCACGCCGACCGTCACCACCGCCTCCGGCCTCCACCTGCCCGCGTCGGCCGGTGTCCCCGGCGCCACGCACGGCCTCACCAACACGCCGGTCACCGGCGTCTCCGGCGGTGCCCACACCACGCTCACCGGGCTGCACCCGACGCCGACGAACCTGACGTCCACCGCGGACGTGCTGCTGCCGGGCGGGGCGCACAACGGCACGCATGTGCCGGGGACGACCGTCCTCACCGGCACCCACGCCACCCCGCCGCCGGTCGCCGGCACGGTCGGTGACCTCTCCACCGGCAACCCGGCCGCGGTCACGCTGCACTCCGCGCTCACCGGCAACCCGGGCGTCGGCGCCGTCCACGCGCCCGGCACGCCCGGCCTCGGGACCGTCCACACCACCCTGACCGGCACCCCCGGCACGAACGTGGCGCACACCGCGCTCGACTCGACCCCGACCCACGGGGCCCCGCACGACGTGACCGCGCCGAACAGCCTGCTCACCGGCCCCACCACGGTGACCCACCCGTCCCCGACCGGCATCGGCCACGGCGGGCAGGGCGGCGTCGACGCCGGGAACTCGGCCTTCGACCTGCTCGCAGGCACCCGCCACAGCACGCCCCACGCCCCCGTGGCCCCCGGCACCGGCAACGCCCTGGCCGACCGCACCACCAGCGCCCTGTCGGCCAACCAGACCCGGCTGCACCTCGACGAACTGGTCCAGAGCCCCGGCACCCCGCACCCCGGCACACCGCAGCAGCTGCCGGCCAATGCGCCCACGCCGCCCCCGGTCGGCCCGGAACGTCTCACCACGAGCCCAGCGTCCGTCACGACCCCGGACCGGCTCACGACGAACCCGGCGAACGCCGGATCCCCCGACCGGTTCACCGGCAACGGCGCCCCGCACGACCCGGCGCCCGTCTCCCCCGGCGGCTCCGGGCACCCGGGCACGCACAGCAACAGCGCCGCCCTCGACCTCGTCGACACCGGCCGCAGCGCCCGCACCACCGACAGTCCCGCCTTCGCCGGCACGCCCACGCACACGGACGCCGACAAGGGCCTGGCCGGCTCGGCCAACGGCACCTCCGCGCACGTCCCCGAGGACCTGCCGGCCCACGCCGCCCCCACCCCGCCCGGGACCCACACCCCGCTGCCGGGGCACTCCTCTCCCGCGCCGGCCGCCCACACCGCCGACACCTCCGGCGCCTTCGACGCCCTCCTCAAGGACCCCAACGTCGTCAAGGTCCCGGGCAACCACCAGCTCGCGGTCAAGGCACCGCGCGGCGGCACGCCCGAACTCCACGGCGGCGCGGTCGAGTCGGGCCTGTACACCGTGGAGAAGCAGGGCATGGGCTTCGTCGTACGGCAGCTGGACGCCGTCGGCGGGACCGTGGTGCACAGCTGGACCTTCAAGCGGCTGGGCGGCATCCGGCTCGCCGAGGAGACCGTGCGGTTCGGCGACGGTCCGTTCAGCGGGGTGAGCGTCAAGGTCGCGGGCAAGTCCGTGGACTCCCTGACCGACGCCACCGGCACCTGGCCGGCGAAGCTGAGCGGCGAGCACGAGATCGTCGTCGCCTCCACCTCCGGGAGCCACGTCTACAGCCGGTCCACCGGCGAACTGCTGCGGTCGTCCACCCCGGACGTCACGCTGCCCCCGCGCCCGGCCGAGCTGACCGGCACGTCCGCGGACAGCTGGGACGCCGCCGCCCACGCGGCCCGCGGCCACATGGCCAAGGCCGCCACCGACAACGAGACCAAGCTGTTCATGCAGGGTGTCATCGGCGGCGCCTTCACCTCGAAGAAGGGGTACGGCGGCTTCGTCAACCCCAGCGCCCTGGAAGCCAATCCCGGGCTGGTCGGCAGGGTCAAGCAGTTCAACAAGGTCGCCGGTGACCTGATGTTCGAGGGCCCCAACCAGCGCATGACCGTCTGGCGGGGCGTGTCCATGGACCCACGGGCCGCCCAGGCCGACGTGTTCGTGGAGCGGCTGCCCGCCTCGACCTCCAACAACCGCGCATTCCAGGCGGAGTGGGCGAGGAACGGCGTCAACAGCAACCGCGTCGTCTTCGAGATCGACGTACCGGCCGACCACGGCAGACTCGCCATGGCCTACCCGCCGGGATACAACAAGGCCGCCGACGACGCCCTCGCGCTCAACCAGGATCAGTGGGAGATCACCCTCTCACCGACCCGGCTGGTGCGGACCGGGCCGGCCCGGGTGGAGGACGGCATCACGGTCGTCCCGGTGCGCGCCGAGCAGATCCCGGAGGGCCGGCTCGAGAACCTCATCAACGAGAAGTGGTCCGGGCTGCAGTCGGGCGAGGCCTTCGAGGACTTCGGGCGCGCCTTCGGACAGGACGCGATGCGTCGCTGGGAGGGGCTCGGCGACGCGATCGTACGGGAGGGCGGTGACGGCCCGAACGTGAAGACGTTCACGGTGGGCCGGCCCGGCTTCGCCGACGAGATGACCGTCACCGTCACCCACAAGGTGGACGACAACGCCGTCTCCGTCACAATCTCCGGCGGCGAGCGCACCTTCACCAAGGAGTGGAGCGGCACCGGCTTCAACGACCTCGCCGCCGACCTGCGCGGCCACGTCCTCCACAACAACGAGTTGCTCAGCTCCCTGCCGACACCCACGTCATGGGGCAAGGAACTGCCGAGCCCGGTCCACACCGGCTCCCCCACGGACACGACGCCCGCACCGCGGCCGGACACCCCGCGCGCCGGTGGCGGCCAGGAGTTGCCGGGTCGGGGAGCCCGGCTCACCCCGGCCGAGATCGAGCAGGCGTGGTTCCGGGACGGCGAACGGGTCGACGCGCTCTTCGGCCACCTCGACGACCCGCTCCGCGGGGCCCGCCGCGAGGCCTGGCGAGACCATGTGCAGGCACGGTACGACCTGGGCCGGGCCGAGGATCTGCTGCCGGACCACGGGCACGCGGGCAGCTCCCGCGGCCCCACGCCCGACGAGATCCGCGCCCGCGAGAACGTCGACATCGCCCAGCAGCGGTACGACGCCACCCACCACCGCCTGACCGAACTCGGCGTCGACCCGGTGCGGATGGAGGCCGACCTCGGCGCCCTGCGCCGGCTCAGCCTGCAGGAACGGCCCCGGCTGCTCGGCGGCACGGTCACCACGGCGAACGACGCGACTCCCCCGCCCGCGGTCGCCGCCCCCACAGCCCACGGCGAGACGGGCGCGGCCTCCGTGACACCGCCCAGGCGGCTGAACGACATCCTGGCCGACCAGACCAAGGCCCACAAGGACCTGCAGCAGGCAGAGATCGCGCAGACACAGCCGGGCAAGGACGCCGACAAGATCGCGAAGGCCGACGCGGACCTGACCGAGGCGGACACGAAGTTCAAGGACGCCACCCGCGAACTCGACGAGGCGCTCCAGCACGAACTCGACAACCGCCTGCTCTCGCAGCGTGAACTGAACCAGCTCGTCGACCAGTTCGCGGGAGCCGGCGACATCGACCGGGCCCGGGCACTGCAGAACCACGCACGGGATCTGGACGTCAGGTCCCGCGGCGCGGGCGAGGGCCCCGTCCGCTCGGACCAGTTCATCCGGACCGGCGAGGAGATCCAGTCCCAGTCGGTCACCGTCCAGCGGCTCGCCAACGAGCTCGAGAGCCTGGTGAAGGCCGGTACGACTCCCCCCAGTGAGCTCAAGGGCCTGGCCAAGGGGCTCGACAACGCCGCCAAGGACCTGGACGCGGCCCTCCAGGGCCATGTCACGGACGCCGCCCGCTTCGGGGGCACCTACACGCTGCGCAACCAGCACACGCCCGTCGCCGCCGTGGCCCACCATCTCGCCCAGCTGGTCGACGACGCCGTCCGGACGGTGAAGCCGGGCGACAACCTCGTACTCAAGGGCTTCCTCGGCACCGACGCCTCGGTGGAACAGGTCCGGCGCGGCATCCCGGACCTCCTGCGGCGCTACCGCGAGAACCAGGCGTTCGGCGAGGTGCACAGCGGAGAGCAGTGGAAGGCGGTACTGCCCGGGACCGAGGCCCAGTGGCAGCAGGTGTTCGAGGACTTCGACGGCTTCGACAAGCTGTCCAGGTCCCAGCAGCACGACTTCGTGCGCAAGCTGTCCGAGAAGAACATCGCGGACCTGCGTGCCGACGTCGACGGCCTGCTGAAGGACCTGCCGGAGGCGGACCGCCTGAAGTTCCAGCAGCTGCGGGACAAGCTCCAGGACCTGCCGTACCGGATCAAGCACGCCACTCCCGCCTACCACGCCATCGCCAACAGCGGTGTGATGTCCTCCCAGGGCGACCTGACCCGCCGGGGCGTCAAGTTCCTCGCGTCCGGCAAGAGTTCGGCGAAGAACACCTCCAACCTGGGCAACGACGACTTCGTGTTCTTCCGTATGGAGGTCGGCGACAAGCCGATGGCGACCCGGTACGGGCCGACCACGCTCGTCTTCGACGCCAAGGTCCTGGAGGAGAAGGGCGGCTGGGTCTCGCTCCACGACCAGCTGCATCCGCTGGACCGCGACACCATGAACCAGCTGAAGGTCGGCGACGACGTCGTGCGCAGCGCGAAGTACGACGACGGCTTCGACGAGATGGGCAAGCGGGGCCGCTGGACGTACGAGTACCCCGACCACAGCACTCGGCAGGTCTCCTTCGAACAGGAGGTCTTCCACGGCGGGCATGTGCAGGAGGCGCTCGCCCTGTCGGTGGTGCGCGAGGTCCATCTCATCGGCGGCGCCTTCAAGGACGACGTCTTCAAGCTGCTCGCCGACACCGCGAGTCCGGAGGAACTGGGCTCGGTCATCTCCAAGCTGTACCGGCCCGAGGCGAAGTTCGGCTCGGGGCTGCCCATCAACCCGTTCGGGAGCCATGCCACCAGCGAGTGGCCGTCGCCGCTCGCGGTCCATGACGCGGACGGCGACGGTCGCTATCTCGCCGACGGCACGGTCGACCCGGCCGCACGGGCCGCCGGCAAGGCCTTCGACGACGCGTCCGACCGGGTGCGGCAGGCGGACAACGCCGTCAAGAGCGGCAACACCAAGGCGCTGCGCTACAACCTCAACAAGGCGCAGCCGCACGCCGAGCAGTCGGTCAAGCTGACCCAGGAGTTCCACGCGGCCGCCGTCGGCGAACGCAAGGACATGGCGAAGACCCTGCTCGACCAGCGCGAGCAGCTCCTCAAGGACATCAACACCCGCCTCGACGCCCTGAAGCCACAGGCCAAGCCCGAGGGCGCGAAGACGCAGCCCAGGCCGGGCAAGAACCAGGGCGCCGGGACCTCCTCGTCGGCCGCCGGGGCGAACGGCCCCAACCTGAGCGAACTTCCGCAGTCGGCCGAGGACGCGCTCAAGGGTGTCGCGGGCATCACCGACCAGATGAAGAAGATGGTCCGGGCACTCGCCAACTCGGACGGCTTCCGGTCCCTGCCGGACTCCAAGGTCGGCACGCAGACCACGGCCGCCGTCGACCTGGGCAGGACCGCCTTCGACAAGGCGTTCAAGCACCTGTCCAGGGCGGGACTTGTCCACGGTGACTCCGCCGGCCTCCACTTCACGGACGAGGGCCGCCGGCTGTTCCTGCCGCCGGGCGCCGACACCAGGACGGCGGCGCCGTCCGTGTCGGGCGCGACCGACGTCCACCCGACACCGGCCCAGGCCCAACCCCAGCTCCCTCACACCCAGTTGGGACCCGACACCAAGGCCCCCGCGCTCACCGGCGACGGCCTCCCGTCCCACAGCCCGGACACCGACCCACCGGCACCGCACCACACCGACACGGACACCACGTCCCCGGCGCCGAACGACCTCCACACCAAGTCCCCGGCGCCCCACGACCTCCACACCAAGTCCCCGGCACCGCACCTCGCCGACACCGAGACGCGCACACCGCACCTCGCCGACACCGAGACGCGCACACCGCACCTCGCGGACACCGACATCACCCCGCCCCGCCCCACCGAGACCGACGCCACCCCGCCCCGCCCCACCGAATCCGACACGGCCGCAACGCACCTCGACGACAGCCACTCGGCCGTGCCCCACCGTGGCGACAACGGCGACTTCGCCTCGATGCCCCCGAGGGACGACACCCGGCTCGGGGACGGCCGGTCCGGGCGGCCGCTCGGTGACGCCGTCCTGGACGACATGCTCAGGCCGCCCCGGCGGACCGGCGACACCACCGGAACGACGGCGCCCGGTACCGCTCACCCGGCCACGCCCGACCTCCTCGACCGGGCCGCCTTCCGCCGTAACACGTACCGGGAGAACGGCATCCGCGCCCGCTCACAGATCCGGTACGTCGACCGTGCCCTGGAAGCCTTCCACCATGTCCCCGCCGACCAGTTGGCGCGACGGGCCCAGGCCCTCGACGACCTGGCCGACGCCGCCGGACGCTTCCTGCGGGACCGCCCGGACTCGGTCCGCCGGGCCGGAGTGGAACAGCTGCTGAACCAGGTGCGGGCCGAGGCGAACGCCTACCGGCTGCTCGACGACTTCCGGCGGCTCGGCGACGGCGCGGACGGGCTGGCCGGCCGCACCCGTACCGCCCTCGCCGCCGGCGGCACGACCCCGCACATGCGGACCAGGCTCCAGACGATGCTCGACGGCATGGACAGGTCCGCGCAGGCCCAGCGGCAGAACGACGCCCTGAGCCTGCTCGACGGCATCCCGCCGCTCCGGAACACCGGTGACACCACCCTCACCGCACCGGCCCGCCTGGACGGCGGCACGACCCCGGCGGCACCCGCCAGGCTCGACGGCGACACCACCCCCGCGGCGCCGGCCCACCTGGACGGCGACACCACCCCCGCCGCACCCGCCCGGCCGAACCGCGGCAAGGGTCCGGCAACGCCGTCCCGGCAGCCCGGGGAGACGCCGTGGGCGGAGGATTCGGCGCGGTTCGACGAGCTCCTGGGCGGCGATGGCCGGCCGTTCCGCGAGGCCTGGGTCGAGCTGTCGTCCGCCCGGATCGAACTGAACCGGGTCGAGGATCTGCGCGGCGGGCCGGGCGGAGCCAGCACATCACAGGGTGTCAGCGAGTTCGACGTGCAGCTCAACCACGAACTGATCTCCGCTCAGGACCGGTTCCGCACCGCCTACACGAACCTGCAGGACCTCGGTGTCCATCCGACCGAGATCGAGGCCCGGATCCACGAGATCCAGCTGGGGGCCACCCGCCGCGGTGCCACGCTCGGCGCGGGCAAGCTCGACACGCTGCCCGACACCGCCCCGCCCGCGGTCAACCACGTCACTCTGAACAACTCGGGCGTGAGCGGGCCGAACGGCCTGACCATCGAGCGGACCGTGGGCCAGGACAACGCGGTGACGCTACGGGTGGTCGACCAGCACTTGCACCCGGATCCCACGCGCACGGTCGTCGTCCGGCAGGACGGCGGTTTCGACGTCCGGCACACTCCGTCGGACACCGTCGACACCTACACCGCGAACGGCGACCGGATCGCCTACGACATGCCGCTGCACGGGGCCGACGGCCGGCCGACGGGGCTGCGTCTGCACACGGACATCAACGCCCACGGTGTGCGCCAGGCCCTGACGGTGGGCGGCCCCGGCGCGGACCGGCTGACCGCCTTCCCGCTGCCCGGCGACGCGGCGCGGATCACCCGTCTCGACACCGGCGTCACCCATCGCGTGGACGCCCTGGGTCTCCGCCTCGACGAGGGCATCCAGCTCACCGGCCGGGACGGCGTCCCCGCCGGGACCGACCGGGTGTGGGTCACCGACGGCACCGACGTCCATGTCACCGATCTCGCGGGCGACCGTCTGGACCTGCGGGTGCAGGACCTGGGTGACGGGAACGGCGTCAGGGTCACCGACGGGACGACCGGGGTGTCCGTACGCCACGACGGCCAGGGCCGCCTCCAGGAGACCGGTGTCTCGCTGACCGACCCGCAGGGCACGCGCGGGCAGCGGTTCCTGGCCGACGACGGCACGGGCCGCCTCACCCTGACCGACACGTCCGGCGCCCGGCAGACCGGGACGGTCACCGCGCTGCCCGGCTCCACCGGCTTCCGGGTGACCGACGAGACGAGCGGCGCGACCAGCAGGTTCACGGCCGACGGCCGCTACCAGGACACCGGCCTCGCGCTGTTCGACCCCGCGGCGAACGCGCGCGGCGGGCGGATCGCCGTACCGGACGGTGCGGGCGGTCACCGTCTCACCGACACGCTGGGGCAGCCGCTGCCCCAGCGGGTGGTCGCGGTCGGCGGCAACCGGCCGCGCACGATCGACGACATCACCGGCGAGTCCGTGCTGTACGACGCCCAGGGCCGCCCGGTGAGCACCTCGACCGCGTTGGCCGACCCGGCCGGCGGGCCGCGCGGCGACCGGTTCGCGGAGCCCGACGGAGCCGGTGGCCACCGTCTCACCGATGCCGACGGCAACCAGTTGCCCGACACCGTCACCGCGCTCCCGAACGACGGCGGTTTCCGTACCGTCCACGACACCGGGCACCGCACCTTCGGCGCCAATGGCGACTTCGCGGGCGACGGGCTGCGGCTGACGGGACGAGACGGCCTGCCGGCCGGACGTCTGGACCGGCCGCTCGGCGCGGCCCCGCGCTGGCTGGACGACGCCTTCGCCCCGGACCCGGCGCGGGCCGTCACCCTCGATCCGGCCGGCCGGATCGAGATCGCCCGTCCCGGCGGCGGTCACCAGGTCTTCGACCAGGCCACCGGCCGGTTCGTCCAGGAGACCGTCCCGCTGCCCGGCGGCGGCCACCAGACGACCCTGGCCGACACGTCGTTCACGCGGTACGACGGTCAGGGCGCCGTCACCGCCGACGGCACGCCGCTGCCCGCGGGTCACGGTGGGCGTCTCCTCGTCGTGGAGCCGCCGACCGCCGCCCACCCCGGGGCCTGGCTGGAGGACGGGGCGGGCGGCAGGCTCGCGCACTGGGACGCCGTCCGGCGGCCCGACGGCACGACCCGGATCGCGTTCGACGACCGGACCAGCCCGCGGCACGGCGAGTTCCTGCATCTGGCCGCTGACGGGACTCCGGTCCGGCAGGGCTTCAACGTGCTCGACAACGGGCGGCGCACGGACTTCCGGTACGTCGTCGACCACACCGACGGCACCTGGGAGCGGACCACCCGGAGCGGGGCCCCGATCGCGGCGGGCTCCTTCCATCACGGCACCGCCGACCTCTCCGGCGCGGCGAGCGGCCACATCCGGCTGCTCGGCTCGACCAGGACCCGGGTGCCGGTCTTCGAACGGCGGGTGCTGCCCGGTGCCGCCGGCGACGTGGTGGACGCCTTCCGCCGTACCGACACGATCTCCTTCGCCCGTACCAACCCCCGTACCCACTGGGTGCGTTGGGACGAGACCGGCACCCCGGCCGGTACCGGCAGCCGGCGCTACGACACGGCGGGCACCGGCTGGCGCGACACCGACGGCTGGGGCCGTACGGTGCGCGAGTACCGGGACGGGCTGCAGAAGTTCGACGGGCGGGCCGGGCACACCCTGGGTGTCGACCACGGCGACGGCGGCTGGACCTGGCACCGTTACGACGGCGCGGGCAGGGAGATCGCCTCCGGCCCGCGGACCCGTGAGCACCTCGGCGGCGGCTGGACCGACCGCACCGCGGACGGCCGGATCGCCCAGCAGCAGTGGGGCAGGGCCGAGTGGCCCGAGCGGGCCGGCCAGTACCAGGAGCACGCGATGACCACGGACGGCACCCTGCGCGGCACCTGGGAGCGGCACTCCCCGCACGGCAAGGAGGTCGGCAGGCACGAGGCGTTCGGCGACGGCTTCCTGACCACCGACCGCTGGCGCGAGCAGCGCCCGCCGACCTGGGTGCGCACCCGCTGGCTGGCCGGCGCCGAGCACACCCGGCCGCCGTACGCCCATGTCCGGGGCGACAACACCTACCAGCTGTTCACCTGGAGCAAGGAGGCGGGCGACGGCAACGTGACCGCCGGGGTGCGGTACGTCGGCATGGACGGCAGCGCCCTCGACCTGGCGGCCGACGGGACGTTCGCGCGCTTCAGCGGCAAGCTGCACGACGGCACCACCCTGAAGGTCGGCGACCACGCCCAGGCTCCGGCCCACCGGCCGCCGCCCGGTGCCACCGCCCACGCCTGGTCGGAGTCCGGCGGCCGTCGCGGCTACCGCGTCCAGGTGCGCGACGATCCGGACGGTGTGCTCTGGCGGGACACCTACCGGGGCGCCGACGACGCCCCGCGGGTGGCCCGTGAGGGCCGCCCGGACGGGGTCGTCCGGGAGTTCACCGGTGATCGCGCCTGGGTGGACCGGGACCCGCACGGCAACCTCGTCGGGCAGAGCCACGCCAACCCCGACGGCACCGCCGGCTCCGTGATCCAGGGCTCCGGCCGCGCCGACTCCGGCCGCTGGACCTGGCGTGAACTGAACGCCCAGAACGCCGAAGTCGGCAGCGGCCGACGGGAGTTCTTCCGCGGCTCGCACGACTCCCGGCTGCCCTGGGACGACTCCTACCGGGACTACGACGCGGGCGGCGACCTGATCCGCGAGCGCCGGATGCTCGACTCCGGCCGCTACGTCGACGCCTGGCGCACCGGCAACGGGGACTGGCGGGTGAGCGTCCACGAACGCAACGGCACGCCCATCGACCAGGGCGCGGGACAGCAGGTCCGCCGCTGGTGGGACGCCTCCACCCGGACCTGGCAGGACAACTGGACGGGCGGTGCCCGGCACTTCCGCGACGAACTGCGCGCCGGCGCGAACGGCCCGCACACCGTGCTGCGCGAGACCCCGCTGCACAACGGCGGTCCGCTGCGGGTGCGGACGTACAGCACCACCGTCACCCAGAACACCCCGGCCGGTTCGGTCTGGAAGGAGTTCGACCACGGCGGCGTGGTCCGGGAGCGCAAGGCGGAGAACGGCGGGTTCCTGGAGACCGACGCCTGGCGCGGCCAGTGGAACCGTTACGACCGGAACGGTGATCTGGTCGCCCAGCGCACCGACAACGGCCTGGTGTTCGAGCGGGACACCTTCAATCGCTGGCGGCTGACCGGCAACGAGTACGACTTCCGGGGTGCGCTCACCGAGATCCGTGGCTGGGGACGGACGACCCGTGAGGCCCAGCGCATGCCCTGGTCCGGCACCCAGGTGCCGGCGGGCGGCGACGCGGCGCTGCGCGAGGCGCGTTACGAGCCGTACTGGCGGAGCGTGGCCAAGAAGGCGGCGCTGGAGTTCGGCCAGGAGTTCGTCCTGGAGTTCGGTGCGAACCTCGCCGTCAACGGGATCGTGGCCGCCGTCCAGAACAAGCCGTTCACGGGCAAGGACGCGCTCAAGTCGTTCGCCAACGCGGCGGTCGGCGCGACCATCAAGACTGGTCTGAGCACCGCGGTGCACGAGAACCGGGCCCTCGGGTTCAGCAAGCTCGGCGACCTCAAGACCGGTCTCGCCAACATCGACGGCGGCAAGCCCTGGACCCGGCGCCCCCTCAACCACGACAAGACCTGGGCCAACGAGTGGGCGGGCAACGAGACGCCGACCCGCTGGCGGGGCGGTGCCTACGACTTCTCGTTCGGCGTTCTCAGCAGCGCGCTGTCCGGCTGGGTCAACGGCAGTATGAACGCGGCCGTGTGGGGCGTGACCGACGCCGACGGGCAGACCGTGAAGCTGCACGGCGGGGACGCGGTCTGGGAGGGCGGGATCAACGCCGCCGCCTCGGTCACCACGGCCGCCACCACCGGACTGGTCAAGAACGTGTTCGTGATGAGCGCGGGCAGTCGGCTCTTCCACCGCCAGGGCTTCGCCGACTTCTGGATCCAGCTACCCTTCAAGATCTTTGAGAAGTCGATCCAGTCGCTGTACCTGACCAGTGCCTATCGTGCGAGCATCAATCCCACCTACTACCAGGCACCGTGATCGGGACAGCGGCGATCACCGAGACTTGAGGAACGTAGATGACCACCCGTCACACCGTGGCGCCCAAGGGTCAGGGCGGCCGGGGCGCGTACCGGACCATCGGCGAGGCGATTCGTGCCGCCTCGCCCGGCGATCTGGTGGTGATCGCCCCCGGCACGTGGACCGAGAACCTGGTGCTGGACCGCGCGGTGGTGCTCACGGCGGAGCACGGCCGGGGCAGCGTCGTGATCGCGGCGCCGCCCGGGGACGCGCCCGCGGTGACCGTGGACGGCCCGGACTGCGCCCTGCACAACATCACCGTGTGGGGCTCCGACGCGGGCCGGCCCGCCGTGAGCGTGTCGCCCGGGGCCGGGCTGGTCCTGGAGGAGTGCTCGGTGGAGGGCGGCCGGGTGCAGGCGAAGGGCCCCGACGACGAAGAGGGCGGTACGACGGCGATCGTGCTGCGCCGCTGCCGTCTGGAAGGTGCCCGGCTGGCCGGCCTGCATCTGGCGGGGGGTGTCCGGGCACGGGTGGAGGACACGGCGGTCACCGGCGTCGACGGCACCGGTGTGGTGCTGTCCGGCACCGCGAGCCTGGACGCCGTACGGCTGCGCCTGGAGCGCACGACCGGGTCCGGGGTGCGGCTGCGCGGCCGGTCCCGGCTGCGGCTGACCGACTCGGTTCTGGCCGGAAGTGGCCGGGCGGGCCTGCTCCTTGAGGACGCCACCGAGGCCACCGCCGGGGAGTCGCGCATCGAGACGCCCGGGGCGGCGGGGGTGCATCTGACCGGGTCGGCGCGTGCCGAGCTGACCGACTGCAGGATCCGCGGCGCGGCCGCCAGCGGGCTGGTGGTGCAGGAGACCGCGCGGCTCAGCGCGTCCGGCTGCTCGGTCGCCGACGCGGGCGCCAACGGACTGCTGGTGACGGGAGCGGGCGAGGCGGACCTGGCGGACTGCCGGATCGACCGCAGTGCCTTCAGCGCGGTCCACCTGGCCGGTACGGCCGTGGGGCGGCTCGCCGACTGCCGGGTGCGCGGCGGCTCCGAGCACGGTGTGCACGCCACGGGTGAGGCCCGCATCGAGCTGACCGACTGCGGGATCATCGACGTCGCGATGACCGGGGTGAGCGTCCTGGAGCGGGCGGTGGCCACGCTCACCGGCTGCCGGGTCGCCGGGGCCGCCGCCGGCATCGGCATCGGCTCGCCCACCGGCAGCACGGTCGCCGACTCCACGGTGACCGGCACCAAGGAGATCGGCGTCCAGGTCGCCAAGGGCGCCGCCGCCTCCCTCGCCGGGATCCGGATCAGCGGCGCCGGGGCGGCCGGGCTGGTGGTGGACGAGGGCGCCGAAGCGACGGTGAACGGTGGCTGGGTCGAGAACTGCGCGGGTTCCGGTGCCGTCATCTGGACCGGCGCCAGACCGGAGATGACCGGGCTGCACATCGACCGTCCGGGCAAGAACGGGGTGTTCCTGGCGGAGGGCGCGGGCGGCACGTTCACCGGGCTGGACGTCACTCGCGCCGGCTTTCCCGCGCTGCATGTCGCCGCGGGGGCCGACCCGGTGTTCCGGCACTGCCGGGTCCGTGACTGCGCCGAGGCGTTGGGCACCGACGAGGGCGCCAAGCCGGTCCTGGAGGACTGCACGGCCGACGGCACCCCGCTGACCTTCGGCACCCCGGCCGCGGCCCCGGCGAACGGCACCCCCGGGACGGTGCCTTCCCCCAGGACGGCGAAGTCCGCCGCCGACGACACGGAGGAGCCGGAGGAGGAGAACCTGGAGGACCTGCTCGGCGAACTCCACGAACTGGTCGGCCTGGACCGCGTCAAGCAGGACGTCGGCTCCCTGGTCAAGCTCATGCAGACGGTCCGCCGTCGCGAGGAGGCCGGGCTGCCGGCCCCGCCGCTCAGCCGCCACCTGGTGTTCGCCGGCAACCCCGGCACCGGCAAGACCACCGTCGCCCGCCTCTACGGCCGTCTCCTCAAGGCGCTCGGGCTGCTGCGCCGGGGCCACCTGATCGAGGTCGACCGTACGGCGCTGGTGGGCGAGTACGTCGGCCACACCGGCCCGAAGACCACCGCCGCCTTCAACCGGGCGCTGGGTGGTGTGCTCTTCATCGACGAGGCCTACTCGCTGGCCCCGGCGCTGGCCGGCAACGACTTCGGCACCGAGGCCGTGGCGACTCTGGTGAAGCTGATGGAGGACCACCGCGACGACGTCGTGGTCATCGCCGCCGGCTATCCCGGTGACATGCACCGGTTCATCGGCTCCAACCCGGGCCTGGCTTCCCGCTTCGGCCGCACCCTGTTCTTCGAGGACTACGAATCGGCCGAACTGGTCTCGATCGTCGAGTTCCAGGCCGGACAGCACCGCTACGAGCTGACGCCCACGGCCCGCACCGAACTCCACGCCCTCTTCGAGGCCATGCCCCGGGGCGAGGGCTTCGGCAACGGCCGCTCGGCCCGGCAGATCTTCCAGGAGATGACCGAACGCCAGGCCCAGCGGGTGGCCGAGCTGACCGCTCCGACCTCGGAGGAGCTGATCAGCCTGGAAGCCCACGACCTGCCCCACCCGGCCGCACGCTGAGGGCACCGGACCCGGATTCGGCTGCCGTCAGAGCGTCGCCGCCCACCCGGCCACGGTGGTGACCTCCGCCTGCTTGGGGAACACCTTCTCGGTGAGCACCCGGTGCACCTCCGGATCGGAGTCGAGGCAGCCGTCGGACAGAACGGTGAGCTCGAAGTCGAGGTCGGCGGCCTGGCGCAGGGTGGACAGCACGACACCGCTGGTGGCGATGCCGGTGAGGACGAGGTGATCGATCTCGCCGGCCCGCAGCACCAGGTCGAGGTCGCTGCCGGCGAAGGCGCTGACGCGTCGCTTGGTGACGACGGTCTCGCCGGGTGCGGGCGCCACGTCGGGGTGCACCTGCGTGGCCGGGCCGTCACCGGCCAGGCCGGCCGCGCGGCTCGCCAGCGCGCCGAACGTCTTGTTGCGGGAGCTGATCTCCGGGTATCCGGGGCGGAACCCGACGACCACGTAGATCACCGGGACCCCGCCGGCGCGGGCGGCGTCGATCGCCGTGGCGAGACGCGGCAGGTAGTCGTCGGCGTCGAACCGGTCGGTGACGACCTGCTGGACGTCCATGACGAGCAGAGCTTGCTTAGGCACCGTCGATGTTCCTTTCCCACGGCCCCGTTAGTCATCAAGCGATTACTTGGTAACGTAGCCCCACCCCAGGATCAAGTCAACGCACGATTACTTGTTGGCGAGCCCCGCCCGGGCCACGGGAACGCCCATGAGAGGAGCCGACGTGTCAGCGGACGAGGCACCCTCGCAGCCCGATCCGGCCGATCGCGCCGATCCGGCCGACGGACCACGGCGCCGGAACGCGGCGGCGACGCGCCGGGCGCTCCTGCTGGCCGCCCGCACCCGGTTCACCCGGCTCGGGTACGACCGCACGACGCTGCGGGACGTCGCGGCGGACGCGGGGGTCAACCTGGCACTCGTCAAGCGGTACTTCGGCTCCAAGGAGGGCCTTTTCAAGGCGGCGCTGGCATCGACGCCCCGGTTCCTGGGCGGCGAGGACGAGTTCCCGCACGGCCGGGCCGCCCTGGCCGAGGCGCTCAGCCGTCAGCTGGCGGCCGGAGCGTGGGCGGAGTTCGGCGAACATCCGGTGCTGATGCTGTTGCGGGACTCCGGTGACGAGCAGGTGGCCGAGCTGCGCCGACGGGCGCTGGAGGAGTTCGGCCGGCAGGTGCTCGAAGCGTCCGGTGCCGCATCGGCACCCGACGCCCTGCTGCGGGCGGAGCTGCTGGTCGCACTGGGGGTCGGCGTCGCCGTCGTCCGCTCGGCCGTCGGCCTGCGCCCGCTCGCCGACGCGACACCCGACGACCTCGTGGACCCGCTCCGCGACATCGTGGAAGCCCTGCTCGGGCCCCCGCCGGAGTGACCTCCGGTTTCGGCTCGTCGGCCTGAGGCCGCGCGGCCCGGTCACTCGGGCCAGGCGGAGCCCTTGATGACCTCGACGAAGTCACCGCGCCGGAAGCCGGGGACGTAGTGGGCCAGTACGTCGGCCTTGACGTTGCCGAAGGTGGTGTCGGGGCGGTCCTGGATGCCCTCGGTGAAGGCGGCGAGGATCTGGTTCTTGAAGTCCGGGCGCGGGTGCGCCGCGACGACCGCCGCCCGCTGCTCGTCGCTGACCTCGTGATAGCCGATGCCCAGGACGTCCAGCTCGACCCCGCGGGTGACCAGGGCGATCTCGGGTGCCATGTGCAGCGGGATCTCCGGGGTGGTGTGCAGGGCGATGCTCGTCCAGACCCGGTCGGCGGGCTCGCCGGTGATGCCGTGGGCGTGCAGGAAGTCGCGGGCCTCGTCGGCGCCGTCGATCTCGAAGCGCTGGTCGGTGCGGCGCAGGCTCTTGGTCAGCCCCAGGTCGTGGAACATCGCCCCCACGTACAGCAGTTCGGGGTCGAAGGCCAGCCCCAGGGCCCGCCCGCGCAGCGAGCCCCACAGGAAGACCCGACGGGAGTGGTCGAACACCAGCGGTGTGGCGACGCCGCGCACCATCTCGGTGGCCTCCCGCACCAGGGCGGTGTCCGGGATCCGTACGCCTGCGATCTCTTCGCTCATCGTTCTCAGCCTCCATGTCGGACGGGTGGTGTGCCTCCAGGGTTCTCCGGGCGGCGTACGCTGGGCCATGTCTCTGCTGCCAGGAAAACCACGGATTCGGACATGACGCACCGGGTGGGCTTTGTGGTCTTCGACGGGGTGACCATGCTCGACGTCAGCGGTCCGTCGGAGGTGCTGCACCAGGCGGGCCGCCTCGCCGACCCCTATGAGCTGGTGCTGGTCTCACCGGCGGGCGGGACGGTCACCACCTCCGCCGGGCCGGCGCTCACCGGCACGGTCCCGGCGGCCGACGCCGGCCCCCTCGACACCCTTCTGATCGCGGGCGGCGACCGGCTGGCCGAGCGGCCCATCGAGGAGGAACTGCTGGCCACGGCCCGCGAACTCACCGGGCGTTCACGCCGGATCGCCTCGGTGTGCACCGGCGCGTTCGTGCTGGGCGAGCTGGGCCTGCTCGACGGCCGCCGTGCGACGACCCACTGGCGGCACGCGGCCACGTTCGCCCGCCGATACCCCCGGGTGCGGGTCGAGCCGGACGCCATCCACATCCGCGACGGACGGTACGTCACCTCGGCGGGCATCAGCGCGGGCATCGACCTCGCCCTCGCCCTGGTGGAGGACGACCACGGCGCCGGCGTGGCCCGGGACATCGCCCGCGAACTGGTCGTCTTCATGCAACGCCCGGGCGGACAGTCCCAGTTCTCCACGGCCATCACCACCCCACCGGCCCGCGGCGACCTCCTGCGCACCCTGGTCGCGTCCGTACTCGCCGACCCGACCGCGGACCACAGCCTGCCCTCCCTGGCCGCGTCAGCCGCCGTCAGCGCCCGCCATCTCACCCGGCTGTTCCGCGCCGAACTGGGCACCACCCCCGCGCGCTGGGTCGAGCGGGTCCGTCTGGACCGTGCCCAGCAACTGCTTCTGGAGGGGCACAGCGTCACCTCGGCCGCGCTCCACAGCGGCCTGGGCACCGACGAGACCCTCCGCCGCGCCTTCGCCCGCCACCTGGGCACCACCCCCACCCACTACCGAAGCCGCTTCGCCACCACCGGCGGCGGCCAGGAGGCGGACCGGCGGACCACGAGCGGGTAGTCACAGTTGGATGGGCAGGTGGCGGGGGCCGCGCAGCATGGCGTTCTGGCGGTAGGGAGGTGGGTCCTCGACCAGGCTCGCCGTGCCGAGCAGGGGGAGCAGCGCGCCGAGCGCGGTCTGGGCTTCTATGCGGGCGAGCGGTGCGCCGTAGCACAGGTGGATGCCGTTGCCGAAGCCGAGGTGCTCGTTGTCCGGGCGGGTGGGGTCGAACCGGTCGGGATCGTCGAACCGTCGGGGGTCGCGGTTGCCCGAGGCCAGCGCCAGGATGACGGAGGCGCCCTGGGTGAGCGTGGCGTCGCCGACGGCGATGTCGGTGAGCGGGACGCGCTCGCGCATGTGGACCGGGGGTTCGTAGCGCAGGAGTTCCTCCACCGCTCGCGGCAGCAGGCCGGGGTCGCGGCGAAGGTGGTCCAGGTGCTCGGGCCGGCGCAGGAACGTGAGCACCCCGTTGGCGACGAGGTTGACCGTCGTCTCGTGTCCCGCGATGAACAACACCACGGTGTTTGCGGCGAGTTCCTCCTGGGTGAGCCGCAAGGCCGGGTCGGGCTCGTTGACGAAGGCGGAGAGCAGGTCGTCACCCGGGTGGGCGCGGCGCTGTTCGGCGAGATCCACGAGATACCCGCCCATCTCGATCCGTGCCTTGTCGCCCGCCTCGTGCTTTCCGGCGGAGTCGTCCTCCTCGGGCTTGAGGTCGGCTGCCGCGACCAGTGCGTCGGACCAGGTCCTGAAGAGCGGCTCGTCCTCGGGCGGCACGCCGAGCAGGCGGCAGATCACCGTGACGGGCAGCGGGTAGGCGAAGTCGTCGACGATGTCGATCCGTCGGCCCGCCTCGAAGGGTTCCAGCAGATCCCTGATGATCCGGTCGATCTCGCCGCGCATGGCATCGACGCGGCCCGGGCTGTGGGGTGGTCCGAAGGGCCGCATGGCCAGCGTGCGCAGCCTGTGGTGTTCCGGGTCGTCGAGCCGCAGGAACGGCGGCTTGTGCGTCAGTTGGCCGCGCGTGCGGGGATCGGCGCTCATCCGTGGGTCGTGGAGCAGGGCGGCGATGTCGTGGTAGCCGCCGACCAGGAAGCTGCCGTCCGCCTGCCGCACCGCGGGACCGGCCTCCCGGAGTTCCGCGTACAGCGGGTAGGGGTCGGGGCGGCTGGCGTAGTCGGTGATCCGTGCCAGCAGGGTCTCGGAGTCCATGGTGGCTCCTCGTGGTGGGAGTCGCGGACGGACACGGGTCAGCGCGTCGGCTGCACCACGGCCAGTCGGCGGTCGGGCAGATATCCGGTGAGCGCCACGGTGGGGCCGTGGGAGAGCACGGAAGGATCCGGCACGTCGGACGGGACCGGGACGTCGGCCGCGAGCGCCCGGTCCGCCGCGCCGGGCGGGGGCGGGAACGGAGCGGCCGTCTCGATCAGGTGCCGGTAGTAGTCGAGCGACTTGGCCATGTCGACGGTGACCGCGGCGGTGACCCGCCCCTTGTAGCCGTAGACCATGGCCAGGCGGCGCGCCTCCAGCGAACCCTGGGCGATGACCACGTGGTCGGAGTAGGTCGGCACGCCCACCGACTTGATGTTGAGCCCGAACTGGGTCGACCAGAACGTCGGGATGGCCAGGTGGGGGCGTTGCAGCGGCCCCGGGTTGACCATGTTGTGGGCCGCCACCGCGGCCTGTTCGACCGCGTTGCCCCAGTGTTCCAGGGAGAGCATCTGATAGCCGAACAGCGGGTGCGGGAAGCGGGAGACGTCACCGGCCACGAAGACGTCGTCGGTGACGATCCCGTACATGGTGAAGGCGCGGCAGCCAGCGTCGCAGGCGATCCCGCGCGGGCCCGCCGCCAGTCCGGACTCGGCCAGCCACTCGACGTTGCGGACCGCGCCCAGCGCCACGACGCAGACGTCGGCGTCGACGCGGCTGCCGTCGGACAACTGCGCGCCGGTGAAGGCGCCGTTCCCGTCGCCGAGCAGGGCGGTGACCGTCACCCCGGTACGCAGGTCGACGCCGTGGTTGCGTTGCATGACGGCCGCGAGCTTCGACAGGGTGCCGCCGAGGGCGCCCACCAGTGGCGCGGGGCCGCGTTCGGCGACGGTGACGGCCAGTCCGCGCTCCCGGCAGGCGGAGGCGATCTCCGAGCCGGTGAAGCCGCCGCCGATGACCAGCACCCGTTCCGGCCCGGCGGCCAGCCGCTCGGCCAGTCCCTCGCCGTCCTCGCGGGTGCGCAGGGTGAACACCCCGTCCAGGGCGCCTTCCTCGGCGTTGGGCCACGGCCGTGCGCGGGTGCCGGTGGCGATCAGCAGCCGGTCGTACGGGAGTGACTCGCCGTCCTCCAGCAGCACCTGTCTCGCGAGCAGGTCGACGCCGGACGCGCGTACCCCGAGCCGCCAGTCGGCGTCCGGATCGCGGCGCATCGGCAGGCCGGTGGTGGCCGCCGTCGCCTGCCCGAGCAGTACCTGTTTGGACAGTGGCGGCCGGTCGTAGGGCGGGTGGGGTTCGTCCCCGACCACGGTCACCGAGCCGGTGAAGCCCTCGTCGCGCAGCCTCTCCGCGGCCCTCAGCCCCGCCAGTGAAGCGCCGACGATGACGACACGGCCGTCCTTGAGGTCATCGGGCACCGCCGCTCACCTCTTCCCCGAGGAGGATTGCCTGCACCGGGCACGCGGCCGCGGCCTGGTGCACCCGCTCCAGCTGGTCGTCGGGGACGGCCGTGGCATACAGCAGCCCCTCTTCCCCGTGCAGCTCGAACACCCGCGGTGCGAGAAAGACGCACTGTGCATAGCCCTGGCAGCGTGTGAGGTCCACAACGGCCTGCATCCCCACCACTCCCTCCGTTGCCGCACCCCCCTCGTGCCCACCCCTCGTCTCCAGCATGGAGCCAGACCGGAGCTCCCGCACGCCACACCGCCGGCAGCACCGGACCCACCACCTCCGGCGTCCGGAAGGACGGCGGTCAGTGGGGGCGGTCGAGGAGTTGGCCGAAGACGGGCAGGGTCGCGAGCAGCGCTCGCGCCGCGTCCCACGACTGCCCCCGGTGGATGCCATTCCGTTTCACCGCCCGACAGGGGGTACTCGGGATGGTGCACGGTTTCCCGATGGGGACTAGGACGGTGACGACGATGTCCGGAGAGCAAAAGGCCAAGGGAAAGATGGAAGAGGCCACCGGAAAGGCCAAGGAGACGATCGGCCAGGCCGTGGGCAACGAGCGGATGACGGCCGAAGGCCAGGCCAAGAAATCGAAGGGTGCGGCGCGTCAGGCCAAGGAGAAGACGAAGGACGTCTTCAAGCACTGACCAGGCCGACGCGGAGCGGGATCCCATTTAGGGGATCCCGCTCCTTCGCGCGCGCTGGGGCACCCGGTGGCCGGCCCCTCTGTGTCCCGGGAGCCGAGGAGGTCATGGCGTCGGGCCGAGCGCGTTGTCCACGCCGTAACCGGCTTGGTGGTGCTGCCGGAACGGCGGAGGCGCTAGACGAGAGCGCCGCCGGGTGGGTTCATGCTCGACGCTCGTCGCGCTCGTGGTCGTGCTGGAGGAGGAAGGCGAGCAGTTCGGCGACGGGGAGTCCGCCTTCCGCCGGGTGACGAAGACTGGTGTCCGGCTGGATGCGGTAGCTGTTGCTCCGCCCGTCGCGGGTGTGGGTCAGGTACCCGTCGGACTCCAGGTCGTTGATGATCTTCTGGACCGCCCGCTCGGTGAGCCGGCAGCGCGCCGCGATGTCGCGGATGCGGGTGGAATGGTTCTCCGCGATGGCGACCAGCACGCGGGCGTGATTGGTGAGAAACGTCCAACCGGAGTGCGGCTCTGGTGCCTCAGCTACTTGCCCCATGACTCCCAGGCTAGACGTGTTGTTCACGCATTCAAAAGACTGAAATTCTTTTCCGGTATCTCTTGACGTGTAATCGGCCGGCGGGTGAGTCTTGTGGAGAGCTTGTGCCGTCGTGTGGAGGCAGCCATGCAGCAGCGGCGAATCCCGCACCCTGCCGGCGCCACGGGTGTGAAGGCAGCCGGAACCCTGGCGGTCGCCATGCCGCACGAACCCGAGGTGCGCACGTGGTCGAACGACGGCACCGTGACCGTCGTGATCCGCGGCGAGCTGGATATCGCCGGCGAGCAGGTGCTGAAGTGCGCGCTGGAGGACGCCGTGAGGCGGTGCCGCGACCACGTGGAACTGGACCTGGGAGGAGTCGAGTTCTGTGACTGCTCCGGGCTGAACGTGCTGCTGGCCGCGCGGCGGCACGCCGCCGGGCTCGGCAGGACACTCAGCGTGGGGGTGGCCGGCCCGGTTGTGACGAATCTCTTGATCAAGACAGGAACGTGGCCGTTGTTGACGGGTACCCGGGCGCCGAAGAACGCCCGGAGCGGGGAGACGGAGGACGCCCTGAGCGACGACGAGATCAAGGACGCCCTGGGTGGGGACGACCTTCTGGCCGAAGTCGCTCAGCTGCGACGGGCCATGCGTACGCGTCCGGCCATCGACCAGGCCACGGGCGTGCTGATGGCGACGTTCTCCCTCGACGCGGAGGACGCGTGGGCCGTGCTGGTCGCGGTCTCCCAGAACACGAACACCAAGCTGCACCACATCGCCGAGGAGGTCCTCGCAGCCCTTCGGGGCGACTCACTGCCGGACAGCCTGCAGAACCACCTGGCCGCCGCGGTGAGCGCGCTCCGCGCCGGGGAGGGCAGCCCGTCCGGATGACAGGGCCGCGCGGGGCGGGTGACGGGACGCCACGGATCCAATCCGCGCGCATCCCTTCCCGCACGGCGGTGACGGCGTCTCGGCTCAGTCCTCACCCCGTACGACGTTCCAGTCGTCCCCGCGCCGCGGCCGACCCGCGTCGCCGTCGATCGTGGCACGCACCCAGGTGCGTATGCCCTTCCCGCGCAGGCGACGCGCCTTCGCCCAACCCGTCTCGGATCCGCGGACGCTGCCCGTCTTCATGACTTCCATGGTCACGGCTTCTCGTCTTCTCTCTGCCCCGGCCCGTTCCGGTCCGGGGCGTAGCCACTCTCCGTCGTCTCCCCCCGTGGTCTTCACTCCGACCGAGTCCCCACCCGGCACGGCCGGAAACGCTGGTCCAGACCGCGGGGGCCGGGCGGCCACGCCCAGGGCGTCACCGGCAGGTACGGCCCGACGATGTAGCCGTCCAGCGAGACACCCATCGAACAGGTCACCCTGCGCATCACACGCCCTCCTCGGCAACGGCATCGGCAGTAGGACCGCCGGACGCTCCAGGACTCATCGCGGCTCGCGGGAAAGGACTCCGCCCGGCGGATTCCTCAGTCGGACGAGGTGGCCGGACGGCGACACAGGGCCTTTGTCGGGGAGTGTGTCACCAGTTCGACCAGGCGTTCGGCGAGGTCGTCGTCGAGCGACGACCCGATCATGAGTCGGCGGTAGAGGATGGCGCCGGCCCACAGGTCCTGCACCAGTTCGGTGTCGAGGCCGGACGGAAGGTCCCCCCGCTCCATCCCCCGGCGCAGCACGACGTCGATGTTCTGCCGCTTGCGGCGCAGGAAGGTCTCCCGGAAGCGGGCCATGAGCTCAGGGTGCGGCAGCAGGCCGGCGGCGAGCGCGGGCAGGGACGCCGCCAGGTCCTCGTTGGCGTAGTTGCGGATCGTCATGTCGACGGCCTGGCGTACTTCCGCGCGGGTGTCGCCCTGGTCGGGAATCTCCTCGGCCCGGAACACCTCCGCGAGCGCGTCGGCGACGAGTGCTTCCTTGTTCGGCCACCACCGGTAGATGGTCGACTTGCCGACACCCGCGGCCGCCGCGACCCCCTCGATGGTGAGGGTGGAGTAGCCCTGCTCGGTCAGCAGCGCCCTGGTGGCGTCGAGGATCTTGGGGGCCGAGCGCGGAGTGGCCGCCGGGTCCGAGGTGAATGCGAGTCCCATGGTCGCAACGATACGTACCGTTTCGTTTTCGGGTCAAGACGTGTTAGCGTCCAGGAGTCCGATTGAAACGGTACGTATCGTATCGATCCTGGAAGGGAAATCTGCCATGAAGGGTTACACCCTGCCTCTGTCCCCCCGCGGCACCGCCAATCTGGCGCCGACCCCGCCGTGGCACTACGCCGGAACCGTCGTCGGCGTCGAGTTCTTCACCGACCCCGCCGCGGCCGAGGCGGCTCTCCCCGAGGGCCTCGTGCTCGACCCGGACACCCCCGGACGTGGCGTGGCCATGTTCATCGACTGGCAGTACTCGTCCACCGGCCAGGAGTACCTGGACCCCGCCCGCTCCCAGTACCGGGAGTTCCTCACCACCCTCGACGCGCGCTTCGACGACATGCCCGTCGCCTGGTGCCCGTACATCTACGTCGACAACGACGCGGCCATGGCCCGTGGCTGGGTCCAGGGCTTCCCCAAGAAGCTCGGTGTCGTCCACCAGACCCGCGCCTACCCCGTCGGCAACCCTGCCACCCCGCCGGTCGGAAGGGGCGGTCAGTTCGGCGCGACCGCCTCCACCGCCGGCCAGCGCATCGCCGAGGCCCGCGTCACCCTCGAACAGCCCCTCGACGATCCCGCCGCCCTCATGAACCGCCCCGTGGTCAACCTCCGGCACTTCCCCCGCCTCGCCGCCGGACAGCACGACAAGCCCGCCGTTCACGAGCTGGTCCTCGCGCTCCTCGACGACGTGAGCGTCACCGAGGCCTGGATCGGCACCGGCGAACTGGACTTCCTCCCGGCCCGCGGGGAAGAACTCGCCGACCTCCCCGTCCGGCGGACCGGCAAGGGCTTCCGCTTCCACCTCGCCTACTCCGTCAACGACCTCAGGACCCTCTCCGACCACGGCAACTGACCGGTTGCCGCGCCCCCATCTCCGACAACCCCCGACTCACCCCCACCGGAGACGCCATGCCCCTCTACACCTGCACCACCGCGCAAGGCACGCTGACCACGGAGACCAAGGCCGCGCTGGCCACGGAGATCACCCGGATCCACGCGGCGATCAACCATGTCCCGCCGGCCTACGTCAACATCGTGTTCCCGGAGCTTCCGCCGGACAACGTGTTCGTCGGCGGGACCCCCGCGACGCCACTCCTGCTCAACGGCTGGGCGCGACGCGGTCACCCGCATGAGAGCACCAGCCGGCTCGCCCTGGAACTCGCGGCGGCCGTCGCACGGATCGCCCGGGTGGATCCGGAATCGGTGCTGGTGGTCATCCAGGACAGCCCCGCCCGCTCGGCCGTGGAGGGTGGCCGTCTGCTCCCTGAGCCGGGCCACGAGTCCGAGTGGACAGGGACGCTCGGCCGGTGACGGAGAGGGGAGATCCGCGGCCCGCTCGCACCGGGCTGCCGGTCGCCCGTCTCACCGTTCCCGAGCCGCGCCGCCACTCGGCGGGGTCGGGGAGACCCCGGGAGAGGAGTGCGGCCGGTGAGCGCGGGATGCGGGCACGGCACCAGGCGAATCTCCGATCGGTACGTACGGGTCCCGGCCACGGCGATGGCCGGCGCGAAGACGGAAAGGGCGCCATGAAGGCGGAGACAGCACAGCGGACCGGCAAGAAGCAGGGCCCGCGGGCAGGGAGCGGCGAAGTCGGGTCCGCGGCAAAGCCGTTCGCGGCACGGCGGTCCGCGGCAAAGCCGGCCGCCACGGCCGGCGGTGCCATACGCGGGTCGAGCCGGTGAGGGCCCGTAACGGAGAACAGGGCATGTCGTCGGCGAGAGTCCTCGCCGAGACACTGTGGTTCCCGGTCACGCTGTTCCTGGGTTTCCTGTTCTGCTTCGCCCCCGCCCTGCACGCGCCTCAACCGCACCATGCCCACGTGGTGGTCGCCGGCCACGCACCGGAGGCGAAGGCCGGGGCCGCGCTGCACCGTCATTTCCCCGGAGCGTTCGACGTCACCTCCGTGGCGGACAAGCGGGCCGCCCGCGAGGCGGTGCTGGACCGAAGCGCCGTGGCGGGATACGTCGCCGGCAGTCGTCCGGTGCTCTACGTGGCCAAGGCCAACGGGATGTCCCTCCTCCAGGCGCTGAGCAAGGACTTCGCAGGACTCACCTCCGCGAAGAGCGAGCCACTCACCGTGAAGGACGTGGCGCCCACCGCCACCAGGGACCTGACGGGAACCACCCTGGTCTACTTCGGCACCGCCTGGAACATCCCCGGCTACCTGCTCGCCACGACCCTGCTGCGTGCGGTGACCTTCAACCGCCGCGGAAAGCTGTTGACGATCTTCGGTGTCGCCACTGTCTTCGCCGTGGTCGGTGATCTCGTGGGCGTCGGTCTCGGCTACCTGCCGAACGATCCGGCCGCCCTCGGGATGGCGTTCCTCCTCACGACGGCGGTGGCCACGTTCTGCACCGGCATGGCGCCGTTCACGAAGCAGTTCTTCCCCGGGGTGGGGATGGGTCTGTTCATCGTGCTGAGCACTCCCACCAGCGGAGTGGCCCCGGTGCCGATGCTGCCGGCGTTCTTCCAGCACGTGCACGCCGTGATGCCGCTCGGCAACGCGGTCGACGCGCTCAGAGGAGTCCTGTACTTCCACGGCGCGGGGGTGCTCAGGCCCGTCCTGGTCCTGTGCGCCTGGATCGCCGGAGGTGTCGGGCTCATGGGCTTCGACGCCTGGCGGCACCGCGGTACGGCCGCCGCCCGGCACAGCGGCAGGGCCCGGCGGGACAAGGACGTGGAGCCACCGGTGGACGACCCGTCCGTGGAGATACTGACCCCCACGGCGATGCCGGCCCACCACCACTTCGGCGAGCCGCTGCCGACGCTGACGGGTACCGTCCGCGACAGCGCGCGGCAACCGCTGCCGCACGCGGCGCTGACCGTCATGGACGGCAGGGGCCGGCAGTTGGTGCGCACCGCGACCGACGACCGGGGCACCTATGCCGTGGCAGGGCTGCCCGAGGGCCACCTCACCATCGTGGCCTCGTCCCGCAGCCGAAAGCCACAGGTCCAACGGCGGCTGCTGGAACCGGGTACCGTCCTGCGCGCCGACTTCACCCTGGGCGACCGTACGGACGAGGCACCTTCGCCGACGCTCTGTCAGTACGACGGACGGACCCCGAACCGGACTGCCCCGGATCCGGCCCTCCCGGCCGGCACCGACGGCTGGTCGCCGAGGGGGCTGCGCAGGTAGGCAGTGCAACGGCGGACATCAGGGGGTGGTGACCGCGACATGAGAGTGGTCGTCGGATGAGAGGACGCGAGGACGTGGACGTGTACGAGGCCGTGAACAGCCGCCGGGCCGTGCGGGCGTTCAGCGCTGAGCCGGTACCCAAAGAGGTTCTCGAACGGGTTCTGACCGCGGCGTCCCGGGCTCCGTCGAGCGGCAACCTGCAGCCGTGGCACGTATACGTCGTGACCGGCGAGCCCTTGGCCGAACTGAAGAGACGTGCGACGTCCAGGGCGCTGGCGGGAGACCCGGGTGACGAGCGGGAGTACCCGATGTACCCGGCCGAACTGGTCCCGCCGTATCTGGACCGTTTCTCCGCCGCGGCCGCCCAACGGTACGAGGCACTGGGAATCGAGCGCGGCGACCCCGGCAGGCCCATGAAGATCGCCGCCCTGAACTCGGAGGCGTTCGGGGCTCCGGTCGTCCTGTTCTGCTACCTCGACCGGAGGATGGGGCCCGGTCAGTGGGGGGACGCGGGGATGTACCTGCAGACGGTCATGCTCCTGCTGAGGGCGGAGGGGCTGCACAGCTGCCCTCAGGTGATGTGGACGATGTATCGCAGGACCGTCGCCGAGGCAGTCGGAGCCGATGACGGACTCGTACTGTTCTGCGGTGTCTCGGTGGGCTTCGAGGAGGAAGGCGCACCACAACCGCGCACCGGACGGGCGGACATGACAGAAACAGTGAACTTCATCGGAGTGTGACCACGCGACGGTCAAGAGGACCTTCAGCAAGCCCGGGAGCGGCGGGTCGGGAGCGGTTCCCGCTTTCCGATCAGTTCCTGGACACTGACGGTTCCTGATCCACCCGTACCGGCTCCCCGCGCCCCTCCCAAGGCCTGGCCAGGCCCAGCAGTGCCAGCGCTGCCGCCGTCAGTGAGGTCAGCATGATGAGGGCCATCGGTCGGGAGCCGTCCTCCCCGAAGATCCCCACCAGCGGCGCGGCCAGGGCGCCGAAGAGGAACTGGAGGCCGCCGAGGAGTGCGGATGCGGCACCGGGTGCCGTACGGCCGACCGCCTGGCCGATGCTCATGCCGCTCGGGAAGACCAGGCCGATGCCGCCCGCGGTCACGAAGAGGGTGATCCAGGTGCCCGCGAGGGTCTCGCCCGCGGTCACCAGGAGCAGGACCTGGGCGAGTGCGCCCAGCAGGGCGATGCCGACTCCCGCCGAGAGCATGGTGTTCAGGCGCATGCCACGCCCGGCCAGGCGCGCGAAGGCCGCCCCGCCGGCCAGCATGGCGACGGCGTTGGTGGCGAAGATGAGGGAGTACGTCGTCGAGGAGACCCCGTGCAGGTTCTCGAAGACGAAGCTTGAGCCGCTGATGTAGGTGAACAGTGCTGCCGAGACGAGGGCGACGACCAGGACGTAGCCCATGAACGTCCGGCCGGCGAGCAGCGCGCCCATGGCCCGGAAGGTGCCGGCGAGTCCGCCGTTGTGGCGCCGTTCGGGCGGCAGCGACTCGGGCACCGCCCGCACCACGGCGAGCAGGAGCAGCACCCCGAGCACGGCCAGCACGGCGAAGACGGTCCGCCAGGTGGAGACGGCCAGGACCGCCCCGCCGAGTACCGGCGCGGCGACCGGTGCCACTCCGATCACCTGCGACAACACCGCGAAGTGGCGCGGCAGTTCGGGTCCGTGGAAGCGATCGGTGAGGACGGCCCTGGCCAGCACCATGCCCGCCGCACCGGCCACGCCCTGCAGAAAGCGGGCGCCGGTCAGGAGGGCGATGTCGGGTGCGACGGCGCAGGCGACGGAGAACAGGACGAACCCGGCCGTCCCGGCCGTCAGCAGCCGGCGTCGGCCGACCCCGTCGCTGAGCGGGCCGATGACCAGCTGGCCGACGACGAGTCCGGCGAGGAACGCGGTCATCGTGAGCTGCACGGCGGAGCTGCTCGCTCCGAGCGCCTCCCCCAGCGCGGGAAAGCCGGGGACGTACATGTCGGTCGCCAGCGGGGCGACGGCGGTCAGCGCGCCCAGCACGGCGATCAGGGCGGTGGTCGTACGACCCGAAGGCGCAGGTCCGGTGGTGTCGGGGACGGTGTCGGAGCCGTTGAGCGAGGATGACGGAGCTACCATGGAAATAAAGGTAACCGATAGTTCACCAGCTAACAAATGTTCGAAGTGAGATGACGAGCCGCATGCCCGATACCGCCTCCCCCTCCCCCTCGACCGCTCCCTCGCCCAGCCCTTCCGCCGCCGACGTCGGCGCCCAGTGGTCCGCCCACAACCCCGACCTGGACACCTCCCCCATGGAGCTGGTCGGCCTGCTCAAACACGCCACCGGCGTGCTCAACCGCGCCGTGGAACCCCTCTACGCGGGCGCCGCCCTCACCGCGCCCGAGGTCGACATGCTGATCCCCCTCCGGCACGCGACCTCGCCGTTCATCGCCCGCAGCCTGGCCGAGCGGCTGGGGCTGTCCCGGGCGGGCGTCAGCAAGACCCTCGGCAAACTGGAGACACGCGGCTTCATCGCCCGTACCCCCAACCCCGCCGACCGGCGTGCCGCCCTGGTCACCATCACCGAGGCCGGCGCCGAGGCCGTGGACGACCTCTTTCCCCGACAACTCGCCATCGAGATCGGCCTGTTGGCCGGCCTGGGAGCGGACCGCGAACAGGTGACCAAGGCACTGCGCCGGCTGGTGGAGGCCATGGAGTCGCATGTGGGGCACCCCTGATCCCCGGTTGGCGCGACGGATGTCCCAACCGCCATCGCCACCGTGAGCGCCAAGTCCGATGGTCGTCACATTTCGAGAGCCATCGAGATATGCGCCCACCGCCCGCCTCAGACCGCGCCCGCCCCGTCCTCCGCGGCAGCGGCGGCCAGCACGGCCGTCAGCAGGCCGGGAAAGCGCCGCTCCATCTCATCGGCGCGGAGCGTGTTCATCTTGGCCGTCCCGACGTAGTACTGCCGGATCACACCGGCCTCGCGCAACACGTTGAAGTGGTGGGTCAGCGTCGAGAGCGACACCGGCGCCTCGAACGTCCCGCAGCTCAGGTCCTCGCCGGCGCGGGCGAGCTGCGCCACCACCAGGCGCCGTACCGGATCCACCAGCGCCTCCAGCACCTGCTGGAGCGAGACCTCCGACAGCTCGGGGTGCTCCACTGTGCGTGCGGTGGTACGGGGGCGGGCCACGATGGCTCCTCGGGGTGGCTTCGGGACGGTCACGTCATAGTACGACCGCCATCGAAAGCACCGGCGGACCCGAGATCATTCCTCAGGGCGCCGCGACACCGGACCGTCGGCCGTCAGGAGCCGGAATTCCGCCAGGTCGAAGCGGTGCCCGTTGACCTGGAGCTGCACCGCGTGCGCGCCCGGATAGTAGACGCGCGTGGTGATGGGGCGGAACGAGTGGCTTCGCGTCACGTCGACCGACTCCCCGGGGGCCAGCTGCCGCTTGGCGAGCTTGAACACCTTCGGCGCCAGCTTCCCGTTCGACTTCAGGTGGTGGACGACGTAGTCGACGGCGAGGGACACCGGATTGCCCGAGACGTTGGTGATGCGCGCGGTGAAGACGAGGTTTCCGCCCATGGGGACATCGGTCTCGTCCAGCAGCGGACCCACCACTTTCAGGTCCTCGCCGCCGCCGTGGAACCCGACCAGCTCCAGGGCGGCCGGCTCGCCCTTCTTGACGAGGGTGCGCATCGCGTGCCGGACCAGAGCGGAGGTGGTCGGCTCCGGCTTCCGCAGCCAGCGGGCGGCGGCCTCGGCGGCCAGTCCGGCGTCGAGTCGCGAGATGTCGTTGAGGTGGTTAGCCACCGAACGGCGCACGTCCTGCGAGGCATCGGCGTACAGCCTGTCCAGCAGAGGCACCGTGACTCCGGGGTCGCGGTTGAGGGCGGGCACCTGCCGGGCCCAGGGAAGTTTGGGGCGGCTGCCCTCGCTCGCCAGCCTGCGTACGGCCGGGTCCGGGGAGTCGGTCCAGGTCAGGGCCGTGGCGAGAGTACGGTCCAGGTCCGCGTCGAGGAAGGTGCGGAGCGCGAACTCGCTGGTCAGGCGGGGCGTGAGCCGCGCCAGCAGGTCCAGGCCGTCGTCGAAGTGGCGACCGGTGCCGGAGGTGGTGGCCGCGGCGGCGACGGCTTCGGTGACCGGCCAGATCATCCAGCCCGTCAGGTCATCCCGGGTGAGGGCCCGCCGTACCGCCCGGGCCAGCTCCTCGTAGTCACGGCCGCAGTCGGCCAGGAGCGCGTCGCCCACCGTCCGGGCCCGCTCACTGAGGCCGAGCGGGCCGAGCAGTGCCGGGCTGTCCGCGACGGCCTGCCAGCGTGACGCACCGGGAACGGCCTCCCGGAGGATGACTGCCAGACGACGGATGCTGTCGGGACTGATCAGCTCGTCCGCGGTGGGCATGCTTCCTCCAAAAAGGCATCTCGCCAGAGCGGCAGACAGTTACTTCTAATTTAGCAGTAAGCGGGGTGGACGTGATGCGCGGACCGAGACCGTCCGGCACCGTGCGCAACTCCCTTGCCCCGGCCTGTGACGGTCGTTAGGGTCGGCCGGGTGACTGCCGGGTCGGCCATGGGCCATGCACGAGTGAGGTTCCCGGCCTCGGCGTGAGTCCGAGGCGGGCCAGGGGCCCGCCCGTCTTCTCCGCGTCTTCGCTCCCGGCGCCTGTACGCCCGTACTACGGCGCCCAGCCCGAGCAGATCCCGAGACCGGAGAGTTCCTTGACCTTTGAGCAGCAGCGCCCGCACGACCGGACGCACCCTCGCGCGTCCGAGCCGTCGCCGGGCGCCGTCCAGCTGAACCACACCGCCGTCTACGCCAGCGACCGCCGCCGGTCCGCCGAGTTCCTCGCCGCCGTCCTGGGCCTGCGGGTCGGCGCCCCGCTGGGGCCGTTCCTGCCCGTAGACCTCGGCAACGGCGTGACGCTCGACTACTACGAGAAGCGGGACGAGCCGATCCAGTCCCAGCACTACGCCTTCCTGGTGCCCGAGGAGCGGTTCGACGGCATGATCGCCCGGCTGGAGACGGACGGCGTCACCTATTACGCCGACCCCCACCACACCCGACCCGGCGGCACAAACGACCTGTTCGGCGGCCGAGGCGCCTACTTCGAGGACCCGGACGGCCACAACATGGAGATCATGACCCGGCCGTACGTCCGGCCCTAGCGGACCCGTGCGGGTGTCCGCGCCGTCGTCGTCCCGTGCGACGACACGGACACCCGCACACTCAGGCACCGGGCCCGCCGTCAGAGGTTGATCATGTGCCCGGCGAGTCCGTGCAGGGCGTCCTGGACCGCCTCGCTCAGGGTGGGGTGGGCGTGCACGTTCCTGGCGAGTTCGGTCACCGTGAGGTCCCACTTCTGAGCCAGCGTCAGCTCGGGCAGCAGCTCGGTCACGTCCGGGCCGATCAGGTGGCCGCCGAGGAGTTCGCCGTAGCGGGCGTCGCTCACCAGTTTCACGAACCCGACCGTGTCGCCGAAGCCGTGGGCCTTGGCGTTGGCCATGAAGGGGAACTTCGCCACCCGCACGTCGAAGCCCTCGGCGCGGGCCTCCGCCTCGGTCCAGCCGAAGCTGGCGATCTGCGGCTGGCAGAACGTGGCCCGCGGGATCATGCGGTAGTCCAGCTCCATGGTCTCCGCACCGGCGATGCTCTCGGCGGCGACGATGCCCATCGCCTCGGCGGTGTGCGCCAGCATCAGCTTCGCGGTGACATCGCCGATGGCGTAGATGTGCGGCCGGCTGGTCCGGCAGTACCCGTCGACGTCGATGGCCCCGCGCTCGGTGAGCCGCACCCCGGTGGCGGCCAGTCCGTAGCCGGCCGTGCGCGGCTGGAAGCCGGTGGCCTGCAGGACCTTCTCCGCCTCCAGGACCTGTTCCGTGTCGCCCTGCCGGACGGTCACGCGGACGTTCTCCTCGGTCTCCTCGATGGCCTGCACGGCCGTCGAGGTCAGCACGCGGATGCCCTGCCGTTTGAAGCGCCGGGTGAGTTCGGCGGAGACCTCCTCGTCCTCCAGCGGTGCGATCCGGTCCAGGAACTCCACCAGCGTGACCTCGACGCCGTACGACCGCAGCAGATAGGCGAACTCAACGCCGATGGCGCCGGCACCCGCGATGACCAGGCTGGCGGGGAGGCTGTCGGAGAGGATCTGCTCCTCGTAGGTGACGACGCGCCGGCCCAGGGTCGTGCCAGGCAGCAGTTTCACGGTCGAGCCGGTCGCGATGATGCAGGAGCGGAAGGCGAGTGTCGTCTCGCCGTCCCGCATCCGCACCTGGAGGGTGTGGGGATCGAGGAAGGTGCCCTGCCCCTCGAACTGCTCGATCTTGTTCTTGCGCATGAGAAAGCCGACGCCCTTGACACGTCCGTCGGCCACCACCCGGCTGCGTTCGTAGGCGGCGCGGTAGTCCAGGCCCACCTCGCCGCTGATCTTCACGCCGAACTTCTCCGCGTCGTGCAGGATCAGCTGGGCCACCTCGGCGTTGCGCAGCAGGGCCTTCGCCGGGATGCAGCCGATGTTCAGGCAGACACCACCCCAGAACCGGCCCTCCACGATGGCGGTGCGCAGGCCCAGCTGGGCGGCACGGATGGCAGCCACGTACCCACCCGGCCCGGCTCCCAGGACGACGACATCGAAGTCGGTTTGCATGGCTCCACCTCACCCTTGGGTTGAGTCGGTCCGCTGACTCCACCGTCGCACGATCAGGCGGTGCCGTAGATGAGATCGAGCGGACCGGACAGGGCGGCGCGGACCTTCCGGGTCGTCTCGTCGACCAGTACTTCGGGCTCGTCACGGGCGATGGCGTCCATGGTCTGCGCCGCCACTTCGGCCGGGTCGATCTTCGGGCCGGCGATCTCCGTGGTGGCATCGGTTTCCACATAGCCGACGTGCACACCGACGACCAGGGTCCCCTGGTCCCGCAGGGCCAGGCGCAGCGCGTTGGTCAGCGACCACTGAGCGGACTTCGACGCCGCGTAGCTGGGGAACCGGCTGTTCGCCCGCCAGGAGGCCACGGACAGCATGTTCACCAGGGCGCCGCCGCCGTTGGCCGCGAGGACCGGCGCGAAGGCCCGGGAGACGGCCCAGGTGCCGAGATAGTTCACCTCCAGCTCCCGCCGGGCCCCGTCCAGGGAGCCGACCGCCAGCAGGGGCGGCCCACCCTGGATGCCCGCGTTGTTGATCACGATGGTGGCGTCGGACGCCGTCCGCGCGGCGGCCTCGACCTGGTCGCCGTCGGTGACGTCGAGGCGCAGCGGTTCCAGTCCCGGCTCGGTGAAGTCCTCCGGCCGGCGGACGCCCGCGTACACCTTGGACGCGCCCCGGGCCAGCAGCGCACGCGAGAACGCGAGCCCGATCCCCCGGTTCGCTCCGGTCACCAACGCGACCGATCCCTCGATCTTCATGGTCGGACACCTCGTTCCGCCGCAGGAAAACCGTCATGACCAGTCAAAGCGCACGGGGCATCGCTGTCCACGCGGCCCGGACGCGGTCGGCCGTCGGCAAGCCGATCCCGCCCGACATCAACATCATCGTCAGCTGAGTTTTTTCATGAGACTCGCTATCGTAAGGACATGAAACGGACGTCGTTCGCCAAGTGGCCGTGCTCCATCGCACGGACCGTCGATCTGCTGGGTGACCACTGGACGCCCCTGGTGGTGCGGGAAGCGTTCTACGGGATCCGTCGCTTCGACGAGTTCCAGCAGGAACTGGGCATCGCCCGCAACACGTTGACCGACCGGCTGGGTCATCTGGTCGACGCGCGGATCCTGGAGAAGCGGCTGTACGAGACCGAGCCGCCGCGCTACGACTACGTCCTGACGGAGAAGGGGCGGGACCTGTTCGCGGTGCTCGCCGCGATGTCCGCGTGGGGCGACCGCTGGCTGGCCGGGGAGCGAGGGGTCCCCGTGGTGTTCCATCACGACGCCTGCGACCACGACACCACGGCCGAGGTGGTCTGCGCCCAGTGCCGGGCGCCGCTGCGGGCGGAGGAGACCTCGATGCGGATGGGGCCCGGCTATCCCGAGCGGCTCAAGGAGCGGCCGGACGTACGACGGCGGTTCGGCACCGACTGAGCACGGTGCTCCCTCTTGACATGGAGAGTCTCATAAAGCAACTCTGAAGGTCAGACCCTTGACGGCGAGGAGGCCGACGACCTTGGAGTGGACGGGCGCACGCTATGCGGACAAACCGACGGTCGAGGTGCGGACCTGGATCGACGCCCCACCGGAGAAGGTGTGGGCCCTGGTCAGCGACATCGAACTGATGCCGGACATGAGCGAGGAACTCCGGTCCGTCGCCTGGCTGGACGGTGCGGCCGGGCCGGCGGTGGGCGCCCGGTTCGTCGGCCGCAGCGAGCACGAGGCGCTCGGCAAGTGGGAGACCACGTCGCAGGTGATCGAGTGCGAACCGGAGTCGGTGCTCGCCTGGGCCGTGCAGGACCCCGCCGAACCCTCCGCGGTCTGGCGGTTCCGGCTGCGCTCCGAGAACGGGGGGACCGAACTGTCGCAGTGGATGCAGCTGGGGCCGGGTCGTTCGGGGCTGTCCGTGGCGATCGACCGGATGCCCGACAAGGAGCAGAAGATCGTGTTCGTAAGGTTGCGGGAGTTCGAGCGCAGCATCACCGCCACCCTCACGCAGATCAAGCAGCGGGCGGAGGCGTGATGCGGACGGCCACCACGATCGAGGCCTCGGGCGGCGAACACTGGTCCCAGCTGGGCGACTTCGTCGTCGAGGCGGAGAAGCTGGGCCTGGACATCTGCTGGGTCGCCGAGGCCTGGGGCTCCGACGCGCCCTCCGCGCTCGGCTACTACGCGGCGCTCACCGAGCGAATGCTCCTCGGGTCCGGTGTCATGCAACTGGGCACCCGGACCCCGACAGCCGTGGCCCAGACGGCCATCACCCTCTCCAACCTGTCCGGCGGGCGCTTCCTGCTCGGCCTCGGCGCCTCCGGCCCGCAGGTGATCGAGGGACTGCACGGCGTGCCCTTCGCCCGGCCGCTGCGGCGCATGCGCGAGACGGTGGAGATCGTACGGCGGGTGCTCGACGGCGGCCGACTCGCGTACTCCGGCGCCGAGTTCAGCGTTCCGCTGCCCGGCGGCGAGGCCGTACCGATGCGGCTGTCGATGCGCGCCGAGCACGAGATCCCGATCTATCTCGCCGCCCTGTCCCCGGCCATGCTGCGGCTGACCGGTGAGGTCGCCGACGGCTGGCTGGGCACCAGCTTCGTGCCCGAGGGCGCGGCCGACGCGTACTTCGCCCACCTCGACGAGGGCCTGGCCCGCAGCGGCCGTACCCGGGCGGACCTGGACGTCTGCCAGGGCGCCGAGGTCGCCTTCGCGCCCGACGAGGAGGCGCTCGGCGCGATGGTCGCCGGCCGCAAGAAGGAACTCGCCTTCAGCCTCGGCGGCATGGGGTCCGCGTCCACCAACTTCTACAACGGCGCCTACAGCCGCCAGGGCTGGGCCGAGGTCGCCGCGGAGGTGCACGAGCGCTGGCAGGCGGGTGACCGGGACGGCGCGGCCGCCCTGGTGACCGACGAGATGGTGCTGGGCACGACACTGATCGGCACGGAGGCCATGGTGCGCGAGCGGCTGGCCGTCTGGCGTGACGCCGGCGTGGACACGGTCCGCCTCTATCCGGCCGGGGAGACCCTGGAGGACCGGCTCACCACCCTGGGCAGGGCGATCGAGCTGGTCCACGAGGTCGGCGGGGCCGCCTGAGCCGACGGTGTGACGCGGCGTCGGCCCGGGGCCCGTCGGTGTACCGGCCGCTGTCCGGTCGCCGGGCCGCTGTCGGGCACCCGAGGCCCGCCACCCCACCCGGATCGACCACAACTTCACCGTCGCCGCGGGCAAGGACGCCCCGCACGGCAGTTGACCCACCCTCGCCCCACCGTCGGAGGTCCTCACACCGAGGGCCTCCGACTTGTTGTGTCCCGGGTTCTGAGCGCATTCCCCGAGCGCCTCGACCGATATTCCGCGCGCATTCCGGGATTCTAAGGAAAACGACAGGAAATTCGCGCTCCGCCGCCGAGCTGGGCCGATGAGACGATCTCGCCGCGCGCAATCTTAGATCTCGCGCCACCTCCGTTGACGGTCTCTCACCTCGATGCAACGCTCACGGCGCACCCGCCCGGCAATGAGTTCTTATTTCCGGTCCCGCGCCAACGCCCACTCGACCCGCATTTTCCCGCCATATACCACCGGGTCGAATTCGTGCGGTCAATTGATTGCAGCCGGAGGAGAGAGATCTGACGCGGACCAATGAAAACCGGACAGAAGGCCGGGCAGAGGACCGCAGGGCAGGGCAGGGCACGGCAGAGACCGACGCGGCCAAGATCGCCGATCTGCCCCGCTCGCTGCGCGGCTGACCCGCCGCCGTATCCCCACCGTCGTACCCCCACCGATGAAGGAGTTCGTCTTGGTAACCAGGCGCACGCTCATCGCCGGCTCCGCCGGCATCGGCACCGTGGCCGCACTCGGCGGCACCGCCGTCGCGGCCGCCTCTCCCGACCCGACGGATCCGGTGTCCGGGGCCGGACACATCGTCGGCGCCACCGCGATCACCCAGGTCTACGGCGTCGGCCAGAAGCTCGTGGCGGTGGCGGTCGAGTACGACCGTCCCATCGCGGGCTCCTCCCTCTCGGCCTCGGCGTTCGCGGTCACCGACCGCACGGTCACGAGGGTCTACGCCAACACCTCCGCCGCGCTCGCCGAGCGGGGCAGGAACGGCCGCCACGTCATCGTGGAGCTCTCCCCCGACGACCGGGCGGCCCTGCTGTGGGGCAAGGACGCGGTCGGCGCGTCGAGCAGCCCGGCGCCGGCGCCCAGCGGATCGGGCGGCCCCGGCGCCGGCGGTCCGACGGCCGGCGACACCACCCCCGGCGGCCCCATCGTCCCGGCCAAGGCCACCGTCACCCAGACCGGCACGATCACCACGACCCACGGCAGGTCCTACCCGCCGAGCGGCACGGCGGTGGCCACGAGTGCGGTGGTGAACCCGATCGTCGACGACTTCGAGCAGTTCACCTTCGACGACCCGGAGACCGGAAGGTCGCTGAAGTACAACCTCTTCACGCCCAAGGGCTACGACCCGCGCAGGAAGTACCCGTTGGTGCTGTTCATGCACGACGCCAGTGTCGTCAACGTCGACACCGTCGGCCCCCTGGTCCAGGGACTCGGCGCGGTGTGCTGGGCGAGCCCCGAGGACCAGGCCCGGCACGAGTCGTTCGTGCTCGCGCCCGAGTACGGCGAGATCGTCATCGACGACACCTACCAGCCGACCTCGCTCTTCGAGACCACCGTGCATCTCGTCGAGGCGGTGTCGGAGCAGTACGGCATCGACACGAAGCGGCGGTACACCACCGGTCAGTCGATGGGCGCGATGCTGTCGCTCGGGCTGAACATCCGGTACCCGGACCTGTTCGCGGCCGCGTACATCGTCGCCGGGCAGTGGCCGGAGACCCAGGCCGCGCCACTGGCGGGGAAGAAGCTGTGGATCGTCGTCTCACAGGACGACGACAAGGCCTTCCCCGGCGAGAACGCCATCACCTCGGTCATCCGGGCGCAGGGGACCGAGGTCGGCACGGCGGTGTGGGACGCGGGGGCAGACGCCGCGCAGTTCGCGGCGGACGTACGCCATCTGGAGAAGCAGCGGACGCCGGTGAACTACGCCACCTTCCAGACCGGCACGGTCACCGGCACCACCGGCGCCACGAGCGCGCACATGGGCACCTGGCAGATCGCCTACTCCATCCCCGGAATCCGCGACTGGATCATGAAGCAGTCCCTGTGACCCGACGAACCGGGTGTCCGTCGGCATACGGCCGACGGGCACCTCGGTGTTTCCCGCTGCCTCCGGCGGCGCGGGGCGTCCCGCCGGGACCGGCGCCTCAGGCCTCCGGGGCCGTCGTGCGTACGCCGTTCAGCAGGGCGGTCAGGATGCGGGTCAGCCGGGGTTCGACGTCGACCACCGCGTGCGCCAACTCGGGGTGGCTTTCGTAGAGTTCGCGAAGACCGGTGCCGGGTGCGGCCATCTGCCACAGCGCCCCGGCCATGCCCGTGGCCGTGGCGATCACGTCCACGGCCGCGCCCTCTCCGATCCCGAGCAGGCCGCGCAGCACGGTGGCGATCGACGCGACCTCGGCGAGCGCGACCGTCTTGAACTCGTAGGCGGAGTCGAGCGACACGTTGCGCTCCAGGTTCAGCGGCGCCTGGGCGAGCAGGTCGCAGAAGAACGGCCGAGCCACCAGCGACCGGGCGACGGCCGCCGCGATCTCGTCATGACCGGCGCCGGTGAGCTCGCCCAAGTGTGCACGCAGCGCCGCCGACCACTCCTGCCAGCCTTCGCCGGTGAGCGTCAGGAAGATCTGCTCGCGTGTCTCGAAGTACCGCAGCATCGCGGATTTGTGCATGCCGACGGCGGCGGCGATGTCGGTCAGCGTGACCTCGCGCACGCTGCGCTCGGTGCCGAGCGATCGGGCGGCGTCGAGGATCTCCCGCTCACGCTGCTGCTTGGCCGCCGCACTCCGGGCGCGCTGAGGGCGAGTCGAACTCACGAGCGGAACCTTAGCACAACCAAGTTGCATTAATAACGCGACCATGTCCCCGCCCACGGTTGTGGTCCGAACCGCCAACACCGATCGCCCCGCCCGCCGTTAAAGGACACGCAGGAAGCCTGTCGCAGATCTCTCGCGGAATTGTCCGTGATCGGTAACGGATGGATCCGGTGCCCGCCGCCTTCCGTCTGGACGGGTGCACGAGTTCAACGGAACGACAGGAATCGGGGCGGACGATGGCACGGCGCGGCGGACGAGGGTGGTACGGCCAGGTGGCCGCGGCGGCGACGGGGGTCACGGCGGTGGCCGTGGCCGCCACGCTGTGGACCTCGCCGTCCGGTCCCGTCGGCGGGAGTGCGGGAGCCGGGACTTCGGCCCACCCCGGGGCGCCCGGCGCCGACCGGAAGGCGGCCGCGGTGTCGGCGGAGATCGCGCACGCCTCGGACCGGGGTGCCCGGGGCGTGAACATCACCATCGACGACGGTCCGGACCCGGTCTGGACACCTCGGGTGCTCCAGGTGCTCAAGGAGTACGGCGTGAAGGCCACGTTCTGCATGATCGGCCCGCAGGCGCAGGCGCATCCGGACCTGGTCAGGGCGGTGGTGGCGGCCGGGCACCGACTGTGCGACCACACGGTGTCGCACGACGTCACCATGGACAAAAAGTCCGACGCCTACCAGTCCCGGCAGATCCTCGACGCGGAACGCATGATCACCCAGGCGTCGGGGGGTGTCCGCCCGCTCTACTACCGCGCCCCGGGCGGCGCCTTCACCCCGTACAGCAGGAAGCTCGCCGCTTCGCACGGCATGCGGCCGCTCGGCTGGAACGTCGACTCGAAGGACTTCGAACGCCCCGGCACGGCGGCGATCGTCGGCACCGTCAAGGACGAGATGCCGAACGGGCCGACCATCCTCTTCCACGACGCCGGCGGCGACCGCTCCGAGACCGTGGCCGCCCTGCGCGAAGTGCTGCCCTGGCTCAAGGAACAGGGGTACGCGTTCGGCTTCCCGGTGCGGTGAGCCGGACCGCGTCGGTCTGGTGCGCCGAGCCCCCGGTCGCGTTCGGCTTCCCGGTGCGGTGAGCCGGACCGCGTACGCCTGGTGCGCCGAGCCCCCGGTCGGGCGATGATCCGCTCGACCGGAGTGCCGGCCCGCTCAGGGCGTCGTACCGTCCCGGTAAATGTTGCGGACCGCCCGAGGGTGGCCGCATATGGGTGGTGTGCGCGGTGCGGCGGCGGGGCCGGCTGCCCTGGGCCGGCGGGAGGTGTACATGTCGGGGCGCACACCGCGCTGGGTGACGTGGCTGCGCGACCGGGACCCGGACCTCGCGGCGACCCGGCGGGCCGCGCGTACCGCGCTGGTGATGCCGGCCCTGTTCGCCCTGTGCGGCGAGGTGTTCCACAACCCGACGATGGCGAGCTTCGCCGCGTTCGGGACGTTCTCGATGCTGCTGCTGGTCGACTACTCCGGTCCGATGGTGGAGCGGCTGCGGGCGCAGGCGGCTCTCGCGGTGGCGTGGCTGCTGCTGATCTGTGTCGGCACGCTGGCGGCGGCCGACATCCGGCTCGCCGTGGCGGCCACGGTCGTGGTCGGGTTCGCGGTCCTGTTCGCGGGTGTGGTCAGCTCGGTCCTGGCCGGCAGCTCGACGGCACTCCTGCTGGCGTTCGTGCTGCCGGTCAGCGCACCGGTACACCTGTCGCAGCTGCCCGACCGTCTCGCGGGCGCCGGCCTGGCGGCGGCGGTGGCGCTGCCGGCCGTCGCCCTGATGTGGCCGCGTCCCGTCGCCGATCCGCTCAGCGCCCCGGCGGCCGCCGTCTGCCGTGCCGCCGCCGGGTATCTGCGCGCCCGCGCCTCCGTGCCGGCCCCGGACGGGTCGGTGCCCTTCAGCGATCAGTGCAGAGCGGCGGCGGAGGTCACCGCCCGTTCCGGCGCGGAGCTGCGGGGAGCCTTCGACGCCACCCCTTACCGCCCCACCGGCCTGTCCGCGACCTCCCGTGCGCTGGTCCGGCTGGTCGACGAACTCACCTGGCTGTGCGCCGTCCTCGTGGACCGGTCCGAGTACACCGACGAACCCCCCGGCTGTGATCCGGCCGCGCACGGCGTGCGCCGCGCCGCCGCGCATGTCCTGGAGGCGGCCTGCGACCTGCTCACCGACCTGACCGGCGACACCGGCCCGCTGCGGGCCCGCGCCGAGGAGCTGCGGGCGGCGCTGACCGGGATGGAGCACAGCTCCACCGTGCGGGTGCCCGCCGAACACCCGGGCGGGAACAGTACGGCGGAGATCTACGGGTTCATCGCCGCGCTCGACGTGTCCTTCCGCGCCCAGGAACTCGGCTTCGCCGTGCTGCAGATCGCCGACAACGTGGACATGGCGGCCACCGCCTGGCAGCGCAGCTGGCACGAGCGGCTGCTGGGTCGTGAGCCGGGTGCGCTCGCCGCACCGCTGGCCTCCGCACGGGAGCGGGCCGCCGCGCATCTCAGGGCCGACTCGGTGTGGATGCACAACAGTCTGCGCGGCGGCATCGGCCTCGGCATCGCCGTGTTCCTGGCCGACGCGACCGGCGTGGGGCACTCCTTCTGGGTCCTGCTGGGCACCCTGTCCGTACTGCGCTCCAACGCGCTCAGCACCGGGCAGAACGCCGTCCGCGCCGTCCTCGGCACGGTGGGCGGCTCCGTCATCGGCGCCGGGCTGCTGCACCTGATCGGCCACCACGGCACCGCGCTGTGGTTCGTGCTCCCGGTGGCCATCCTGTTCGCCGGCATCGCGCCCGCCGCCATCTCCTTCGCCGCCGGGCAGGCCGCGTTCACCGTCACGCTCGTGGTGCTGTTCAACATCGGCCACGACCCCAACTGGCATGTCGCCCTGCTGCGTGTCCAGGACATCGCGTTGGGGTGCCTGGTGAGCATCCTCGTCGCCGTGTTCTTCTGGCCGCGCGGCGCCCAGACGGCCGTCCACAAGGCACTTGCCCAGGCGTACGAGGACAGCGCCCGTTATCTCGGCGGCGCCGTCGACTACGCCCTCGGCCACCGCCGCCCCGTCGACCCGGATCCGCAGAGCCGGGAGGCGGCGGCCTCCGCCCGCCGCCTGGACGACGCGTTCCGCAGCTTCCTGGCCGAACGCGGCGCCAAACCGGTGTCGCTGGCCTGCACGACCGCCCTCGTCTCGGGCGTGGTCGGGCTGCGGCTGGCCGCCGACGCCGTCGTCTCCCTGTGGCAGGGCGAGGACCTGGCGCGCGTGGAGGCCGTGCGGGCCGACGCCCACAGTGCCGTCCTCGGGTCGGCGGCCCTCGTCACCGGCTGGTACCACGGGCTCGCGGCCAGCCTCGGCGACCGCGGCCCCGTCCCCGACGTCGTCCCCCTGCGCCCCGAGGGTGCCGCGCGGCTGGTCCGGTCCGTGCGTACCGAACTCAGCGACGGTCAGGGCCGGGCCACCCCCGTCGCGGTCCGGATCATCTGGACCGACGACCACGTCGACGCCGCCCGGCGCCTCCAGCCGGGCCTCGCGGACGCGGCGAAGACCCGGGCGGCGGCTCACCACGGCTGGCCGCGGAAGAGGCCCACCGGCTGACCGTGGCGACGACGTCCGAGCCGCTCACCAGGGACTCGCCGAGCCTGGCGACAACAAACCAGCCGCTCACCACAGACCCGCCCGACCCGGTGACATCGAACCAGCCGCTCACCGTGGGTCCGGCGACCACGACGACAACGGACGAGCCGCTCACCACGGACCCGCCGGCCCCGGCGACGAGGACCGGCGGCGTGCCCCGGGGCCGGGGCGGGGCGGCACGGTCGTCCTGTCAGCGCGCGGTGGCTCGGAGTTTGTCAGCGCACGGTGGCTCGGAGTGGTGTGCCGGACAGGTATGCGGGGGCGGCCCAGGCGACGTCGTCGACCGCGAGCCACGGCGCGGCGGAGACCGCCGAGGGCGTCGCGCCGGTGAAGGCACGGACGTCACGGTGGAGGTGGGACTGGTCGGCGTACCCGATCTCCGCCGCCACCTGCGCGGCGCTGTGCCCCGCGGCGAGCCGGTGGGCCGCGTGGTCGAAGCGGATCAGCCGGGCCGCGCGCTTGGGGGTGAGGCCGGTCTGGGAGCGGAAGCGGGACCACAGCCGCTTGCGGCTCCAGCCGACCTCGGCCGCCAGCGGCTCGACCCGGACCCCGCCCAGGTGCGTCACCATCTGCCGCCAGACGAAGGCGATCTCCGGGTCGACGGCCCACCCGGTCCGGTGCCGGCGGGCGAGCGCGGTCTCGGCGAGCGCGAACCGGTCCTGCCACGACCCGGCGGCACGCAACTGCTCCTGGGCGCGTGCCGCGTCGCGGCCCCAGAGGTCGTCGAGGGTGACCACCGTGGCGCCCAGCTCCGAGGAGGCGCCGAACACCGCGTGCGCGACGACCGGGGACAGGCGTATCTGCAGGCACTCGACGGCACGGCCGTAGCCGCGCAGCCCGCTGGCCGCGAGTCCGGCGACGATGCTGCCGTGATGACGCCGCCCGCCGCGATCGTCGACGGCGAGCGAACGGTCGCCGAGGTCGACGACCACCGTGACCGCCGGGTACGGGATCACGCCCAGGTCGACGGGGTCGGTGGTCCGCGCGCGGAATCCCGCCATGCTGACTCCCGGCAGCCGACCGGGCCGCGCCGGGACGGCGATGTCCCAGATCTGCGCGGCGTCCCGAGCCGGCCGTGCGGTCCGCATGGCGCCAGCGTACGGAACATTCGTCCAAGACGGAGCGGCACGGGCCCGCCGAGACTGACGGCCTGCCCGTCAGGGACACCGGCGTGATCCGCCGGGCGTCCCCCGGCCTCCCGGACCGGAAAGGACCGCACGTGATGCGCGCACCGATCGATCTGTTCACGCCGGCCGTCGAACTCGCCGCGGCCATCCGCCGCAAGGAGGTGAGCCCGGTCGAGGTGGCCGACGGCTTCCTTCGGCGGATGGACGCGCTGGATCCCCGGCTGAACGCCTTCTGCCACCGGGCCGACGACGAAGTCCGCAAGGCCGCGGCCGCGGCGGCCGACGCGGTGGTACGGGCCGCGTCGCCCGACGACCTGCCGCCCTTCCACGGTGTCCCACTGCCGGTCAAGGACCTTATCGACGTGGCCGGTTGGCCCACCACCTATGGCTCCGCCGGTGGCGGTACGGCACCGGCCACGGTCTCGGACCCGGTGGTGCGGCGGTTCATGGACGCGGGGTTCGTGCTGCTCGGCAAGACCACCACCTCGGAATTGGGTGCGGTGCCCTTCACCGAGAGCGCGGCCCTGGGCATCTCGCGCAACCCGTGGGACCCGGACCGCACCCCGGGCGGGTCGTCCAGCGGGGCGGGGGTGGCCGTCGCCGCCGGGATGGCGCCCCTCGCCCACGCCGAGGACGGTGGCGGGTCGATCCGCATCCCCGCGTCGTGCACCGGTCTCGTCGGCCTCAAGCCCACCCGCGGTCTGGTCAGCGGCGAGATCGTCTTCGTGGAGGGTCTCGCTTCCAGCGGCGTGGTCTCCCGTACGGTGGCGGACACCGCGGCCGCTCTGGACGTGCTGGCCCGCCACGATCCGGGCGCCTGGTGGTCGCCGCCGTCGCCGCGCGGGTCGTTCGCCGCCGCGACGACGGTGGAACCGCCGGCCGGGCTGCGGATCGGTGCGCTCACCGACTCGCCGGTCGACGGGATCGGGGTGGACCCGGCGTGCGTGGCGGCCGTCGAGGGCACGCTCCGGGCGCTCGAGTCCGCCGGTCATCACGTCGTGGACACTCCCCTTCCGCTGCCTCCGACGGACGAGTTGGTCACCGCGTTCACGACCATCTGGAACGCCGGGGGCGCCGCCATCGAGCTCGCGGATCCGGAGCGCGTCGAGCCGCACAACCGTGCGCTGCGCGAGGCGGCCCGGTCGACCGACTCGTGGGCCTACGTGGAAGGGGTGCGGCGGACCCAGCAGTTGTCGCGGCGCATCGTGGAGGGCTTCCTCGCCGGCTTCGACCTCCTCGTCACGCCGACGATGGCCTGTCTCCCGCCGCGCATCGGCGCCTGGCGCACGGGCGTCGACGAGAATCCTCTGGCGGCGCTGCTGAACAGCTACCCGATGGGCGTGTTCACGTCGGTGTTCAACGTGACCGGGCAGCCGGCGATATCGCTCCCCCTCCACCACGACGAGGCCACCGGGCTGCCCGTAGGCGTCCAGATCGTCGCCGCCCCCTGGCGGGAGGACCTGCTGCTCCAGGTGGCCCGCACCCTGGAACTCGCGCTCCCGTGGAGCGGTCGCCGCCCACCCGTCGGCTGACGCCCCGGCCGCCACGCGATCGGCCACCGCATCACCGGGTGGCGCGGCTCCGGAGCCCGCCGGGCCACGTGAGGGGGGTGGACCGGCGAGCCCGACGGAGCGCGGGCCGGCGGGGCCGGCGACGCGCCCCGCACGTGAGCGTCATGCCCGGTGGTACTGGACGGGGGTGTCGACCGTGCCGCCGAGCTGCTCGGCGGCGTGGCGGGCCCAGTAGGGATTGCGCAGGAGTTCCCGGGCCAGCAGGACGGCGTCGGCGGTGCCGGAGCCGACGATCTCCTGGGCCTGCGCGGGGTCGGTGATCATGCCCACGGCGGCGACGGGCATGCCGGTCTCGTCGCGGACGCGTTCGGCGAAGGGAACCTGGTACCCCGGGCCGGTCGTGATCTTCGCGTCGGGGACGATGCCGCCGGTGGAGATGTCCATCAGGTCGACGCCATGCGCCAGCAGCTCCTTGGCGAGGCGGACGGTGTCGTCGGCGGTCCAGCCCTCACGGCCGTCCTCGGGGTTCTCCGAGAGCCAGTCGGTGGCGGAGATCCGGAAGAACACCGGCAGTTCCTCGGGCCATACGGTGCGGACGGCGTCGACGACCTCCAGCGCGAAGCGGATCCGGCCCTCGAAGGAGCCGCCGTACTCGTCGGTGCGACGGTTGCTCTGCGGGGAGAGGAACTGGTGGATCAGATAGCCGTGGGCACCGTGGATCTCGGCGACCTGGAACCCGGCCGCGAGAGCGCGTACGGCCGCGTCGGCGAACTGCCGGACGATCTCACGGATGCCTTCCGTGGTCAGTTCCTCGGGAACCGTCGAGGTCTCGTCGAAGGCCACCGCGCTCGGGCCGACCGGGGTCCAGCCGAAGGGTTCGGTCGGGGCGATCGAGCGCCCGCGGTCGACCCAGGTACGCTCGGTCGACGCCTTGCGCCCGGCGTGCGCCAGCTGGATCCCGGGGACGCTGCCCTGCGACTTCAGGAACGCGGTGATGCGCTGGAAGGCGGCGACCTGCTCGTCGTTCCAGATGCCGAGGTCGTAGGGGGAGATGCGGCCCTCGGGGCTGACGGCGGTGGCCTCGGTGATGATCAGCCCGGTGCCGCCCGCGGCACGCGCGGCCAGGTGCGTGAGGTGCCAGTCCGTGGGCACACCCGCCTGCTCGCCGCCGGGCTCCGCGCTGTACTGGCACATCGCTGCCATCCAGACGCGATTGGGGATCGTCAGCGACTTGAGATCGAAGGGGGTGAACAGCGAGTTCAACACGTGACTCCTTGGAGACCGGACAGGACGAGGTGCCGGGGCCGGTCGAGGGCCGGCCGCCGTGCCTCGTCCAAGATAATTGCATGCGCGGGTTTTTTATTTCCGCCCACTACCCGCGAATAGTCATAAATGGTCGGGACCGGCCGGTCCCGACCATGAAGGCGACCGTGTCATGGCCGCCGGCTCCGAGGTCTCCGCACCCTGACGACCTCGGCGGCTTCGCGTACGGGACCGATGATCTGCGCCTGCAGGAGACACAGCGCGTCGAGGTGGTCCGCCGTCCAGATCATCCGTACGACCGCAGAAGCAGCGGGGGCGTTCCCGTCGGCGGTCAGTTCACGGCGCAGTGCCTGCTCGAGGGCCTGGTCCGCCTCCCTCGGGCCTACCGTCCGGTCCGGTACGGCCGCGAGGCCCGCCAGCGCGCGGCCGGACCCCTCGAACCAGGCGGCGATCGGCTCACAGGCGCCCAGGACCGCGGCACGGGCGGCGGCCCGGTCACCTCGGGGCCGGTATCCCTCGCGCGACCACAGGTCGGCTATGGCGTCTCCGGTCAGCCGCACGGCCACGACCGAGTTGACCAGGCGGGCCACCTCGGGCAGCGCGAGCCGTTTCGTACCGCGCTCTGCCAGGAACCCGCGGAAGGCGTCGTCCAGCCGCCGAGCGGCGGCCGCGGCCGACCGCCTGTCCGCACCCGAGGTCGCCGAAGGCGCGGCCAGGCCGTCACAGCGCAGCAGCCCGAACGCCACGGCACTGCGCAGGTACCGGGCCGTGTCCTCGAAGGCCTCGCACAGCACACAGCCCAGTGCGGCACCTGCGCCCCGGGGCCAGAAGAGGACCCCCACGACCAGGCTCACCGCGCACCCGAGCGCCATGTCCTCGATCCGGACCAGTCCGACCGTCCACCCGACGGGATTGATGATGCTGAAGAGGATCAGCAGCACGACGGTGAAGCCGGCCTGCCCGGCGGTGAACGAGGTGACGGACGGCTCGAGCCCTATCAGGACGATCGCGAAGGGGAGCAGCACCCACAGGGCGACGGGATGGGTGCCGAGCACGAGGATGAGGGCCACGCCGATGACGAAGCCGATGACGGTTCCCACCAGGGCGCGCCCGACGGTCTGACCTGTGTTCACGGCATTGGAACGCAGCACGGCCAACGTGCCGAAGACGACCCAGAACGAATGACCCACGCCGCTGAGCTGAGCGAGAACCACGGCGAGGCTGAGGGCGGCAGCGCTGCGCAGGCTGTTGTGCAGCCACACGGAATGGCGGTCGAGGTGTGCCGCGAGGCGATCACGAGCCGATGACAGTGCGGGGGCGGTGGTCGCGGGGCGCTGCCCGAGCAACTTTCGCCACCGGGCGCGTTGGCGTGCCGCGAGGGCGAGTTCGATGTCCGCCGCCGTCACCGCCACGATGAAGGCGATTCTCCTCGCGCGGAATCCGGGCTCCAACGAGGCGAGCAACACGGCGACCGGATCGGCCGATTTCACGGACCGTGTCCCGACCGAGGTCCGGGCGGAGCGGGTCGCCAGGTTCTCGGGGAGGGATCTGGTCATCACCTCCTCGAGTCGCGCTCCCGCCGCTTCCAGTCGCCCGATGTCGGAGGCGAGACCGTCCAGCGGTCCCGTACCGGATCGCAGCAGCGCCGCTCCGCGCTCCAGCACCGCCGCGGCCGCGAGCTCGACGTCGCACACCACCAGCCGGCTCGAACGGTCCTGTCTCTGCGGCGGGGCCTGTTGCAGGACGCTGCCGAGCCAGAGGACCTCGTCGACCAGCCGGACCAGCGCCCGGGCCGTCGTGGAGAGCCCGGTCGGACGGTACGGGGTCGCGTAGAAGGCCTTCCGGAGAGCGGCGGCGGCGTTCCCCGTGTCCCGCGCAGCCGCGTCCAGTGCCGCGGCGTGCGGGAGAGCGGCACGGACACAGTCCGTCTCGGCGCGCAGATATCCGGCCTGGTGGGCGCAGACCTCGGCGAGGGAGGTGCGCACAGGATCGCCGGCCGGACGAGGCCACATGAGGGCGACGGCGGCAACGGTCGCCGCGCCGCCCAGCGACCAGCCGGCAATCCGGTCCGGGATCGAACTCACCGGCCCGGTCAGTGTGGCGGCCAGCACGAAGCTGATCAGAAGTGACGTTCCCGCACCGGCCAGGGCGGAGCTGACGACACCGGAGAAAAGCACGGCGAACGCCACCACGAAGGTGGCGACCCCCGCGAGCCACACCAACTGGCCTGCCAGACTTCCGAGGCAGAGCAGCGCGGTGGAGACCACGACCAGGCTCAGTTGCTGGGCCGCCCGCTCCCGTATCGGACCGCCGAAGTCCACGAAAATCATCAGCACCATCGGGCCGAGAGCGGCGAAGACCGCCATCACCGGGTTCCCGAGACCGAGATAGGTCAGGGCGAACAGCGAGGGCGTGATGATCGCGGTGCGCAGTGCGCGCCGCAGTGCCGACAGACCCGGATCATGCTCCCTTATCCGCGCCGGCGTCCGGCCCCCTGCCATGAGGGCACGTCGCTCCGCGCGTCCGCTGCGGCTGGTCCCGTCCGTGCCGTCCCGGCTCGTCGATCGGAACATCAGGACGGCCGGTCGCGTCCGGCGAAGTGAGTGCCGGGGCGGACGGTGAGCCAGTCGGCACCGCGGCGGATGAGAGAGGTGTCCGCCGCCTTCTCCAGGACCTTGCCGTAGATCTGGAACACCCTCATGAAGGACACCTCTCTCCCTCGCAACGGCGCCCGTCCCACACCATCATGTCCCCGGGCCGCCCCCCTCGCGACCGGCCTCGCCGCGGCTCCGGGACGACCACGGCGCCTGCGGAGATCGCGGCGGCCGGCGATGTCGTCGCCCGGACGGCGACCCTCGGCGCGGTGGGGTGCCGACGCGCGTTGCCGACAGTGCCCACCGGCGGGTTCGCGATCACGCGCCGACCGCTTGAACTCGCCCTGGCAGGGGGCTGGTTGAGGGTAGCCGGAGGGAGCCGGTCCTGGCCGGACGGCGACCCTCGGCGCGGTGGGGTGCCTGCAGGTGCGCTCGCATCGGCCCCGCGGTGATTCAGCACCAGGGCTGCCGGTGGCCAGCGCCCGCCGCGTTGACGGCTCGGTCCGCACCGGCCGACGCGGACCTGGGCGGGTGTGGACCGCGCCGCATGTCCTTGACACCTGCGGGGGCGGGCGACGTACGGTGAACCGATCGGTTTCAGACGGGTGGAGGCCCTGATGCACGTGTCCGGCGCGGCACCACGAGGTGGGCGCTGTGGCGTGCGACTGATCACGCGCCGGCATGTCGACTACTGCCGCACCTGCTCCGCCGTCTGTCTTCCCGGACACCGCGTCTGACGCCTGCGGCCCGTCCCGCCAAGCCGGTCCCCCAGGCCCGTCCGCAGGTCCGTACGCCGTGGCCGCGCCCGGTCCGGCGCGCCGTCGTCACGTCCAGCACCTCTCGTCCTCGCCACGCCCGGCTCGCATGTCGCGGCTTCGTCCGACGCTCGTCCGCTGCCGCCGCCCGGCTCGCTCGTGGCGGCCGTGCGGCCGCGAGTTCCCGTGTTTCCCGGAAGGAACGTCCATTGTCCGGCCCCGCCCTGCACCTCGCCGTCGAGATCGACGGTGACGGCGCCCATCCCGCGGCCTGGCGCCGCGCCGCCCACGCACCCGACCAGTTGCTCACCCCGCGCCGTGCGGCCGGCCTCGCCGCCGTGGCCGAGAACGCCGGGTTCACCCTGATCACCCTGGACGACGGGGTGCTGCCGCCCGGTGCCGCACCGGATCCCGTCGGCCGTATCGGGGCGGTGGAGCGGGCGGCCTTCGTCGCGGCGTCCACCAGCACGATCGGGATCGCGCCCGTCGTCCCGCTCACGTATGCCGAACCCTTCCACGTCTCCAGCCAGTTGGCGTCCCTGGACCACATCTCCGCGGGCCGCGCCGGGTGGGTGGTGACGGAGGAGGAGCGCCCCGAGGCGGCCCGGGTGTGGGGGCGTCCCCTGGTCGCCGACGCGGCCGGGCGGGCCCGGGAGTCCCGGGACGGGGTGGAGGTGGCCCGCGCCCTGTGGGACTCGTGGGAGGACGACGCGGTCATCCGGTCCGTGGCCACCAGCCGCTACCTCGACCGCGACCGGCTGCACTACATCGACTTCACCGGGGAGAGCTACGCCGTCAAGGGCCCGGCGATCGTGCCGCGCCCGCCGCAGGGGCAGCTCGTCGTCCTGGGCCGGCCGGACCGGGTGCCCGCCGCGTGGCTCGACGTCGCCCTGGTGGAGGGCCGCGACCCGGCGTCGGTCTCCACGGCCGCCGCCGGCGCCGGTGCGCCCCGCGTCTTCGCCGAGGTCGAGGTGGCCCTGGACACGCCGGACGCGACCGGTGCCGAGCGCGTCGCCGACCTGGAACGGCATGCGCCGTGGGACGACCGCGGGCGGCTGCGGCACGTCGGCTCGGCTGACGGACTGGTCGCCGTTCTCGACGAGTTGAGCCGTCACGTCCACGGGGTACGGCTGCATCCCCTCGTACTGGACGAGGATCTGCCCGTCCTCTCCCGCCTGGTCCTGCCGGCCCTGTCCGCACGGCGTCTCGTCGCCCGCCCGCTGCCCGGTACGTCCCTGCGCTCGACCTTGGGTCTGGAGCGCCCCGCCAACCGTTTCGCGGCCGCGGCCGTCCAGGAGGGGACCCGATGACCCGCACCGACCCCCTCGACGTCCCCCGGCCCCACGCCCAGCTGCACTTCGGGGTCTTCTTCCAGGGCGTCAACCACTGGACCGTCTGGTCCGCCCCCGACAGCGGTTCGCAGATCGACCCCGCCTCCTTCCGGAAGGTGGCCCAGACCGCCGAACGAGGCCTGTTCGACGCGTTCTTCCTCGGTGAGGGGCTCCGGCTGCGCGAGGTCGACGGCCGGATCCACGACCTCGACGTGGCCGGCCGGCCGGACGCCGTCACCCAGCTCGCGGCGCTGGCCGCGGTCACCCGCCGGATCGGCCTGGTCTCCACCTCCAACTCCACCTACAACGAGCCCGCCGACCTCGCCCGCCGCCTCTCCGGCCTCGACCTCCTCTCCGAGGGCCGCGCCGGCTGGAACGTGGTGACCACGGACAACGCCTGGACCGGCGCCAACTTCCGCCGCGGCGGTTATCTCGACCACGCCGACCGTTACCGGCGCGCCGAGGAGTTCCTCACCGTGGCGCGCGCCCTGTGGGACGGCTGGGACGACGGGGCAGTCGCCTCGTCCGTGGCCGCACCCGCCTGGTCGGTGCCCGGTGCCGTACGCCAAGTACGCCACCGAGGACCGCAGTTCGACGTCGACCTCGCGCCCACCCTGCCGCGCAGCGCCCAGGGCCACCCGGTGATCTTCCAGGCCGGTGACTCGGGCGAGGGGCGCGATTTCGCCGCCCGCAACGCCGACGTCATCTTCTCCGCGCACGGCAACGACTTCGACGACGCGCTGGCCTTCGCCGAGGACATCCGGCGCCGGCTGCGGGCGGTCGGCCGGCCCGACGACGACTTGCGGATCCTGCCCGGCACCGAGATCATCATCGGCGCCACCGAGAAGGAGGCCCAGGAGAAGAAGCGCTGGATCCGGCTGCAGCAGGTCACCCCGGCCACGGCCCTCGGTGTCGCCGGGCTGCTGTGGGGCATCGACCTGTCCGGCCGCGACGCCGACGGGCCGCTGCCCGCCGAGGACCCGGTCATCTCCGAGAACGACGGCTCCTTCGGGGCCCGGCGGGTCGCCGACCCGCGCGCGGTCGTGGCCGAGTGGCGGGCGAAGGCGGAGGCGCACGGCTGGTCGCTGCGCGAGACCGTCATCGCGCTCGGCCCGCAGCGCGGGCACGTCGGCACCCCGTCAGGTCTGGCCGACAAGTTCGCCCGGTTCGTGCGGCACGGCGCGGTCGACGGCTTCAACGTCACGCCGTACCTCATCCCCGACGGCCTCGACGACATCGTCGACCTGCTCGTCCCGGAACTGCAGGAACGCGGGGTCTACCGCACCGAGTACACCGGCAGCACGCTGCGCGAACACCTCGGGCTGCGGGCACCGCTCAGCCACCGCTCCGCACCCGAGCGACGGCAGGCCGGCTGAATTCGTCGCCCCCGCCGCACCGGACCGGCACCGGGTCCTGGCTCGCCGGTACGGCGGGGGAACGCGCCGCGTGACTCAGCCCGCTCCGTGCCCCGTGAGCGCCAGCACGGTCTTCCCGTGGGTACGCCCGGCCTCGTGGCGCCGGTGGACCTCGACGACGTCCGACGACGGGACGACGGTCGGCGGGGCGTAGGGCAGTTCACCGGAGGCGAGCGCGGACAGGGCCCTGGAGAGGTGTTCGCCGATGGTGGCGGGGGCACGGCGGGCCACGTCACCGATGTTGTATCCGGCGACGGTCCTGTTGTTCTTCCACAGATCCCAGACGTCCGCCGTCCAGTCCGTGTCACGTCCGAGGTCCCCGTAGCTGACCACCCGGCCGAAGGGGGCCAGAACCCGCAGGCCGGCGTGGCGCACCGGCCCGCCGACGGGGTCCAGCACCAGGTCCACCCCGCGTCCCGCGGTGACCTCCCGGACCGCGTCCTCGAATTCGTCCCGGACGAACAAGGCGTCGTAGCCCAGTTCGGCAGCCAGCCGGGTCTTCGTAGCGGAGCCGACCGTGCCGAAGACCCGGGCGGCGCCGCGGGCTCGCGCGATCCGCGCCGCGGCCGAACCGACCCCGCCGGCCGCCGCGTGGATCAGGACCGTCTCACCCTCGCGCAGCCGCCCCGCGTCCGTCAGCACCCCGTAGGCCGTCGGATAGACGCACGGCACCCCGGCCGCGTGCGCGAGCGGAAGCGCACCGACCGGCCGGACGAAGTCCGCGTCGACGACGGCGAACTCCGCGTATCCGCCGAAGGCCGGAAGATAGGCCGCGACCTGTTCGCCGACCGCCGGCCCCGTCACCCCGCTGCCGAGCGCGGCCACCGTGCCGGAGACCTCCAGCCCGGGTACGTCGTAGCCGCCGGGGCCGTCGGGCTCGCCGAACTCGCCCCGCCGGTGCTGCACCTCGGCGAAGTTCACGCCGGCGTACGCGACCGCGATCAGCACCTGCCCGGGGCCCGGCGTCGGGGTCGGCACCTGGATCTCTTCCAGGACTTCCGGTCCGCCGTTCGACTTGAATCCGTATGCGCGCACGTGGCGTCCTTGTCTATTCGATCGACGCGCAGGACCGGGGCCAACCCCGCGCAGTGCCGTCGGCCCGCCAACTCGCCGACCTCACAGGTGTCCTGACGACCTGAAACTCTCCTGCGGCAACATCACGACGTGCCTCGCCATTCCGCTCGGCGCGCCAGGATCGTCCGGGTCACCGCCGGGCCCGGCGCCGTACGGACACGTCCCGGTCGCGCTGCCGGTCGAGCACGTCGTCGGCCGGGCAACGGCCGCGGCGCACATAGCGGTCGGCATGGGCCGCGACGGCGTCCATGACCCTGGTGCTCGCGCCCAACCGGGGCAGGGCGTCCAGTGCCGCGGCGAAACAGGCCACGGCGGCGCGCTTCAGCTCCGGGTCGGCGAGCCCGTGGCGTGCCGCGTCCGTCCACAGCGGATTGTGCGGCGCCGGGGGCCCGGCGCCGCGCTCCGCCAGCGACTCCACCGCCCGGTTCGCGAGAACGGCGGCACCCGGGTCCTCGAACAGGGCCGTGGCCACGGCGAGCGGCACGATCCACCCGTCGTCGCCGGGCTGTGCGTCGATCATGCGCAGTTCCAGGTATCCGCGCGGCCTGACGGGTGGAAACAGGGTGCCGATGTGATAGTCGAGGTCCGCGAGGGTCGGCGGGCGCATGGTGCGCGAGCGGGTCCACTCGCGGAAGCTCACTCCGTCCGGCACCTCCCAGGGACCGTCCCGTCGTACGCACATCACCGGTGCGTCGAGGACCCGCCGGACCCAGGCACGCCGCGGGTCGGGGACCAGGGAGGGCCCGCCGGCCCGTCCCGGATCGAGTTCCGCCCACATCAGCTGCCGCGTGGACAGCCAGCCCGTGGCGCGGCCCTCGGCCATGGGCGAGTTCGCGAACGCCGCGACCAGGACCGCGCCCAGGTGGTGTGCCAGCCACCAGCGGCGCGTGAATCCCATGACGCCGGGTTCCTCCCGTCCGGCGTCGAGACACACCTGGACGGAGGCCGACGTGCACATCAGGGTTCGCCCCGCCGGACCCGTACGGTCGAGGCAGGCCTCCATGGCGTCGTAGCGCCGCTCCCGCAGGAACCGGCGAGGCGGTTGCCAGGGATCGACGCCCAGGCCGGCCAGGGTCAGGCCGTGCTCGCGCAGCGCGGTGCGCACGGCCGCCAGATCCGCGGAGACCTCCGAGACGCACTGGGCCAGTGACGGGGCCGGCCGGGAGCTCAGTTCCACCTGACCGCCGGGCTCGACGCTCAGCCCGGACGTCAGCGGCAGGGTTCGCAGGTCGGCGTGGGCCGCTTCCAGGTCCTCCCGGCCCACGGAGTCGTGCGGCGCACGCTCCCGGTGGACAAGCCATTCCACTTCGACCCCGACACTGCCCGGCGGGCCCGTCTTGAAGCAGATCCCCTCGACCAGCGCCTCCGCCTCGCGTTCGGAGACAGCGGGACCGTCAACGCCGCACTCCGGTGAAACCGACATCCGGTAGCCTCCTGAGCCGCCTCAGGGCCGTCGGGGATCCGACGTCCGGTACGCGCCGCTGTACCTCCTGCCAGAGTCCGCCGTCCCGCCCTGTCATGACAAGAGCGCACTTTCCAGACACCTGGGCATGCGGCAACCCGCGACGGGCGGCCCGGGAGGGCCCGGGCCGCCCTCAGTCCGTCGTGGGCCCGCCGTCGGTGTCCCGGCGTACCTTCTGCCGGATCCGCGTGTCCCGGTCGTGTTCGTGGTGCTCCAGCATGCGCAGCCGGGCCGTCTCGGCCTCCCCCGCCCGGATCGCCTCGGTGATCGCCCGGTGTTCGGCGAGGGTCGCGTCGAAGGTGTCGTCGACCGTGCGGGTCTGCCAGGGTGCGCTGGTCTTCACCTGGGCGTCGACGGTGTGCAGCAGGGACGAGACGGTGGTGTTGTGGGCGGCGGCACGTATCGTGTCGTGCCATTCGTTGAGGCTGCGGCGGATCTGCCCGGGGTCGTCCAGGGTTCCGGTGTGCTCCAGCAGGGCGTCCAGCCGGGCCAGGTCGACGGGGCTGCGCCGGACCGCCGCCGCCGAGGCCAGCAGGGCGTCCAGCACGGCACGCAGCTCGAAGAGTTCGAGCATCTCCTCGTCGGAGCGCTGCCGTACGGCGAAACCGCGCCGGGTGCTCACCAGAAGTCCGTCACGCTCCAGCAGCGCCAGGGCCTCGCGAACCGGCGTGCGCGACACCGCGAACTCCTCGCTCAGCGCCAGCGGGACCAGGGAGGCGTCCTGCGGATAGCGGCCGGAGGTGAGCCGGTGCCGTAGCTCGTCGTAGATCGTGTCCCTTGTGCTCTTCATCCGTTTCCTCGTCGCGGGGCGGCCCGCGAAACGGTTCGCGGGCTGCCCCGGATCATGCCCGATGCCCCGGGCCGCGGTCAGCCCCGGCCCTCGGCCGCGTTGTCGTCCGCCGCGTTGTCCTCGGCCGCGTTGTCCTCCGCCGGGCCGACGACCAGCGGCAGGGTCGGGTCGGCCCGCCACTCCGCGAGCGAGCCGTCGTACAGCAGCACGTCGTCGATGCCGATCTCGTGCAGGGCGAGGGCGAGCCCGGCCGCGTTGACCGCCCCGCCGCAGTAGAGGACCGTGCCGTCGCCGGCCCGTATGCCGTGGGCTCGGGCGAGACGCGCGGTCCGCTCGCGCGCGAGGGTGTTGTCCGGGCCGAGCAGGTCGGCGTACGGGAGGCTGGTGGTGCGCGGTATGTGCCCGGAACGGGGCCGGTCCGGCGTGCCGAGGTACTCGGTGCGGCGCAGGGCGCACACCGCCGGAGTGGGGTCGCTGCCGTCGGCGATCCGCTTCATGCGCTCCAGGTCCACGAAGCCGTCGTCCGCCGGGCGCGCGACGACGTCCCCGGGGGCGGGGGCCGGCTCGCGTCCATCGGTGACGGGAAGTCCGGCCGCCTCCCAGGCGGTGAGGCCGCCGTTGAGGACGCGGACGCGGGTGATGCCGGCGGTGCGCAGCACCCACCACAGGCGGGCGGCCCAGGCACCGGTCAGCCGGTCGTAGAGGACCACGGTGGAGTCCTCGCGGATGCCGAGTTCGCGGGCCTGGGCGGCGATCCGGGACGGTGACGGACAGGTGAAGGGGAAGGGGGCCGCAGGGTCTGAGAAGCCGGCGATCAGGTCGGCGAAGTGGGCGCCGGGGATGCGGCGTTCGGTGTGGAGGCCGAGCCCGCTGACGAAGACCGTGCCGCCGTCGGGGCCGGTTCGCCGGTCCACGGTGGCGTCGAGGAGAGTCACCTCGCCGAGCCGGTCGCGCAGCCGGGCGACGTCGACGAGGGCACTGGTGGCGGACGTCATGACCGCTCCCCCACCGTCGATGCCGCGCGGTTGCGCCACTCGCCGCGTTCCGGCCGGGCGAGGCCCAGGTTCTCACGCAGGGTGGCGCCCGCGTAGTCGGTGCGCACGAGGCCGCGGCGGCGCAGTTCGGGTACGACGTGGGCGGCGAACTCCTCGAAGGCGGTGGGCACATGAGTGGCCTGGATCATGAAGCCGTCGGCCGCGCCACTGTCCAGCCACAGCTCCATGGTGTCCGCGATGTCCGACGCGGACCCGATCATGTTGCCCTCGGTACGGGCCCCGTACCAGCGGCCGATCTCGCGCACGCTGAGCTTCTCCCGCTCGGCGAACTCGACGACCTCGCGGTAGTGGCCCTCGACACCGACCTCGTCGAGGGAGGGCAGGGGGCCGTCGAGGTCGTAGCGGGTGAGGTCGACGTTGACGTGGTAGGCGAGCCGGGACAACCCCGCCTCGGGGTGGACGAGTTCGGTGAACGCCTCGTGCTTGGCGAGGGCGTCGCGCAGGTCGGTGCCCACCACGGTGGTCGCGGCCGGCAGGATCTTGAGCTGGTCCGGGTCACGGCCCCGGGCGGCGGCACGGGCCTTGAGGTCGGCGTAGAAGGCGACGGCCGACTCCAGTGACTCGTGGCTGCAGAAGACGACGTCGGCCCAGCGGGCGGCGAAGTCCCGGCCGGCCGGGGAGGCGCCGGCCTGGATGATGACCGGATAGCCCTGGGGCGGGCGCGGCACGCTCAACGGGCCGCGCACGGCGAAGTGTTCGCCCCTGTGGTCCAGCGCCTCCACGGTGTCGGGGCGGCCGAAGACCCCGCTCGCCTTGTCGGCGACGATCGTGTCGTCGGCCCAGCTGTCCCAGAGCCGGGCGGTGACTTCGAGGAACTCCTCGGCGCGGGCGTAGCGCACCTGCCGTTCGGGCAGCCGGTCCTGGCCGAAGTTCTGGGCCTCGGCGTCCTGGAAGCTGGTGACCACGTTCCATCCGGCGCGGCCGTCGAGGAGGTGGTCGAGGGTCGCCATGCCGCGGGCGACGTGGAAGGGCTCCTGGTAGCCGGTCGAGACGGTGGCGGCGACGCCGAGGTGCCGGGTGGCGGCGGCCATCAGGGTGATCACGGGGACCGGGTCGAGGCGCGGGGTGCCGGTGCCCCAGGTGACCGCCGGGTCGAAGGAGTCGCCGAGGCTCCGGGGCACCGCGAGGGAGTCCGGCACGAAGGCGAGGTCGAATCCGGCGTCCTCCAGGACCCGGGCGATGTGCGTGTAGTGGGCGGCGGTGAGGAAACCGTCGCCCGCGTCGGGATGGCGCCAGCCGACGGTGCCCTGCGGTCCGGCGTTGAGGAAGGCGGCCAGGTGCATGCGCGGGGCGGGCTGATGGTGGGTGGTGCTCAAGGATGCTCCAGGTGTCGTGCGGTGCGTGCGGGCCGTGAGTCCCCGTCACGTACCCAGCAGGGACAGTTCGTCCAGGAGCGCGACCGCGAAGGACCCGGTGCCGGTGGTGCGGGCGCCCGCGCGTTCGGCCGCGGTGGCGAAGGCGACATGGGCGACCGCGGCGGCGGTGAGCGGGTCGGGGACGACGGCCAGGGCGGCGGCGATCAGGGCGCCGAGGCTGCATCCGGCCCCGGTGACCTGGGTGAGCCGGACGTCGCCGCCGGGGACGGCGACCGTACGGGTGCCGTCGGTCAGGTAGTCCGTGGGGCCGCTGACCGCGACCACGGCGCCGGTCCGCCGGGCGAGTTCCTCGACGGCGCCTGTCGCGTCCGCGGAGGAGAGGGTGGTCTCGACGCCCTTGCCGGTGCTGTCGCCGCCGGCGAGTGCCACGAGTTCGCTGGCGTTGCCGCGGATCACCGTGGGCGCGTGGTCGAGCAGGGCCGTCACGAAGGCGTCGTACTCGGTGGCGCCCGCGCCGGCCGCGACCGGGTCCAGCACCCAGGGAGTGCCGGCCGCGTGCGCGGTGCGGGCCGCGTCCACGAGGGGCTCGGCCGGGTTGCTGATCAGCGCCGCCGTGTTGATCCACACCCCGCCGGCACCGGCCGGGAAGACGGTGGGGAAGTCGGCCGCGGCGCCGATGGCGGGTCCGGCGCCGACGGCCAGCAGCACGTTGGCGCTCAGGTTGGCGGCGACGTAGTTGGTCAGTCCGTAGACGAAGGGCGACGCGGACCGGATGGCGGCGATGCCGTCGGCGATCGCGGGGCTCTCCCAGGTGAGTTCTTCCATGGCGGGGTGTCTCCGTGACTCGGATGCGGGACTCGGATGCGGGACCCGGGGGCGGGGCTCGGGGTGCGTGACCCGGGGTGCGTGACCCGGGGTACGTGGCTCAGGTGTGTGGCTCAGGTGCGGACTGGAACGGTCGGCCGGGCCTGGTGCATGCAACTGTATGCAGCAGGGGGAGCCACTCGGCCGCCCGTGGGCCGTCATTTCACGGAGCCGCAATATTCACGGCCACCAGGGAGCCACCAGGAGGCGGCCGAACATCCATTCTCTTGCCGCCGGGGGTCCGGGCGGGTTCACTGGGCGCATGGTGACCTTCGCCGCCACGCTGACGGGCTTCTGGCCCTCGCGTCGCGTCCATCTCTTCGACGGGTTCTGTAGCCGGGCCGCGTGACAGTGCTCCGCGGCCCCGGACGTCCGGGGCCGCACCGTGCCACCGCCTCCCGCACCACCCGTCACCGGAGAGAACCGAGGTCCCTCATGTCCGTGACCGATGAACTGCTCGCCAACAACGCCCGTTACGCCGAGTCCTTCTCCGGCCCGCTGCCGCTGCCGCCCTCCCGGCGGATCGCCGTCGTGGCCTGCATGGACGCCCGGCTGAACGTCTACGCGATCCTCGGTCTGAACGACGGCGAGGCCCACGTCATCCGCAACGCGGGCGGCGTGGTCACCCAGGACGAGATCCGCTCGCTCGCCATCAGCCAGCGGCTGCTCGGCACCGAGGAGATCATCCTCATCCACCACACCGACTGCGGCATGCTGACCTTCACCGACGACGGGTTCAAGGACGCGATCCAGAAGGACACCGGAATCCGTCCGCCCTGGGCGGCCGAAGCCTTCGCCGATCTGGACACGGACGTGCGGCAGTCGATCGCGCGCATCAAGGCGGACCCCTTCGTCGTGCACAAGGACCGCGTCCGGGGCTTCGTCTTCGACGTGGCCACAGGCAGGCTCGCCGAGGTCCTCTGACCGTCACGGACCGGGGGCGCCCGGCATGCGACGGCTCCCGAGAGCCTTGGCCGGCTCGCGCGGCGTCACGGGTTCGGCTGCCGCGCATCGGAACGCCGTACGGCGGTTCCGGTACGTGCCGGAACCGCCGCCGCTCTCCTCTGCCGGCGGGATGATGCGCGCCGGCGCGGCTGTTGTACGAAGGACAGGATGCGCGGCCGGAGGGATCCGACATGACCGTTCAGGACGTCGACCGAGTGGGCTTCGTACAGGAGTGGGAGGAGTGGCACCGGCAGAAGGAGGCGGTGCTGGCCGGCCCGCACGGGTTCCTCGCGATCACCGGCCTCCACTGGCTCGGCGACGAGCCCACCAGGTTCGAGGACGCGCCCGGTGCCTGGTCGAGCACCAGCGCCGGTGTGGTCGTCGAACTGGACGAGGGCGAGGAGGTGGCCGTCGACGGGCAGGCCGTGCGCGGCCGCCACGACTTCGGTGTCCTCGCCGAACGTGCCAGTGTCTACGTCGGCTGGGGCGACGCGGTGATCGAGGTCGCCAAGCGCGGCGGACACGACATCGTGCGGCCCCGCCACCCCGGCAACGCGCTGCGGACGGCGTTCACCGGGACACCTGCCTACGAGCCCGACCCGCGCTGGGTGCGCTCCGGCCGCTTCCTGCCCTTCGACAGCCCGCGTCCGGTGACCGTGGGTGCCGCCGTCGAGGGTCTGGAGCACGTGTACGACTCCCCCGGCCAGGTCGAGTTCGAACTGGACGGCGCCGTGCACCGGCTCACCGCGTTCAACGGCGGGACGCCCGGAGCCCTGATGGTGCTGTTCACCGACAAGACCTCCGGCGTGACCACGTACGCGGCCAACCGCTCCCTCCGGATTCCCGCCCCCGACGCCGAGGGCAGGGTGACGATCGACTTCAACCGCGCCGCCAACCTGCCCTGCGCCTACACGGACCTGGCCACCTGCCCGCTGCCGCCGACCGAGAACCGGCTCCCGGTCGCGATCGAGACGGGCGAGAAGATCCCGCTGGAGCGCGGCGCACGACACTGACGGGACGCGCATCTGCCGGCCCCCGCCGCCGTAGCCGTGGTCCACGGTGGGCGACGGGGGCTTTCCGCGGGTGCCGGCCGCCTCGATCCCGCGGTCGTCTCTCGTCAGGTGCGCTGTCGCTCCGTGAGCGCCTTGGTGAAGTGGGTGACGGGGCGCTCCACCCGTTCGCCGTCGAGGGTGATGTCGACGGCCTCGTTGTAGAAGGCGAGGAGCCCCTGGACGGCGCCGACCGCGGGCAACGGGTCCGGATAGCTCCAGACGACGTTGGGCGGGACGTCGGCCTCGCCGCGCCACGACCAGTACTCGGCGGTGCCCTTGTAGGGGCAGCCGGTGTGGTGGTCGGTGGCTTCGAGCAGGTCGAGGCGGACGTCCTCGCGCGGGACGTAGTAGCGGGTGGGCAGGCCGGTCTCGAAGAGCAGGACCGGCCGGCGGGTGTCCGCGACGACCGTGCCGGCGATCTCGACCACCAGGTGTCGGCTGCTGAGGACGGCGTCCACCCGCTTGTGCGGGTCGCGGGGGTGGATGAAGATCTCTTCCTCCTCCTCGTACCAGTGGTCCAGGCCCCGTCCGACGCGCCGGAACCACTCGAAGGCGATGTGGCCGTCCAGGTCGGCGGCCGGGAAGGTCCAGGCGGCGTTCTCCAGCAACTCGCCGTCGATGTCGAGGTCGTAGAAGATCCGCGAGCCGGTGTGTGTGCCGGTCGGGGGGTTCTTCGCGGGGCGGAGCAGGTCCTCGCGGACCTCCGTGCGCGGGAACGCGTACAGCGGTACGGGAACTCCCGGCTCCCAGACGAGGACGGGGTGGCGGCTGTCGACAACCGTGACGTCACCCTTACGGCCCCGCACCCAGCGTTCGCTCGGCTCCCACAGGAGCCCCTCCGGGGTGGTCCGCACGGCCCGCGCGGTGGGGAATGTGGTCATGACCGGCTCTCCTTCGGCTTGCTCACGCGGTGACTTCGGCGACGTAGGGGCGCTTCTCCCGCCAGGCGGCGAGCTGCTCGGGGCGGCCGAAGACCCGCAGGTACTCTCCTCGACGTTGCCACTGGCACGCTCCCACACCGAGACGGGTTCGAAGTCGAAGCCGTCCGGGTCGTGGCCGCTGCCCCGTCCCCGATCAGACTGGACCCGGACGGGCAGCGCATGCCGGTGGACGGCACTCCCGTCGCCCTGACCCCGTTGGAGTTCCGGCTGCTGACCGCCCTGCCGGGCAGTCCGGTGTGACGGTCAGTCATGGAGCGTTCCCCCGGTGGACGGTTCGCGTGACGGCTCGTCATCGGTGGAGGGCGCGCGACCGGTCGGCGCGGCCGCAGACGCCGGTACGGATCGGGAGACGGGCGGAGCGGGCGGTACCGGTGGCGCGGCCGCCCCGGCCGCCCCGGCCGACACGGGCGACACGGGCGACACGGGCGACACGGGCGACACGGCCGACACGGCCGACACGGGCGACACGGCCGACACGGGCGACGCGGTCAGGGCCGGTGCCGAGCGTGGCCTCCGCGTCAGCCACAGCGTCACGCCGAGCGCGGCCAGTACGGCGGTGGCCGCGCCCGTGCCCAGCCCCCAGCGCACCCCCGCGTGCTGGGAGATCCAGCCGATGACGGGGGCGCCGACCGGGCTGCCGCCCATGGAGATCACCGTGTAGACCGCCATCACCCGGCCCCGCATGGCGTCGCTGACCTCCGACTGGACGAAGGCGCTCACCGCCGTGTTCAACGTCATCAGCGTGAAGCCGGCCGGCAGCAGCAGGGCGAGGAAGGCGGGGTAGGTGGGCATGACCGCCGCCAGTGCCTCGAAACCGCCGAACAGCAGCGCGCCGACGACGACCGTCCGTACCCGGGGCGAGACCCCGCGCGTGGCGGCGACCGTGCCGGCGACGGTGCCCACGGCCAGTGCGGTGTTCATGAGGCCGAGTCCCCGGGAACCGACGTCGAAGACGCGCCCGGCGAACAGGGTCAGCGTGGTGGGGAAGTTGACCGCGAAGGTGGCGACCAGGCCGAAGACGGTGAACACACCCACGAGTTCGGGTCGGGCCGCCACATAGCGCAGCCCCTCCGCGCCCGCCCCGGTCCACGGCGGCCTGGAGGCGGCGTGCGTCTCCGGTGACCGTGGCCGGATCGACAGCAGACCCGCGAGGACGACGGTGAAGGACACGGCGTTGAGGGCGAAGACCCATCCGGTTCCGATCGCCCCGATCAGCACACCGGCGATCGCGGGACCGATCAGGCGGGCGGCGTTCAGGGACAGGATGTTCAGGCCCGCCGCTTTCGGGATCAGGGGCCGTCCGACCAGTTCGGTGACGAAGGACAGGCGTGCCGGGTTCTCCACCGTGAACACGCAGCCGAGCGCGAACGACAGGACGTACAGCAGCCACAGCGCGGCATGGCCGGAGAACACGATGACCGTCAGGAGCAGGGCCTGGACCGCGTACAGCGTCTGGGTCCACAGGAGCAGGGTCCGGCGGTCGTACCGGTCGGCGATGACCCCGCCCCACAGGCCGAACAGCAGCACGGGGGCGAACTGGAGTCCGGCGACCCAGCCGAGCGCGGTTCCGCTGTGGGTGAGCGTCAGGACGAACCAGTCCAGCGCGACACCCTGCATGGCGCTGCCGATGTTGGACACCAGGCCCGTGCTCCAGTAGATCCGGTAGTCACGGACCCGCAGCGCGGCGAACACCCCTGCAGGAGCAATGCTGTTGACGGCCATGCCTCTCATTCCGACGGGTTGCGGCGGGGCGGTCGGGTGTGCGCGCGACGGACACGCCGGTGAAAAGGGCCGCGCGGCGTATTCACGCGCTTCGAGGAGAAGGAGGTGAGCTGAGCTGAGGGGAGCTGGTGGTCAGCGACAGGTCTGGTCGAACTGGTCGGCCCGGCGGCCCACCCAGAACGGGTCGAGCAGCACGGCGCGTGCCTGACCTGCGGTCTCCATGGCCGGATCAAAGCACACGACACAAGGTGCGTCCACCACGCGTCCCGGCACTTGAGATGGTCGCATCCGCTCGAACGGGACATCGGTCGCGGCATTGACGTACGACAAAATCGATCCGTACGATCGCCAACGGCATTGAGTGTCAGCGTCAAGCCCTGGCTCGCTGACCGGCAACCCTCCCACGCGGTGGGGTGCTCCAGGTGAAAGCCCGGCGGGTTCACCGATGACTCCCGCAAGCGCGTGGCCCCGTGACGGGGGCCGGAGACGAGGAGGGACCGGCATGCGACACAGCGATGACCCGGCCGCCTCCCCCGCCGACGCCACGGCGTACTCCCGGCTCTCACGCCGGCGCCACATCGATCTGAAGCGCTCGACCAGCTGCCTCTGTCGGGTCTGACCAGGCCCGCCTGCCGCCGGTGACCTCTGTCACCGGCTACGGCCTCTTCGTGCCGCCCTTCCCCTCGCCACCGGTCCCCGGTGTCGTCCACCTGCCCTGCGTTCGCCCTCCGTCTGCACAGCGCCTCCCCCGGCCGGGGCCGCACGCCCCTGCACGGCCGTGCCTCGCGCCCCGACACCCGGCACCCCGTGCCGGGTGACACGAGTAGGAGAAAGCCCTCCGTGACTGCACTTCCGGATTTCAGACCCTCCCGATGGGCGCCCCTGGCCGCGCTCCTGACCACCAGCGTCCTGCTGACCGCGTGCGGTTCGGGCGACGACGGCTCCGGCGGCGGAAGCGGCCCGGCGAAGAACGGCGGAACCCTGACCTTCGCGGTGGGATCCGACGCCGGCTGCGTGGATCCGCAGCAGGTCGGCAGCAACGACACCATCTACTCGGTGCGCCAGATCGTGGACTCCCTGACCGACCAGGACCCGAAGACCGGCAAGATCGTGCCGTGGCTCGCCAAGAGCTGGGACATCAGCACCGACGCGACGACGTTCACGTTCCACCTGCGGTCGGGGGTCACCTTCAGCGACGGCTCCAAGTTGACCGCCCAGGTGGTCAAGGACAACTTCGACGCGGTACCCAAGCTCGGCGCCCTGGGCACCCTCGCCGAGGGCTATCTGAGCGGCGTCAAGAGCACCGCCGTGGTCGACCCGCTCACCGTCAAGGTGTCCTTCAAGCAGCCCAACGCGCAGTTCCTGCAAGCGACTTCGACTCACTCGCTGGGTATCGAGTCGTCGGCGAGCGTGCGGAAGTCCCCGCAGCAGAAGTGCAGTGACGGCGTGGTCGGCTCGGGGCCGTTCGAGCTGAAGCAGTACGTGCAGAACCAGTCGGTCACCCTGGCCAGGCGGACCGGGTACGACTGGGGTTCCTCGCTGTGGTCGAAGAAGGGCGAGGCCTACCTGGACAAGCTGGTGTTCAAGGTCGTGCCCGAGGCGGGAGTGCGGGCCGGCAGTCTCCAGTCCGGGCAGGTGGACGTGATCAGCAGCGTCGGCAAGGCGAACGAGGCGGCGCTCAAGGGCGGCCAGGTCGCCCTGCAGAGCCGGGCCAACCCCGGCGTGGTGTTCGGTCTCGGACTCAACAACTCGCGGCCCCTGCTGAAGGACACGAAGGTGCGCCAGGCGATCCTGGCCGCCGTCGACCGGAAGCAGATCGCCGACACCGTCTTCCCGACCGGCACCCAGCCGGCGACCAGCATCCTGGCGCACACCACGCCCGACTACACGGATCTCTCCTCGGACCTGTCCTTCGACGCGGCCAAGGCCAAGTCCCTGCTGGATCAGGCCGGTTGGAAGGCCGACGGCGACGACGTCCGCACCAAGGGCGGCAAGAAGCTGAGCCTGACCATCACCTGGTTCCCCAACTCCGCCACCAACCAGCCGGCGCTGGAGCTGGTTCAGCAGCAGCTCAAGGCCGTCGGGATCGACGTGGTGCTCAAGCAGCTGCCGGTCACCCAGTTCGCCACCACTCTCCAGTCAGGTGACTTCGACGTGGTGTGGGGGAACGTGACCCGCGCCGACCCCGACATCCTGCGCGGCTCCTTCTCCTCCCAGCTGGGCAACTTCTACCACCTGCCCGCCAGTTCACTGGACACGGCGCTGTCCGCGCAGGCCGCGACCACGGACACCGCGAAGCGCAGGCAGCTGGTCACCGAGGCGCAGCAACTGATCGTGCGGAACGCGTACAACGTGCCGGTCGTGGAGCTCCAGACCCAGCTGGGCGTCGCGAACAAGGTGCACGACCTGGAGTTCGACTCCGGGAGCCGCGTCCAGCTGCACGACACCTGGATCGGGTAGCGGATGCGGCGCTATGTGATCAAACGGCTGGCGCAGGCGGTCGGGGTGCTGTGGGCGGCGTACACGGTGTCGTTCCTGGTGCTGGACTTCCTGCCCGGCGACCCGGTCTCCGCGATAGCCGGGGCAGGAATGGACTCGGGGGAGGTCGACCCGGCCCAACTCGCCAAACTGCGGCACGAGTACGGCTTCGACAAGCCCGTGCTGGTGCAGTACGCGGAGTATCTGGGCCGGGCGGTGCGCGGGGACTTCGGCGACGCGGTCTCCACCGGCCGCCCGGTGACCGCCACGCTGGCCGACGCGCTGCCGCAGACGCTCCAGCTGACCGGTGCCGCGCTGCTGCTGGCGGTGGTGCTCGGCGGCGGCCTCGCGGTGGTGGCGACGTACACCTCGCAGCGGTGGCTGCGGCAACTGCTGCTGTCGCTGCCCCCGTTGGGGGTGTCGGTCCCGACGTTCTGGGTCGGTCTGCTGCTGGTCGAGGCGTTCTCGTTCCGGCTGCACTGGTTCCCGGCGTTCGGCAACGACGGGCTGCGCGGCCTGGTGCTGCCGGCCCTGACGCTGGCGATCCCGACCGGCGCGCAGGTCGCCCAGGTGCTGGCCAAGAGCCTGCTGACGGCGCTGGACCAGGCCTACGTGGAGACCGCGCGGGCCAAGGGCGCCGGCCGGTGGCGGGTGCATCTGCGGCACGCGCTGCGCAACGCCTCGCTGCCCGCGCTGACGGTCGTGGGCCTGCTGGTCGGGCAGCTGATCGCCGGTTCGGTGGTGGTCGAGACGGTGTTCTCCCGCGACGGTCTGGGCCGGGTGACCGCCGGGGCGGTGACCACCCAGGACATCCCGCTGGTCCAGGGGGTGGTGGTGTTCGGCGCGCTGATCTTCGTGGCCACGAACCTGCTCGTCGACCTCGTCTATCCGCTGCTGGACCCGCGGATCGTGGTGGCCTCGGACAGAAGGGCGAGCTTCGCATGAGTCAGAGCCTTGTCGACGACCAGGCCGAGGCCGCCCTCGGCCTCGCCCGGCCGGTCGAGACGGGACCCCCCGCGGCACCCGGACGGCCCGCCGACATCCGCCGGGTGCTCCGCTTCCTGCTGCGCCGCCCCGGTCTGCTGGTGTCCGCCGTCGTTCTCGTACTGGTGGTGCTGGCCGCCTTCTGGCCGGATCTGTTCACCTCGCAGGACCCGCTGAAGGGGGTGCCGTCCCAGAACTTCCGCGGTCCGAGCGGCAGTCACTGGTTCGGCACGGACGAACTGGGCCGCGACGTCTTCTCGCGCGTGGTGCACGGCGCCCAGCTCTCCCTGAAGGCCACGCTGATCGCGGTCCTGGTCGCGTTCGTGGTCGGTGGTCTGCTCGGTGTGGTCGCCGGCTTCGTGGGCCGCTGGGTGGACGACGTGCTGATGCGCTTCGTCGACGTCCTCCTCTCCATCCCCGCGCTGTTCCTGTCGCTGGCGCTGGTGACCGCGCTCGGGTACGGGACGGTGAAGGTGGCGGTCGCGGTCGGCATCGCCAGCGTCGCCTCCTTCGCCCGGGTGGCGCGGGCCGAGGTGCTGCGGGTGCGGCAGGCGGTGTACGTCGAGGCGTCCCGGTCCTGCGGGACCCGCTGGTACTCGGTCCTAGGCCGGCACGTGCTGCCCAACGCCGCGGGGCCGGTGATCGTCCTGGCCACCCTGGACTTCGGCTCCTCGATCCTGGCCGTGTCGGCGCTGAGCTTCCTCGGCTACGGCGCGCCGCCGCCCGCCCCGGAGTGGGGGACGTTGATCTCCGACGGCCGCAACTACCTGGCCAACGCCTGGTGGCTGACCGCACTGCCCGGGCTGGCGATCGCCGCGACCGTCCTGGCCACCAACCGCATCGCCAGGGCGCTGGACGGCGAATGGGCGCGGCAGCGATGACCGACGACGCACATGAGCACGGTGACGCACGCGAGAACGGTGAGAACGTGACCACACCACTCCTGGAGATCCGCGGCCTGTCCGTGTCCTACCGCACCCGGGGCGGCACGGTCTCGGCCGTACGGGGCGTGGACCTCGACGTATGGCCCGGGCAGGTGACCGCCGTGGTCGGCGAGTCCGGCTCCGGCAAGAGCACCACCGCACACGCCGTCACCCGGCTGCTGGCGGCGAACGGCACCATCGACGCGGGCACGGTCCGCTTCGGCCGGCACGATCTGGCGACGCTGTCGGAGGCGGAGCTGCGTACCGTGCGCGGCGCGCAGATCGGCCTAGTCCCGCAGGATCCGACGGTCTCGCTCAACCCGGTCGAGCGGATCGGCGACCAGGTCGCCGAGGTGCTGCGCGTCCACGGCCTGGCGACCCGCCGGGCGGCGGCGGTCGAGGCGGTCGCCGTCCTTGACCGGGCCGGGCTGCCCGACGCGGCCGTCCGGGCCCGGCAGTACCCGCACGAGCTGTCCGGCGGCATGCGGCAGCGGGCCCTGATCGCCGTCGCGATCGCCGCGAAGCCCCGGCTGATCATCGCCGACGAGCCGACCAGCGCGCTGGACGTCACCGTGCAGCGGGTCATCCTCGACCATCTCCAGAGCCTCACCGAGGAGTCTGGCACCGCGATCCTGCTGGTCACCCACGACCTCGGGGTGGCCGCCGACCGGGCCCAGCGTCTCGTGGTCATGTCCCAGGGCAGGGTGGTCGAGGCGGGCGAGACCCGGGCCGTCCTCGCCGACCCACGGCACGAGTACACCCGGCGGCTGCTGGCCGCCGCCCCGAGCCTGACCACGGCCCGCCCCCGTACCCCGGTCTCCGTCGCCCCGGCCGACCCGGCGGTTCCCCTGGTCGAGGCACGCAACCTGGTCAAGGAGTTCAGGCTGCCGCGCGCCGACGGCGAGTCCCGGACCCTGCGCGCGGTCGACGACGTCAGCCTCACCCTGCGGCGCGGGCAGACCCTCGCCCTGGTCGGGGAGTCGGGCTCGGGCAAGTCCACCACGGCCCGGCTGGTGCTGCGCCTGGCCGAGGCGACCTCCGGGCAGGTGCTGTTCGACGGGACCGACGTCACCACCGCCAAGGGCGCCGAGGTCAGGCAGCTGCGCCGGCGCGCCCAGCTCGTCTACCAGAACCCGTACGCCTCGCTCGACCCGCGATTCTCCATCGGCGAGGTGATCACCGAGCCGCTGCGGGCGTTCAAGGTCGGCGACCGCGCCGCCCGGCTCGACCGCGCCCGGGAACTCCTCGACCGGGTCGCACTGCCCGCCGCGACCCTGGAGCGCCGCCCGGCGGAGCTGTCGGGCGGACAGCGCCAGCGGGTGGCCATCGCGCGTGCCCTGGCCCTCTCCCCCGACCTGGTGGTGTGCGACGAGCCCGTCTCCGCGCTCGACGTGTCCGTGCAGGCCCAAGTCCTGGACCTGCTGGCCGAGTTGCAGGCGGACACCGGCGTGGCGTACCTGTTCATCTCGCACGACCTGGCCGTCGTACGGCAGATCGCGCACCAGGTCGCCGTCATGCGGGCCGGACGGGTCGTCGAGACGGGTCCGCCGGAGGACCTGTTCTCCGAGCCGCGCCACGCGTACACCCGCGAGCTGCTGGCGGCGATCCCGGGCGGGCGTGTCCCCTCCCCCGCCGCCGAGACCACCACGAGCTGAGGACCGGCGACCCATGAGCACTCCGACCATCACCTCACTGGCCTTCCTGACACCCGGCAACTTCGCTGACGACGACCCCTACCCCGGCCTGGAGGAGACCCTCCGGCTGTTCGAGTACGGCGAGCGGCTCGGCTACGACGGCGCCTGGATCCGGCAGCGCCACCTCGAACACGGCGTCGGCTCGGCGGCCGTCTTCCTCGCGGCGGCCGGGCAGCGGACCGAACGGATCGAACTCGGTACCGCGGTCATCCCGATCGGCTACGAGAGCCCCTTCCGGCTCGCCGAGGACCTGGCGCTGGCCGACGTCCTGTCCCGGGGCCGGCTCCAGATCGGTTTCAGCACCGGCATGCCGAGGACCTCGTGGCGCGCCGGTTCCTGCCGGCCGAGGACGTGGAACGAGCGGTGGCGGCGGCCGACTGTTCGTCCCCGCGGCACCGCTTCGAACTGCCGTGAGCAGCGCCGCCCCGGTCACCGGGAACCTGCTCACGGACCGCGACGCGCCGGCCCCCGCGGCCGAGACCGGGCCCCGCCCCGCGGTGGCCGTCGTGACGTCCTGAACGACTCCCCACCCCGACTTGGAAGGCTCACCATGGCCACTGTCCTGTCCGTCTCCGGAAGCCCGTCCGCCACCTCACGCACCGCGCGTCTGCTGCGTCACCTGGACCGCCGTCTGGCCGCGCAGGGCCATGAGGTGATCGCTCTCGACGTGCGCAACCTGCCTCCGGAAGCCCTGCTGGGTGCGGACTTCGCGCATCCGGCCGTCGCCGAGGCCACCGCGTTGTTCGAGCGGGCCGAGGGCGTGGTGATCGGCACGCCGATCTACAAGGCGGCCTACTCGGGTCTCCTCAAGGCACTGCTCGACCTCCTCCCGCAGTACGCGCTGGCCGGCAAGACCGTGCTGCCGCTGGCGACCGGTGGCAGCACGGCGCACGTCCTGGCCATCGACTACGCCCTGCGCCCGGTGCTCAGCTCGATGGGTGCCGCGCACGTCGTCCCCGGCTGGTTCACGCTCGACAAGGACATCACGACCGACGCCGACGGCCGGCTGACCGTGGCCCCCGGGTCGGCCGAGGCGCTGGCGGAGGTCACGGACCGCTTCTCGGCGGCGCTGCGCGGCCGGACCCCTCACCTGGCAGCCACGGGCTGAGCATCGCCGGAACCGTCCGCTCGCTCCTGGTCCTTCCAGCAGTGGGCACTGGCCGATGCCTTCGAGACGCTGATACACGCCTCAGGAGCGACGCCGGCACGGCCGCAGTCATCGCGCTTCCCGTCCTTCCCGTTCTTCCCCTCCCTCCTCGTCCTTCGTGTCCGGTCAGGCGGTGTACTGGTAGGCGGAATAGGTGAGATAGCCCGTGTCGCCGCCCTGGTAGTAGGTGGCAGGGTCGGCCGGCGCGAGCGGCAGGCCGGTGCGGAGCCGCTCCACCAGGTCGGGGTTGGCGAGGAAGGCGCGGCCGAAGCTGATCAGGTCCGCGCCCAGGCCGAGCCAGCGGTCGGCGGCAGCCCGGTCGGTCTGCTTGGGGCCCATCGGAAGTGTCCGCTGTGTCGTGTGAGGTCCGTTTCGCCGGGCACTCGGTGCGGTGACGCATTGGTCGGGTGTGCCTTATGAGGCTCGCCCGTGAGGCGCCCTGTCGCATTGAGCCACCCCACGGGTGCGTCCGGTGACTCGCTCGGGGCGCGGCTGCGAGGTACAGGCGTGATCGACACGACGACCCGGAACGACCGCGGAGTCGGCCCGATGCCGGCCCGGTGGAGGGTGTACGCCCCCCAGCACGACACCCTGCTGCTGGCCCAGGCCCTGGGCCGGGAGCACATCGGCGCCGGAGCCGCCGTCCTTGACGTGGGGACCGGTGCCGGGACTCTCGCCCTGGCCGCGGCCCGGCGTGGCGCCCGCGTCACCGCCGTCGACAGGGCCTACCGGGCGGTCCTCGCCACCCGGCTCAACGCCCGGCTGGCCGGCCTGCCCGTCGAAGTCCTCCACGGTGACCTGTTCGGCCCGGTCGTCGGCCGCCGGTTCGACCTCGTCGTGAGCAATCCGCCCTACGTCCCGACGCCCGGGGTTGTCCCCCGCCGCCACCGTGCCGCGGTGGCGTGGGACGCGGGTGTCGACGGACGCCTCCTGCTGGACCGGATCTGCCGCCGCGCGCATACCTCGCTGCGTCCCGGCGGTGCGCTGCTGCTCGTGCACTCCGCCCTGTGCGGCATCGCACCGACCCTGGCCTGCCTGGAGCGGTCAGGACTCGAAGCCCGGGTGACCGACCGACGTCTGGTGCCCTTCGGCCCGGTGCTCCGCTCGCGCGGGGCGTGGCTGCGGGAGCAGGGACTCGTCGACGCCGGCGAGGAGAAGGAAGAGTTGGTGATCATCCGTGCCGAACGGACGCACTGAACAACCGCGCCGCGTCACGTTGACGAGCGACGGGCCGATCCTCGTCGATGGACCGGTCGAAGTAGTGCTGGACGACGGGAGCACCGTGTGCTCGGACCGTTTCACCGTCGCGCTCTGCGTCTGCCGCCGCAGCCGGGCCTACCCCTGGTGCGACACCAGCCATCGTGCCCGGGAGAAGAGGCGGACCGCATGACCAGCACCGCACCGGCCGCACTCGATCGCGCCACCGGCCCCGCGCTGCCACGCAGCAGGGGCGAACTCTCCCGCACCGTACGGCAGTCGCTGACCCGTCCCGCCGGGACGCCGCTGCCACAGCGGGTGACGGCGGCGCACGCGGACCCGTACGGGGACGATCTGCAACTCGCGCTCTACCTCTGCTACGAACTGCACTACCGAGGCTTCACCGGCGTCGACCCCGAGTGGGAGTGGGAGCCTGGCCTGCTGCGGCTGCGGGCGGAGATGGAACACCGCTTCCTGTCCGCGCTCCGCGCCGACGTCGGGCCGCCCAGAAAGGCACAAGAGGCTCTGGCGGAACTTCTCGTGGAACCCGTCGACGGCGACGGTCCCTCCTCGTTCCTCAAGGAGCGGGGGGAGTTGTGGCAGTTCCGCGAGTACGCGGCCCAACGCTCCCTGTATCACCTGAAGGAAGCCGACCCGCACGCCTGGGTCATCCCGCGTCTTACCGGCCGCGCGAAGGCCGCGATGGTCGCGGTCGAGTACGACGAGTTCGGCGCCGGCCGGCCCGAGCGCATCCACGCCCGGCTGTTCGCCGACCTGATGGCCGACCTCGGCCTGGACAGCGCGTACGGACGCTATGTCGACTCGGCCGGCGCCGAGATGCTGACGAACGTCAACCTCATGTCCTTGTTCGGACTCCACCGTGCACTGCGCGGGGCGCTGGTGGGTCACTTCGCGGCCGTGGAGACCACCTCGTCGCCCGGTTCGCGACGCCTCGCCCAGGGCCTCGCGCGAGTCGGCGCGGGCCCCGCGGCCGTGCACTTCTACACCGAGCACGTGGAGGCCGACGCGGTCCACGAGCAGATCGTCCGCCGGGACGTCGTCGGCGGTCTCCTGGAAACCGAGCCCTTCCTCGACGAGGACATCGCCTTCGGCGTCGACGCCACCGAATGGTCCGAGAACCGGCTCGGCAACCACCTCCTCACCGCCTGGCGAAACGGCCGCACCTCACTGCGCACACCGCTGTGACGGACAGCCAAGTTCATGCTCGGCAACCTCGTGCCCTCTTCCTCCACGTCGTCTTCCGGATCGCCGAGGACCACCTCGTCGTACCGCGGGCCATGAAGTTCGCATACGCCAAGCCGATCACGCGGCGCTCCGGACCGAGGTGCGGAGACTGCCGCGCGGACGAAGGGAGTTCGTCCGCGCGGCAGGTGCGCCGCCGGTCAGCTCGTCGCCAGTACCGCGTCGCGGATCAGGTCGGCCACCTTCTTGGGCTGGGAGACGGCGACCGCGTGCGATGCGCCCTCGATCTCCACGACGGTCGCCCCGGCGCGCTTGGCGCCAAACCGTTCGACCTCGGGGTTGATCGCCTTGTCCGCTCCGGACACCAGGGCCCAGGAGGGCTTGGTCCTCCAGGCGGCCGCGGCGGCTGTCTCCTCGAAGGCCGCGGCGGCCAGCGGCCGCTGGGTCACGGCGAGGACCTTGGTGACGTCGGCGGGCACGTCGGCGGCGAAGATCGACGGGAAGGCGTCGGCGGCGATGGTGACCTCGACCGCGGGGTCACCGCCCTCGACGGGGTACGTCCACTGCTTCAGGTTGCTCACCAGCGGGGAGAGCGGGAAGCGGCCCTGCAGCTCGCCGAGGCTCTCGCCTTCCTCCAGGACGTAGGCGGCGACGTAGACGAGTCCGACGACGTTCTCCGTGACACCGGCCACGGTGATGAGGGCGCCTCCGTAGGAGTGGCCGACCAGCACGACGGGGCCGTCGATCTGGGCGGCCACGGAGGCGACGTAGGCGGCGTCGGCGGCGAGGCCGCGCAGCGGGTTGGGCGGGGCGATCACGGGGATGCCATGGGCCTGCAGTTCGGCGATGACGCCGGACCAGCCGGCCGCGTCGGCGAAGGCGCCGTGGACGAGAACGACGGTGGGCGCGTTCGTGGTCATGTCGGGGTGTCTCCTCGGGTTCAGACGGTGTGCAGGGCGGCGCGCAGGGTGCCGGTCGCCAGCGTGATGGCGGCCTCGGCAGCGTGGGTCTCGCGCAGGGCGTCGAGCATCACGAAGTCGTGGATGATGCCCTGGAAACGGACCGCGGTGACCGGAACACCGGCCTCGCGGAGCTTGTTGGCGTATGCCTCGCCCTCGTCGCGCAGCACGTCGGCCTCGCCGGTGATGACCAGGGCCGTCGGGAGACCCGCGAGCTGCTCGGGGGTGGCCCGCAGCGGGGAGGCGGTGATCTGCGCCCGTTCGGCCTCGTCGGTCGTGTACTGGTCCCAGAACCACTGCATGCCGTCGCGGCGCAGGAAGTAGCCCTCCGCGAACTGGTGGTACGAGCCGGTGTCGAAGCTCGCGTCGGTGACCGGGTAGAACAGCACCTGCTGCACCAGCGGAATGCCGCCGCGCTCCTTGGCCATCAGCGTCAGCGCGGCGGCCATGTTGCCGCCCACCGAGTCACCGACGACCGCGATGCGGGCGGCGTCCAGCCCCTTCGTCGCACCCTGCTGAACGACCCACTGGGCGACCGCGAAGTTCTGCTCGATGGCGACGGGGTAGCGGGCCTCGGGCGACAGGTCGTACTCGGGGAAGACCACCGCGGCGTTCGCGCCGACGGCGAGTTCCCGCACCAGGCGGTCGTGGGTGTGGGCGTTGCCGAACACCCAGCCCGCGCCGTGGATGTAGATGATCACCGGGAGGGTGGCCTCGGCGCCGGCCGGCTTGACGACGCGCACGCGAACGCTGCCCGTCGGCCCGCCCGGGACGGTGATCCACTCCTCGTCGACGGTCGGCTTGTCGATCTCGCCGGACTGCACCTCGTCGACGGCCTTGCGCCCTTCCGCCGGGGGCAGGTCGAACAGGTACGGCGGATTGGCGGTCGCCTTCGCGAAAGCGGCTGCCGCGGGTTCCAGCACTGGCTGAACCGGCCCGATGGCATCGGACATGTGAATCTCCTGAAGGGTGAGGGGGACGCCGGCCTCTCCGGCACTAGGACGGCCACGCTAGGGCGGGTGAACACGCGGCAATTGCCCACGAGTGCACCGCTGTTGTCCTCACAGCGCACGGCTGCCTTCGCCCTCTCCCATGAGGGTGTGAGCCGGCCTGGCCGACACGGTGGCCTGGACGGTGACCCGGCCCTCGCACACCAACATCGACCTGCTCGTCGTCCGCCCGCGCGCCCAGGCCGCCCAACGCCGCCCAGGCCGCCCAGGCCGCCCAGGCCGCCCAGCACAAGGTGTGCCTCGCACTCTGAGCGGCGGCCGGTGCGCGGTTCCCGGGGCTGGGCGAGGGCCGGTCCGCACGCGTGGCTACCGTGGGTCCGGCATCCACCGGCCCTATTCCTGGAGACCCCTGTGCCCGTACCCCTCGGCGAGAACGTGGTGGCGATGCTGCGACGCACCAGCACCTGCTACATCGCCACGACGATGCCCGACGGCTCGCCCCAGCTCACCCAGACATGGGTCGACACCGACGGTGAGCACGTCCTGATCAACAGCGTGGAGTCGCATCAGAAGACCCGGAACATCGCGCGCGACCCGCGGGTGGCCATCGCGGTCTCCGACCCCTCGGAACCGTCCTCCTACGTCCAGATCCGCGGCCGTGTGGTGCGGGTGACCACCGAGGGAGCGGCCGAGCACATCGAGGCGCTCGCGCAGAAGTACCTCGGCGGGCCCTACCCGTGGTTCGGCGGCCGCGACCAGGTCCGGGTGATCTACGTGATCCAGCCCGAACGGATCACCAGCCCCCGCGGCTGAGCTGGTGTCACGAGGCCGGGGTCCGAGGCGCGGCGGGGGACCCCGCGCCGCGCGGCCTCACGCCTGGACCGGCTTCGCCTCGGCGTCCGCCGGAGTGCCACAGTCGTAGTGCGGCCCGCCGGACACGGCAACCACCGTCAGGATTCGATGACGAGGTCGTCGATGAGGCCGGCGCGCAGGGTGAAGCGGTAGTGCAGGTCCACCACCCCGCCGGGGAAGTCGCCTTCGAGGTGGTGAGTGGTGACGTAGTGGTCCGCGTCGACCTTCTGTGTACCGGTGAGTTCGATCGTGTAGGTGTACTCGCCGGCGGAACGGTTCAGCCAGGTCTCGATCGCCGTGGCTCCCTGGTGGGTCCTGCGCTCGTCGGTCACGGTGGCGTCCGGATGGAAGGCGCTGAGGGCGGTGGCGGTGTCATGGGTGCGATGGGCGTCCAGGTAGCGGGTGATCACCTCGGGCAGGGCGCCGGGGACGATGTCCTGGGGTTGGTCGGTACGCATGGCGGTTCCTGACGGTGGTGGGGTTCGTACGGTGGGGATGGTGCGGCCGTAGATGACGTGCTCGGCACCGACGAGCGCGCCGGCCTCTCAGGGATTCGCTGATGTCGCTGACGGGGGAGGTCATGGCGAGTTCCGTTCCCGGGTGCGGGCAGGGCAGGGGCACCGCGCCCGCCATTACTGCTAAAATAGAAGCAAGTGACTTCGACTTTAGCAGTAACTCTCCGGGGATGGTCAACCTTGGCAAGCCGTATCAGGGCAGAAGACCTCGAATGCCCGCTGTCCACGACCGTGCAGCACGTCGGCGAATGGTGGACGCTGCTGATCCTCCACGACGCCTTCGACGGCTACACCCGCTTCGATCAGTTCCAGGAGAACCTCGGCATCTCCACGAGCATGCTCACCGCACGCCTGAAAACCCTCGTCGCCGACGGACTGCTGGAGCGCCGCCCATACCAGACCAACCCGGTCCGCCACGAGTACGTCCTGACCACCCTGGGCCGCTCCCTGCGTCCGGTGATCATCACCCTCGCCGCATGGGGCAACTCCCGCCTCACCCCCGAGCAGCGCAGCATGATCCTGGTCGACGCCGACAGCGGCGACGAAGTCGAACCCGTGGTCGTCGACGCCAGGACCGGACGCCGCCTGGACGACAGTCACGCCTACGTGTTCACCGCCGGGCCCGCCGCCGGCCGTGCCATGCGCGCCCGCTACGACCGCACCGCGGGAACCACACCTGACGGAGCGGTCACCTCTTGAGGTCCGTCTCGCAGACAGGCGTCGAGCCGTACCCTTCGAGCGGATCGGTCCGTTGCGGGTGTGCGAGGAGGCCGGATACACAACCCTGACTCTCCGGCGACGAGTTCGGGGCGAACATCGAGCCGTTGCCGCGGCCGGTTCGGCACCCATCGCCCTCGGCACCCGGTCCGGTCGCGACTACGGCCGAAGCCGTCTGCAGCATTCGGGGGCTCGCCGGGCCGTCTCGCCCTGGGCACTCGGCCCCCGCCCTCCCCGCTCCCAGTGCACAACCAGTGCACCCTTGCGCGGGAAATCCCATCAAATCCGGGGAAACCCGGGGAAACTCGGGGAACTCGCGGGAACCGTTGACGAGGCGTCAAAGCTTTTGCCCAGGGCAGCGGCGCCCCAGGTCAGGACCCGGTCGCGGGCAGTGTGACGGTCTTGTGCTCGACGTACTGGGCCAGCCCGACCACCCCGTACTCGCGGCCGATCCCGCTCGCCTTGTAGCCGCCGAACGGGCCGTCGAAGGAGATGGCCGCGCCGTTGACGGTGACCGTGCCGGTCCGCAGCCGGCCGGCGACCTCCAGTGCGTGCGCCTCGTCGGCGGACCACACGCCGCCCGAGAGGCCGTATTCGGAGTCGTTGGCGATCCGTACGGCGTCGTCCTCGTCGTCGTAGGGGATGACCACGAGGACCGGGCCGAAGATCTCCTCCCGGGCGATCCGCATGGAGTTGTCGACGTCGGCGAACACGGTCGGTGTCACGTAGTTGCCGCCCTCCAGCCCCGGCGGGACCCCGGGGCCGCCGGTGACGAGCCGGGCCCCTTCCCTGATGCCGACCTCGATGTAGTCGCGCACGCGCTGCTGCTGGTCGCGCCGGATCATCGGGCCGATGAAGGTGTCGGGATCGGCCGGGTCACCGACCTTGAGCGATTCCACCAGGTCCTTGAGGCCGGTGACGACCTCGTCGTACCGGCCGCGCGGCGCGAGGACGCGGGTCTGGGCGATGCACGACTCGCCGTTGTTGAGCAGCGAGGCGAACTTCAGCCCGCGCACCGCCCGGTCGACGTCGGCGTCCGGCAGGATGATCGCGGCCGACTTGCCGCCCAGTTCCAGGCTGACCCGCTTCAGCTGTTCGCCCGCGATGGCGGCGATCCTGCGCCCGGCCCGGGTCGAGCCGGTGAACGCGACCTTGTCGATGTCGGGGTGCGACACCAGGTGCTCGCTGGTCTCCCGGTCGGCGGGGAGCACGCTGATCACCCCCTCCGGCAGACCGGCCCGCTCCAGCAGTTCGGCGAGGACCCCCATGCTCAGCGAGTTCTCCGGGGACACCTTCAGGACGACCGTGTTGCCGGCCAGCAGCGCCGGGATGATCTTCGCCATGGCCGCCGAGAACGGGGAGTTCCAGGGGATGACGGCGGCGACCACACCGACGGGCTCACGCCGTACGACGGCGCGCACCGCGGAGCCGGACGCCGGCGTCTCCTCCCAGCCGAACCCCTCCGCGGCCGCGAAGTAGGCCTCGGCCTGCCGGGTGAGCCCCGGCTGCCCGGCCCTGGTGAACCAGGCGGCCGAGCCGTTCTCGGCCGAGATGAGGCCGGCGATCTTCTCGGCGTCGGCCTCGCGCAGCGCGTTCAGACGCCGTAGGACGGCGATGCGATCCGCCGGTGCCGTGCGCGACCAGGGGCCCTCGTCGAAGGCGGCCCGGGCGGCGGCCACCGCGCGGTCGATGTCGGCCGGCCGGGCCTGGGCGGCACGGCCGATGACCGCCTGGTCGTGCGGCGACCGGATGTCGAGCAGTCCGGGGTCGCTGGGCGCCTCCCAGGATCCGGCGATGAAGAGACGGTCGTAAGTGATCATTTGCCCTCTCCCGAGGATGTCGAGCGCGATGGCTTCGTTATCTGTCACTTCAATGTAGCACTTACAGATTGGTTGGCCTCACTGATGAGTCAGTAGATGAGTCAGACTCCACACCCCGGGCTATGCTCGGCGCGTGAGAGCAGACGCAGCACGTAACCTGGAAGCGGTTCTGACGACCGGGGCCCGTATGCTCGCCGCCGATCCGGCCGCGAGCATCGCCGCGATCGCCGCCGAGGCCGGCGTCGACCGGCGCACCGTCTACCGGCGGTTCGCGTCCCGCGAGGAGTTGCTGGCGGCCATCTACCAGGCGCGGTACGACGCGGTCGAGCGGGCCGTGGAGAACGCCAGGCTGCGTGCGGCTCCCGTCGCGGTGGCGCTGCACCGGTACGTCGAGGAGATCATCGGCGTCAATCGCAAGTGGCCGGTGGAGCTCGGCCGGCTGCGGGCCGACGACGCGATCCGGGAGCGGCGCGACGCCCTGATCGGGGAGATCGACGACTTCCTGCGGCGCGCCGCCGAAGAGGGGCTGCTGCGCGCGGATCTCCCGTTCTCCTGGGCGAGTTCACTGCTGCCGCAGCTGATGCATCTGGCCTCGCAGGAGTTGTCCGAGCTCAGCGCCGCCCAGGCCGCCGACGTGGTCGTCGACACCTTCCTGCACGGCCTCGGCCCACGGTGATCGCCACGGGTCTTGTGGTGCGCCCGTACGTCTGATTGGGTACCGCCCGGTAGAACGGGAGCAACCGACATGGACCAGGCGGCACGGCAGGACGTCCGAGGGGCGTTGCCCGAAGGGCTCGGGCAGGCGATACGGCAGACCGGCGACGACATCGCGGCGGTGCTGGACGGCGTGGCGGACACGGGTGTCGCCGTACCGGGGTCGCAATGGACGGTCGGCGAGGCGGCGGCCCATCTGGCGCTGGCCAACGAGCTGATGGCCGACCTCGCTCTCGGCACCGAACGCCCTTACGGGGACGGCACACCGCAGAGCCTGGCGGCGGCCAACGCGGAGTCGCTGGCCCTGTTCGGGGAGCGCCGGGCCGGGCCGCTCGCGGCGACGATCACCGAGCAGGCCGCGCGCTGTGTCGACGCGCTGGCCACGACGGCGGACGGTCCCGCGCCGGTCACGCCGCTCGGCCGGATGGACCGGTCCGTCCTCGCCTCCTACCTGCTCACGCACATGCTGGGCCACGGTTACGATCTCGCCCGCGCGCTGCGGCGCCCGCACATGATCGACGCCGAACGGGTGGCGCTGTGCATGCCGTTCATGCTCTCGGTGATGCCGACCGTGGCGGACGCTTCGGCGGTCGCCGGACTGACCGCCCGCTACACGATCCGGCTGCGCGGTGGCGGCGGTGCCTTCGGCGTCACGCTCGCCGACGGCGCCGTCCAGGTGGCTCCGGCACCGCAGGACCGCCCGGACTGCACGATCCTCATCGATCCGGTCGCCTTCCTCCTCATCGCCCTCGGCCGCCGCAACCCGTGGCCGGCGATGGCCCGGGGCCAGATTCTCGCCATCGGCCGCAAGCCCTGGCTGGCCCCCCGCTTCCCCTCCCTCTTCGTCGCCCCCTGACCACCCCCCTCGGCGACCCCGGCCACCGGGCACGCACCGTCCTCTCGGTCCGCCCGGGCCGTCCCGCGCAGCCCGCCTCCGCCGGCCGACCCGGCGTACGCCCGGCCACACCCCGTTCGGCCCAACCCCGCTCGGCCAGAAGAGGCGAGCGGGCGTGACCGATGTGACCGTGGTGGAAGGTATGGGCCGCGCGCACGGATCCGAGGAGGCTGCATGGCCGAGGGACTGGTCGACGGCAGAGCGCCCCGCACTGCCCTGACGGACGGCCCGAAGCGCCCTCCTGGGCGGTCCGGGCATGTCTTCGGGCGGCTGAGCGCCGTCGCCGATGCCGTCCTCTACGAGGGGTACCTCCTCTACCCCTATCGGCGGTCCTCGCCGAAGAATCGTGCCCGCTGGCAGTTCGGGGTCCTCTTCCCCAGGGAGTGGGTGGAGGCCGACGGCCCGGTCAGCCCGGGCGTGTCGGGCTCGGCGGACTCCTGGTACCAGCAGACGGAGTGCCTGGTACGGGTGGACCGGCCGGACGCGGTCCTGCGGGTGCGGGTGCGGTATCTGCAGATGCAGCACAAGCAGGTCGAGGACGCCGAGGGGCGCCCGGTCGAGTCGCTGACGTGCGACGACGGCAGCGTGCAGCTGACCTTCGAGGAGGCGGTGCCGCGCGAGGTGGACCTCACGGTCACCCTGGCCGAGGGCGAGCACGGCTTTCCGGTGGGCTCGCCCGCCGGCGCCGACACGGAGGCGCTGCCCTCGGGAGCCGGGCGGATCGTCAGGCGCCGGGAGGAGGTCCGGGCGACCACCACGGTCACGGCCGAGCGGTTCGGCGAGGGACTCGTGCGGCTCCGGGTGCGCACCGAGCACCAGGGGCGCCCGGCCGATCCACACGCCCCGCGCGACCAGGCGCTGCGCCACGCCCTCATCGCCACCCACACCCTGCTCGGCGCCGAGGGCGCGGAGTTCGTCTCCCTGATCGACCCCGGCCCGGACCTTCAGGAAGCCGCCCGGAGCTGCCGCAACGACTTCACGTTCCCGGTGCTCGGCGGCCCGCCCCCCGCCGACGCCCCCGCCGACGGCTCGGTCTCCGCCCTGCTGCTCTCCTCGCCGATCATCCTGCCCGACCACCCGCAGGTGGCCCCGGAGAGCCCCGGGGATCTGCACGACGCCGGTGAGATCGACGAGATCCTCACCCTGCGCACCATGCTGCTGACGGACGAGGAGAAGCGGGAGGCCCGCGCCACCGACCCGCGGGCCGCCGAGATCCTCGACCGCGTCGACACCATGCCACCGGAGGTCTTCGGGCGGCTGCACGGCGCGATCCGTTCGCTGAAGCCGGCCGCCGGCCGTCCCGCCTGGTGGCAGGAGGGCGCCGACGAGGGGCTCTCCCCGGCCACCGACACCGTCCTGGTCGACGGTGTGCGGGTCGGCGGCGGCTGCGCGGTGCGGCTGCGCCCGCGCCGCCGGGGCGCCGACGCCCAGGACATGTTCCTGGCCGGACGGACCGCCACCGTGGCCGCCGTCTTCCACGACGTGGACGGCAGCACCCATCTCGCCGTCACCGTCGACGACGATCCGGCGGCCGAACTGCACGGCTGGTACGGCCGTTTCCACTACTTCCGGCCCGACGAAGTCGAGCCGCTCGGGGGCACCGACGTCCCGGACCCAGCGGTGGCACAAGAGCCGCCCGCGGGACCCACTCCATCGGAGGCCTAGCGTATGAGCACCAAGAACGGCACCACCGCCGTCGGCGGCGAACCCAGCGAAACCGGCGAACACCAGGGGTTCGACGAGATCACCATCCTGTGGATCTCCGAGGGCATGAGCTGCGACGGCGACACCGTCTCCGTGACCGCGGCGGACCAGCCCTCCATCGAGGACCTGGTCCTCGGCCTGATCCCGGGCATCCCGAAGGTCAACCTGGTCAACAAGGTGCTGTCGCCGAGCCTGGGCGGCGAGGACTTCCTCGCGCCGTACCGGAAGGCCGCGCGGGGCGAGCTGGGGCAGCCGTTCATCCTCGTCATCGAGGGCTCGATCCCGAACCAGAACATCATCGAGGGCGAGGGCTACTGGACGTCCTTCGGCAACGACCCGGAGACCGGCCAGCCGCAGACCCTCAACGACTGGATCGACCAACTGGCGCCCAAGGCCTGGGCGGTGGTGGCCATCGGCACCTGTGCCGCCTTCGGCGGCATCCACGCGATGGCCGGCAACCCGACCGGTTCGATGGGCCTCGCGGACTACCTGGGCTGGGACTACAAGTCGCAGGGCGGGCTGCCCGTGGTGAACATTCCGGGCTGCCCGGTGCAGCCGGAGAACTTCATGGAGACCCTGGTCTGGGTGCTCTACCACGCCGCCGGCACCGCTCCCCCGCCCCCGCTGGACCACATGCTGCGTCCGCAGTGGCTGTTCGGACGCACGGTGCACGAGGGCTGCGACCGAGGCTCGTACTACGAGCAGGCGTCCTTCGCGATGGACTACAACTCCCCCAAGTGCCTGGTGAAGACCGGCTGCTGGGGTCCGGTCGTGAACTGCAACGTGCCCAAGCGGGGCTGGATGGCCGGCGTCGGCGGCTGCCCCAACGTCGGCGGTATCTGCATCGGCTGCACCATGCCGGGCTTCCCGGACGCGTTCATGCCGTTCATGGACGAGCCGCCCGGAGGCACCCTCTCCTCGCTGGCCATCAAGCCGTACGGCGCGGTCATCCGCCGCCTGCGCGGCTTCACCAACGACCTGGTCAACCACGAGCCCAAGTGGCGCCACAACAAGCGCAAGCTCACCAGCGGGTACGCCCCGCGCTGGCGGCCCTGACACGCCAGAGTCCTCCCGCCCCACATCCCCCCACAGCAAAGGCCAGCGACGCTGATGACAACCGAGGCCCGGCAGAAAGGGCGCAAGCCCGCGCAGATCGTGGACATGTCCTGGGATCCGATCACTCGGATCATCGGAAACCTGGGCATCTACACGAAGATCGACTTCGCCAACCGGGAGGTGACGGAGTGCCACAGCACCTCCTCCCTCTTCCGCGGCTACTCCGTCTTCATGAAGGGGAAGGACCCGCGCGACGCGGGCTTCATCACCTCGCGGATCTGCGGTATCTGCGGCGACAACCACACCACGTGCTCCGACTACGCCCAGCAGATGGCGTACGGGGTGAAGCCGCCGCCGCTGGCCGAGCACATCGTCAACCTCGGCGAGGCGGCCGAGTACATGTTCGACCACACGATCTTCCAGGACAACCTGGTCTTCGTGGACTTCTGCGAGCAGATGGTCAAGGCCACCAACCCGAGTGTGCTGGCCCGCGCCGAACGCACCGCCGCCCCGCGCGGTGACATCCACGGGTACCGGACCATCGCGGACATCATGAAGGCCTTCAACCCCTTCGAGGGCGAGGTCTACAAGGAGGCACTGAAGGTCTCCCGGACCACTCGCGAGATGTTCTGCCTGATGGAGGGGCGGCACGTCCACCCCTCCACGCTGTATCCGGGCGGTGTGGGCACCATGCCGGCTCCGACCGTGTTCACCGACTACCTCAGCCGGCTGATGCACGTCATCGACTTCGTGAAGAAGGCCGTCGCCATGAACGACGACGTCTTCGACTTCTTCTACGAGGCGCTGCCGGGCTACGAGGAGGTCGGCAAGCGCCGTATCCTGCTCGGCTGCTGGGGCGCCTGGCAGGACCCGAAGGTCGTCGACTACAAGTACGAGAACATGGACCGCTGGGGCAAGGCGATGTACGTCACCCCGGGCATCGTGGTCGACGGCGAACTGGTCACCAACAACCTGGTCGACATCAACCTGGGCCTGAGGATCATGCTCGGCAGCTCGTTCTACGAGGACTGGGTGAACGAGGACCCGTTCGTCACCCACGACCCGCTGGGCAACCCCGTCGACATGCGCCACCCGTGGAACCAGACGACCCTTCCGGTGCCGCAGAAGCGGGACTTCGACGCCAACTACAGCTGGGTGATGAGCCCGCGCTGGTTCGACCAGCGCACCGGCGACCACCTGGCCCTCGACACCGGCGGCGGCCCGCTGGCCCGGCTCTGGACGACCGCGCTGAGCGGCATCGTCGACACGCCGTACATCAAGGCCACCGGCAGCAGTGTGCGGATCTCGCTGCCCAAGGGCGAGAGCCTGCCGGAGACCACCCTGGAGTGGAAGATCCCGAAGTGGTCCAACACCCTCGAACGCGACCGTGCCCGGCCGTACTTCGTCGCCTACGCGGCGGCCATGGCCCTGCAGTTCCTGGACGAGGCGATGGGTCTGGTGCGGTCCGGCGACACCAAGGTGTTCGAGGACTTCGAGGTGCCGGACGAGGCGATCGGCTGCGGCTTCCACGAGGCCGTGCGCGGGGTCCTCTCCCACCACCTGGTGATCAAGGACAAGAAGATCGCCAACTACCACCCGTACCCGCCGACCCCGTGGAACGCCAGCCCCCGGGACAAGTTCGGCACCCCCGGTCCCTACGAGGACGCCGTCCAGGGCCAGCCGATCTTCGAGGAGAACGGCCCGGACGACTTCAAGGGCGTCGACATCATGCGCACGGTCCGCAGCTTCGACCCGTGTCTGCCGTGCGGTGTCCACATGTACACGGGCAAGGGCAAGACGCTGAGCGTCACGCACTCGCCGACGTACGGGGCGGACCATGGCTGAGCCCGGGCGGCTCGACGGCCCGGCGGTCGAGACCCGGCTGGCCCGCCTCGACTCGCTGCTGGAGGGGCTGGAGTCAGCTCCGGGCCCCACCGGCGGCTCGGCCGTGGAGGCGGTGCGCCTGCTGACCGAGGTCTACGGCGAGGCGCTCGCCCGCGTCCTGGACCGCGCGGACGCGGCCCTGGCCGAGCGGCTCTCCGGCGACGAACTCCTCGACCACCTCCTGGTCCTGCACGACATCCACCCCGACTCGCCCGAGAGCCGGGCGGCCCGCGCGGTCGAACGGCTGCGCCCCGCCGTGCGCGAACGCGGCGGTGACGTCGAGTGGGCCGGTGTGGAGGGCCAGGTGGGCCGGGTGCGGCTGACCACGGGCGGCGGTTGCGGGTCCGGGTGCGGCGGAGGTACTACGGAGGTGGCCGACGTGGTCCGGGAGGCGGTGCTCGCCGCGGCCCCCGAGCTGACCGACGTGCAGCCGGTGCCCGAGGCCCCGGCCCCCGCCTTCGTCCCCCTGGACTCCCTGCGCCGGCCGCAGGAGGCCCGGTGAGCACCGACGGAGCCCTGGCCCGCCTCATCCGCTCCGCCGCCGACCACCGGCCGGCGGCGGAGGCGGAGGTGTGCGACCTGTGCGCCGCCCCGGTGCCCGAGAACCATCCGCATCTGTACGACTCCGGGCAGGGCGAGGTCCGCTGTGCCTGCCGTCCCTGCTCGGTGCTGTTTCCCGGAAAGCCGGGACAGGGCACCGGTGAAGTCCAGTTCCGGCTGATCCCGACCCGCCGGGTCCGGCTCCCGAAGGTCGACACCGCGGCCCTCGGGGTCCCGGTCGGACTGGTCTTCTTCGTACCGCGCGCCGACGGCTCGGTCACCGCCGAGGGGCCGAGCCCGGCGGGTGCCATGCGCTGGGATGTGGACGCGGCGGCCTGGCAACGGGCGGTCGCCGGCTGCCCGCCCCTGGCCGGTATGGCGCCCGACGTCGAGGCGCTGCTGGTCAACACCGTCCACGGCCTGGACCACCACTGGATCGCGCCGGTCGACGACTGCTTCCGCATGCTCGCCGTGGTCCGCCGGGAATGGCGCGGCCTGTCCGGTGGCGGCCGGATGTGGCCGGCCGTGGAGCGTTTCTTCGAGGAGCTCACCGAGCGGCCTTGAGGAACGGCAACACAGGAAGGAGAAACCCCATGGGAAGCATCCGAGTGGGCCGAGCCCAGGTGAAGCCCGACACGCCGTCCCACGTGCCCGGCATGCACCAGGGCAACAAGGGGCCGCACACCAGCCAGACCGGGCATCACCCGGACGGCACCGCCGACGCGCGGCGCTCCACCGGCATCCACTGGAAGCGGCACGACACCCTGCTGGACGTCATGCCGAACATCCCTCCCGGCTGAACCGGTCGAGAGCCGAACCGGACGACAGCGGACCGAGAGAGAACTGGGAGTCCCCCATATGAGGCAACGAACGAGAGGTACGACGGCGGCCCAGCGGGTGCTGACCGCCGAGGTCGCCCTGGTGGGCGCCCTGTGCGTGGCGCTGCTCGTCACCGAGATCCCCAGCCTGCTGCGCGAGCTGAAGATCTGGCGCATCTCCGGCGGGCTGGGTGCCGGTCACCGGTATCCGTGAGGCCGGCGTGCACGAACTGTCCATCGCGACCGCGATCGTGGATCAGGCCGGCGCGTGGGCCCGGGAGGACGGGGCGGACACCGTCTCGGCGGTGTCCGTCCGGGTCGGGGAGCTGTCCGGGGTCGTCCCCGACGCCCTGACCTTCGCCTTCGAGGTGGCCCGTGACGGCACCGCCCTGGCGGGGGCGGACCTCGTGGTCGAGCAGGTGCCCGCGCGGGCCTGGTGCGAACCGTGCGCCGAGGAGTTCGCGGTGGGCATGCCGCCGTTCTTCTGGTGCCCGCGCTGCGACCGGCCCTGCCCCGAGCTGCGCAGCGGCCGGGAGCTGGAGATCACCGCCGTCGAATGACCCTGCCGGTACCCGGAACGGACCTGGGTACCGGCAGGGTCTTCGCCTTGACCGGACTCGCCTCGACCGGACTCACCTTGACCGGCCTAGCCTCGACCGGCTTCGCCTCGATCAGCAGATCCGCGGGAGCTGTTCTCCCAGGGGCAGGTCCACGACGCGGGTGCCGCCGAGTCCGGTGGCCACCACGACCATCCCGGGGTGGTCGGCCACGCACTCGCCGATCCGGGTCGCGCCCGCCCCCTGCGGGTGGGCGCGCATCGCCGCCAGGACGGCCTCGGCCTCCGTCGGGGGTACGAAGGCGACGAGCCGGCCCTCGTTGGCGACGTAGAGCGGGTCGAGCCCGAGGAACCCGCAGGCGTTGGCCACCGCGTCCGGGACCGGGACGGCCCGCTCGGTCAGCCGTACCCCCGTGCCGGAGGCGCGGGCGATCTCGTTCAGCGAGGCGGCCAGGCCACCGCGTGTCGGGTCGCGCAGGACGTGGATGTCCGGGGTGACGTCCAGCATGGTGGCGACCAGGTCGGCGAGCGACGCGGTGTCGCTGGCGATCTCGACGCCGAACTCCAGCCCCTCGCGGACGCTCAGGACGGCCACCCCGTGCAGTCCGATCGGCCCGCTGACGATGACGGCGTCGCCGGGCCGGGCCCGCTGCGGCCGGATGTCCACCCGCTCGGGCACCAGACCGACCCCGGCGGTGGTGACGTACACCCCGTCCCCGTGGCCGGCCTCGACCACCTTGGTGTCGCCGGTGGCGATGGTGACTCCGGCCGTCTCGGCGGCCGCGCCCATGGCCCGCGCGACGCGTTCGACGACGGCCAGCTCCACGCCCTCCTCCAGGACGAACGCGGCGGAGAGGTAGGCGGGCCGGGCGCCGCTCATCGCCAGGTCGTTGACCGTGCCGTTGACGGCGAGGTCACCGAGACAGCCGCCGGGGAAGAACAGCGGCCGTACGACGTAGGAGTCGGTGGAGAACGCCAGCCGGGCGCCGCCGAGCTGGAGGACGGCCGAGTCGGTCATCCCGGCGAGCAGGGCGTTGCCGTAGGCGGGGACGAAGACCTGCTCGATCAGTTCGGCGGAGAGGGCGCCGCCTCCGCCGTGGCCCATCACCACGACCGGCTGGTCGCGGATCGGCACCGGACAGCTCCAGTTCGCCGGGTCGGCGACGGTCTGCTCAGCCAACGGGGTTCATCTCCTCGCGCGGGAGCGCCGGTTCGGACATCCGGCGGTAGAGGTAGTAGGCGGCGCAGGCCCCCTCGCTGGAGACCATGGTGGCGCCGAGCGGGGTGCGCGGGGTGCAGCTGGTACCGAAGGCCGCGCACTCCGTGGGTTTGATGAGCCCCTGGAGGACCTCGCCGGCCCGGCACTCGGCCGGTTCCTCGGTGCGGATGCCGGTGACGTCGAAGCGGTGCTCGGCGTCGTACGCCCGGTAGGCCTCGCTGAGCCGCCAGCCGCTGGCCGGGATGGGGCCGATGCCCCGCCAGGAGCGGTCGGTGACCTCGAAGACCTCTTCGATCATGCGGATGGCCGCCGGGTTGCCGTCCTCGCGCACGGCACGGGCGTAGGCGTTCTCCACCCGGTGCTCGCCGCGCTCCAGCTGAAGGACGGTACGGCGGATGCCCTCCAGGATGTCGAGCGGTTCGAAGCCGGTGACGACGACGGGGACCCGGTGGCGTGCGGCCAGCTCCGGGTACTCGGTCATGCCCATCACGCTGCACACGTGCCCGGCGGCCAGGAAGCCCTGCACCCGGCAGCTGGGGGCGGTCATGATGGCCTCGATGGCCGGGGGTACCCGCACATGGGAGACCAGCAGGCTGAAGTTGGTCAGGCCGAGGCGCTTGGCCTGGTGGACGGCCATGGCGTTGGCGGGGGCGGTGGTCTCGAAGCCGATGGCGAAGAACACCACCTGACGGTCCGGGTGTCGCTGGGCGAGCTTCAGCGCGTCGAGCGGCGAGTACACCACCCGGACGTCACCGCCCTCGCCCTTGACCCGGAACAGGTCCCGGTCGGTGCCGGGCACCCGCAGCATGTCGCCGAAGGAGCAGAAGATCACCCCGGGGCGGGCGGCGATCTCCAGCGCCTTGTCGATGCACTCCAGCGGGGTCACACAGACCGGGCACCCCGGGCCGTGGATCAACTCCACCTCATCGGGGAGGAGTTGGTCGATGCCGTGCCGGATGATCGAGTGGGTCTGGCCGCCGCACACCTCCATCAGGGCCCAGGGCCGGGTGACGACGGACCGGATCCCGTCCAGCAGCCGGCGGGCCAGCTGGGGGTCGTTGAACTCGTCGAGATACTTCACCGGGCCTCGTTCCCCTCGGCCTGCCGGGCCGCCTGCTGCCAGGCGTCGCCGAACTCCTCTTCCAGCAGGCCGAGTTCCTCGAAGAGCTGGAGGGAGGCCAGGGCCGACTCCTCGTCGAGCCGCTGGAGGGCGAAGCCCACATGGACGATGACGTACTCACCGACGCGGACGTCGGACACGTACTCCAGACACGCCTGTTTCTGTACACCGCCGAAGTCGATCAGGCCGGTGAGCGGATCGGCCGTGTCGTCGATGCTCACGACTCTGCCGGGCACTGCCAAACACATGGTCACTCCGTCTCGTCGCTGACTGCCGTACGTCGGCCGTCGGGGGGTCGTTGTCCGTGGGCCGCGACCATCAGCTGCCCGAGCGCCAGCCCGCCGTCGTTCGGCGGGACTTCTCGGTGCCGGACGACGGTGAACCCGTGGTCGTGCAGCAGGTCGGAACCCGCTTGCTCCAGAAGGGCGTTGGCGAAGACGCCACCGGTGAGGGCGACGGTGGCCAGGCCGGTGGCCCGGCGCGCCGCCCGGCACAGCTCCAGGACCGCCCGGGCGACCCCGCGGTGGAAGCGGGCCGCGATCACCGGTACCGGGGTGCCGCGCCGCAGGTCGGTGACGATCGCGCGCAGCGTCGGGGCCGGGTCGAAGCGGTCGCCGAAGGGGTAGGCGGCCGTGTCCTCGCCCCAGGCCAGGCAGGCCTGCGCCTCCAGTTCCAGGGCGGCCTGCGCCTCGTACCCGGCGCGGTGGCACACGCCCGCGAGGGACGACACGGCGTCGAAGAGCCGGCCCACGCTCGAGGTGGCCACGCAGCCGACCTGGCTCGGCAACTGCCGGGCCAGCAGCCTCAGTTCCTCGCGCGAGCAGGCGGCGACGCTGGGCAGGTCCGCATCCCACGGCAGGCCGGCCGCCCACAGCCGGGCCAGTGCCATCCGGCACGGGTTGGCGACTCCCGCGTCGCCGCCGGGGAGCGGGGCCGGGGCGAGGTGGGCGAGGCGCCGGTAGCCGGTGTAGTCGGCGACGAGCACCTCGCCACCCCAGACGGTGCCGTCGTCGCCGTACCCGGTGCCGTCGAAGGCGACGCCGATGACCGGTGTGGTGCCGTCCAGGCCGGCTTCCGCCATGGCGGCGGCGACATGGGCGTGGTGGTGCTGGACGAACACCGGCTTCTTCACGGGCAGTTGAGCGGCCCGGCGGCGGGCCCAGGCGGACGCGTGGTAGCCGGGGTGCCGGTCGGCGGCGACCAGCTCGGGGCGGACTCCGGTGAGCCGGTGCAGATGCTGTTCCGCGCGGACGGCGGCCTCCAGCGTCGCCAGGTCGCCCATGTCGCCGATGTGCGGACCGAGCCAGGCCAGTTCGCCCTCGCCGACGCACAGCGCGTTCTTGAGGTCGCCGCCCACCGCGAGCGCGGGCCGTACCGGGACGGGCAGGCTCAGCGGTCGTGGCACATATCCGCGGGAGCGGCGCAGGACCTGTTCGGTGCCGTCGGCGCGCACCCGCAGCAGGGAGTCGTCGCAGGGCGAGGCGATGGGCCGGTCGTGGGCGAGCCAGGCGTCGGCCAGTCCGAACAGGCGGGTCAGCGCCTCCTCGTCGTCCGTGACGATCGGCTCGCCCGAGCGGTTGCCGCTGGTCATCACCAGCACGCGGGGGCCGGGCGGGTCGCCGGGGAGGCCGAACAGGAGGGTGTGCACGGGGGTGTAGGGCAGTATCACGCCGAGGTGGGGGCTGCCGGGGCGGACCCCGGCCGCCAGCCGTACACCGGCGCGGGGGCGGAGCAGGACGATGGGGCGGCGGGGGCCGGTGAGCGCGGCCCGTTCGGCGGCCCCGACCACGGCGATCCGCTCCACCCCCGCCAGGTCCGCGCACATCACGGCGAACGGCTTGTCCCCGCGCGCCTTGCGGGTGCGCAGGGTGTCGACGGCCCGGGCGTTGTCGGCGTCGCAGGCCAGGTGGTAGCCGCCGATGCCCTTGACGGCGACGATCTGGCCGGCCGCGAGCAGCTCTCGCGCCTGTGAGAGGGCATCACCATCGCGAGTGGCTCGCACTCCGTTGCCCGCGGCGGGGACCAGCCGCAGCCGGGGCCCGCAGTCCGGGCAGGCCACGGGCTGGGCGTGGAAGCGGCGGTCGGCCGGGGCGTCGTACTCCCGGGCGCAGTCGGCGCACAGGGGGAAGCCGGACATGGTGGTGACCGCGCGGTCGTAGGGCATGCCGGTGGCGATGGTGAAGCGGGGGCCGCAGTGGGTGCAGGTGATGAAGGGGTGCCGGTGTCTGCGGTCGGCCGGATCGGCCAGCTCCCGCAGGCAGTCGGCGCAGGTCGCGGTGTCTGGCGGGAGCAGGGTGCGGCCCAGGGACGACTGCTCGGTGGCGCGGATGGTGAAGCCTGGGTCCGCGCCGGTGACGGGTACCTCCTCGACGGCGACGGCGGTCACGGTGGCGAGCGGCGGCGGCTCGGTGGCGAGCAGCTCGCAGAACCGCTCGACGCCGACCGCCGTTCCCTCGACCTCGATGAGCACGCCGTCGGCCGTGTTGCCGACGAACCCGGTCAGCGTGAGACCGGCGGCGAGGCGGTGGACGTGCGGGCGGAAGCCGACGCCCTGCACGGTTCCCCGCACGGTGATGCGCCGGCGGACGGCCGTCGCCGTGGTGGGGGCCGTCACGAGGCGCTGGGCGCGTGGACGTGACCGTGCGGGTGCGGGGCGAGGGGCGGCCGGTGCGCGGGAGCACCGTCCCGTACGGCGAGCACCCGGTCCAGGACCGTGTCGACGCCCTCGCCGGTGCGGGCGCAGGAGCGGACGATCTCCACCCCGGGGTTCACGCGCCGCACCTGGTCGGCGAAGGCGGTCTCGTCGAAGCCGGCCGGCCCGGCGAGGTCGGTCTTGGTGAGCACGACCAGGTGGGCGGAGCCGAAGGCGGTGGGGTACTTCGCGGGCTTGTCCTCGCCCTCGGTCACCGCCATCAGCACGATCCGCAGCTGTTCACCGAGGTCGTAGGAGGCCGGGCAGACGAGATTGCCGACGTTCTCCACGAACAGCAGCGCGGTGTCCGGCGGCAGCCAGCCCTCCAGGTGGCCGCGTACCTGCCGGGCCTCCAGGTGGCACAGCCCGTCGGTGAGCAGCTGTTTCACCGGCGCTCCGGAACGGGCCAGCCGCCTGGCGTCGTTCTCGGTGGCGAGGTCGGCGGTGAAGGCGGCGACGGGCACGTCCCGCTCCAGCGCCCGGGCCAGCACCCGGCCGAGCAGTTCGGTCTTGCCGCTGCCGGGGCTGGAGAGCAGGTTCACCACGCTCACCCCGCGCGCGGCCAGGTCGTCGCGCAGGCTGGCGGCCAAGCCGTCGTTCCTGGCCAGGACGGCCCGGGTGACCTCCTCGGACTCACACATGGGTACTCCTCGATCGTTGAGTTCCAGAAGAACCGTCGGATCGGGAGGGTCCCGTCCTGGTCCGTCAGCGATCCTCCGCGCCGGTGGCGGCCGGGTGCGGGAGCCCGGCCGGGGCGGGGCCCGTGGATTCCTCCGAGCGGGCCAACGAAGGCGTGCCCCGGGGATCGGCGAGCAGCGCCGGGACCAGAGCGTGCAGGGCTTCGACGGCCTGTTCGACCGCGTCCCGCACGGGCTCGCTCAGGCCGGGGGCGATGTCCTCGTCGCCACGCGGCAGCTCGCCGGGCTCGCAGGCGAGTACGAGGACGCGCGGCAGGGGTTCGTCACCGAGATGGGCGGCCAGGGCCAGCACCTTCGCCGGGTCCATGCCGTGTGCTTCGGGCGGGGCCGCCTGGGCGCCGTCGGGGAGGTCGGGTTCGATCAGGGAGAGCGTGCCGGGGCGCAGGCCGCGGGCCGCGGCGTCCACGAGTACGGCGACCGTCCAGCCGCCGAGCAGCGCGTAGGCGAGGTCCATGCCCCGGATGCCGAAGTCCCGGACCTGTACCTCGGGGGGCAGCGGGCGCCGGGCCAGGGCGCGGATCACCTCGGGGCCGAAGGAGTCGTCGCCGAGGAAGATGTTGCCTACGCCCGCCACCAGCAGCCGCGTCACCGGGCACCGCCCGGGACCTTGCGGACGAAGTCCGAGCGCAGCGAGTGGTAGGCGGCGGCCGGGTCGAAGAACAGGGCGCGCATCCGGTCGAGTTCGTCCTTCCGGTACGCGGCGAGCGGCCGGCGTGCCTCGTCGGCCTCGCGCGCCGCGGCCTTGGCGACGAGGCGCCGGCCCAGATCCGGGGCGGCGGCGAGCTCGGCCGCCAGCTCCGCCACCTCGGCGGCGAAGCGCTGTGCGGGGACCGGCAGCAGCCGGTCGACGAGTCCGGTCCTGGCCGCGGTCGCGGCGCTCACCGGCTGCGCCTCCTCGGTCAGCCGCCGGGCGGTCTCCGCTCCGGCGCGACGGGGCAGCGAGTACGTCCAGAACTCCGAGCCGTACAGGCCCATCCGCCGGTAGTGCGGGTTGAGGACGGCGCCGGTGCGGCACCAGACCTCGTCGGCGGCGAGGGCGAGCATGGCGCCGCCGGCCGCCGCGTTGCCGGCGAGCGCCGCCACGACCAGCCGGTCGGTGGTCCGCAGCACGGCCTCCACCAGGTCGTCCATCGCGTTGAGGTTGGCCCAGGACTCCTCGGCGGGGTCCGGGGCGGCCTCGATGACGTTCAGATGGATGCCGTTGGAGAAGAAGTCCCGGTGGCCGCCGAGCACCAGAACCCGGGTCGGCCGGGCGAGCGCGTACTCGTAGGCGGCGAGCAGGCGCCGGCAGTGGTCGGTGCTCATCGCGCCGCCGGGGAAGGAGAAGGTGACGTAGCCGACGTCGCCGCGCTGCCGGTAGCGGATGTCGGTCCAGGTGCGGCGGTCCGGGGGCAGTTCCAGCGGGGCGGGGCTGTCGGGGAGGCCGGGAGAGGCGAGGACGTCGGCCGCGGGGCGGCGGAAGGGGGCGGGGTCGCCGGAGGTCTTGCGGGGGCGCAGCTCGGGGATCCACACGGCGCCGTCCCGGGTGGCCCGGCAGACCGCGCCCGCGCGGGTCGCGAGCAACTCACCGGGGCGGCCGCGCAGCCGGTCCTCGGGGTGGCCGCCGTGCAGGAACAGCTCCCGGCCGAGGAGTTCGTCGAGGACCCCGGGCTGCGAGTCGGCGCCGCGCAGCTTGCGCAGCACCGTCTCGGTGTCGTCGGCCGCCCAGTCGATCCGCCGTCGCGTCTGGCGGAAGACGTCCCGCCAGACGATCCGGCCGTGGATCGAGGGATCGCTCTGCGGCACCGGCTTGTACGAGCCCTCCGCATACCGTCGTACGGCCTCGTGGACGGCGGTGAGGGCGGCGTCGGCGACCTCGTTGCGGTAGAGGTCGCTCTTGCCGACCGGCTCCACCGGGAAGGGCTCGCTCGCCCAGACCGCGCCCGCGTCCACGGCCGTCTCGGCCTGGAGCACGGTCACTCCCCAGCGGGGTGCCTGCCCGGCGACGGCCCAGTCGAGCGAGGAGGGGCCGCGGTCGCCGGGCGGTCCCGGGTGCACGACCAGGCAGGTGTGGTCCCGGCAGACGTCCCCGGGGAGCGCGGTCTTCAGCATCGGCGCGATGATCAGCTCCGGGCGCCGGTCCCGGACCGCGGAGCGGACGGCGTCGGGGCCGTGGGTGGCGAGGACGACCTCCACGTGGTGGCCGAGGTCGGACAGTTCGGCGTACACCCGTTGGGACAGGCTGTTGAAGGCGCTGGCGACGAGCAGGATGTCCATGGTGCGGCATATTCGCCGCTTCAGCGGTTTCCGGAAAGCACCCCGGCGGCGTTTCGTCGGCCGTCCTGGTCGGCGCGCCCCTCCCGGCCCCGGAACGCCCACTCCATCCGGGGCTCCATCACGAACCGGAAGACCCGGCGCACCGGCGGTGTGCACAGCAGGGTCACCACCACGGCGGCGACGAGGGTGACCGTCACCGCGCCCAGCGGGCCGTGCGTCCAGGCCGGGTCGTAGAAGTGGGCGGGCTTGGCGCTCTGCGCGACGAAGCCGTGCAGCAGGTAGCCGTAGAGCGTGCCCGCGCCGAGGGTGGTGAACCAGGTGCGGCGGCCCGGCACCCAGGCGAGGAAGCAGGCGACCAGCACCAGGGAGCAGCCGAAGACGGCGAGGGTCATGACGGGCCCGTACCAGGCGGGGGCGCCGAGCTGCTCGGCGCTGTCCCGGTGGAAGAACCAGCGGTAGCCCAGACGCGGCACCGACCAGTACGCCACGGCGAGGGCGCACAGGGCGACGGGGACGGCCCACAGGCGCACGCTCCACCGGCGCAGCAGGCTGAAGTGCTCCGGCCGCAGGCACAGGCCGAGCACGAAGTACGGCAGGAACTGCAGGACCCGCTGCAGGTCGAAGTCGCTGCCGATGGACGGCGTGAGGCTCGCCAGCGCGGCGACGGCGAGCGCGAGGGGCAGCGGCCACCGCACGAGCCGCCAGATCGGCGTCGTCAGCCGCCAGATGAACAGGGCCGCCAGGAACCAGGTCAGATACAGCGGGTCCAGCAGGCTGATCTCGCGGTCGGGGGCGTGGTCGCTCCACCGGGTGAAGAGGGTGTAGGCGACCTCGAACACCACGTAGGGCACGGCGACCCCGGTGACCAGCCGTTTGATACGGGCGGGGCCGGCGTCGAAGCTGCGGGAGAAGTAGCCGGAGATGATGATGAACGCCGGCATGTGGAAGGCGTAGACGAACGTGTAGAGCGCCGTGACGGTACGGCTGTCCGAGCGCAGCGGCTCCCAGGCGTGCCCCACGGCCACGAGCACGATCGCCAGGTACTTCGCGTTGTCGAAGTAGGCGTCGCGCCGGCCGGCGGCCGGGCCGTTCCGGGTGGCCGGGCCGGTCCGTGCGCCCGGGCGGGGCGGCGGGACCGGGGTCCGGTCCGCGTCCGCCGCCCGGGCGGTCGGCGCGTCGACTGTGGCTGCGGTCTCGCGGGAGCCGGACAGACCAGAACACCTCTCACACGACATGCGCTCCGGGGAGCGACGGGGAGCCGTACGCGGGTCCCCGCACGGAGGGGGTGCAAACGACGGCGGTACACAAGGCGGTACTCCGGTGACGCTGCTCTCCGGAATCCCGCGGAGTAAACCCACCGTGATGCTCCGGCGTCGAAACGGGAAACGGCGCCCGTCCGCCGTACTCCTGACACGAGAATGGTCGCGCCCGTGTCGACCGATGCCTCCTGGGAGCGTGCCGCGTGACGTCGTCGGACCGAGTCTCCGCGCCAGTCGAGGACCTGCTGGACACCCGCCCGGAGATCCTCCGGGAGGCGGCCGACGACTTCGGTCACCTGGTGCGCCGACCGCCCCGGGGCGTACTGCGGCCCCGGTCCGCGGCCGAGGTCGGGGACGCGCTGGTGTACGCGGGGCCGCGCGGGATCCCGGTGACCGCGCGGGCCGGCGGTCACTCTCTCTACGGCCAGGGGCAGGCGCCGGACGGGATCGTCCTCGACCTGTCCGGGCTGAGCGCGGTCGGGCCGGTGGCCGGGGACCGGGTGGCGGTGCGGGCCGGGGCGCTGTGGCGGGACGTGCTGGCGGCCACCCTGCCGTACGGGCTCGCGCCTCCCGTCCTCACCGACTACCTCGGTGCCGGCGTCGGCGGTGTGCTGAGCGCGGGCGGCCTGGGCGGCGCCAGTCACCGGCACGGCCTGGTCGCGGACTCGGTGCTGGAACTGGAGGTGGTCACCGGGGCCGGTGAGCACCTGGTCTGCTCGCCGGACCGGCATGGCGCCCTCTTCGACGCGGTCCTCGCCGGCCTGGGCCAGCTGGCCGTGATCGTCCGGGCCACGCTCCGGCTGTCCCCCGCGCCCACCCTGGTGCGCCGCTACTGCCTGTACTACCCCGGTCTCGACGCCTACCTGGCCGACCAGCACCTGCTCGCGACCGACCGGCGCTTCGACTACCTCGAAGGCCAGGCCCGCCCGGTCGAGGACACCGCCGACGGCTGGACCTACATGGTCGAGGCCGTCGCCGCCCACCGGGGCCCGACCCCGCCCGACGACCGGGCCCTCCTGGCGGGCCTCGCCTTCGACTCGGCCGAGTTCACGGACCTGGAATACGCCGAGTTCGCGCACCGGGTCGCGGCCGACGAGGAACTGCTGCGCGCGACCGGCGAGTGGCTGCACCCGCACCCCTGGCTGAACCTGCTGCTGCCCGAGGACACCGCCGCGTCCGTCGTGACCGACATCCTCGCCGACCCCGGCTTCCGGGACCTGCGCGAGAACGGCGTGGTCCTGCTCTATCCCCTGCTCACCCGCGCCCTGCGGGCCCCGCTGTTCCGCCGCCCGCGCGGCGAAGTCGTCTTTCTGCTGGCCCTGTTGCGTACGGCGGCCCCGGGCGCGGCCGACCCGATGGTGGCCGCCAACCGAGGGGCGTACGAGTCCGCGCGGGCGAAGGGCGCCGTCGCCTATCCGGTCAACGCGCTGCCGATGACCCCGGCCGACTGGCGGGAGCACTACGGCGGCCGGTGGGACACCCTGGCCCGGGCCAAGGGCGTCCACGACCCGCACGGCATCCTGGGCCGGGGCCACGGGATGGCGCACTGAGGACTGCCGTCCGCCGGGGTGTCGATTCCGCGCGGCGCCGTTCGTCGGTGGGGTGTAAGAAGCTCTTGAGGACCGGGAGGAACCATGAAGTACATGTTGCTGGTCTGCGGCGACGACACCGCCGACGCCTCCGGGATGGCGCCGGTCGAACCCTGGGTGGAGGAGCACGGCGTCCGGAGCGGCGCCCGGCTCTACGGCCACCGGCTGCAACTGCCCGACACGGCGGTCACCGTACGCGTCCGCGACGGTGAGGTGCTGCGGACCGACGGCCCGTTCGCGGAGACGAAGGAGTACGTCGCCGGATTCGACGTCGTCGACTGCGACAGCCTGGAGGAGGCTGTGCGGATCGCCGCCGGGCATCCGGTGGCCGGCATCGGGGCCATGGAGGTGCGGCCGTTCTGGGACGAGGGGTTCGCCGAGGACGCCGAGACGGCGATCCGTCAGCTCGACGCCGAGCTCACCGAGGCCGCCCGCGAACGGGACGTCGAGCGGTTGACGGCCTGCTACGCGCCCGACGTGGAGACCTTCCAGCCCTCCGGCGTCGAGGCACGGTCGGGGATCGCCGCGTTCCGCAAGGCGGTCGAGGGGTGGTTCGCGACGCTCGACGGGCCCGTGCACCGGGAGGTGCTCGAACTGCGCGTACGGCCCGGGGAGGGCAGCGCCTTCAGCCACGCCCTCGTCCGGATCCGCGGCACCCGCCTGACCGGAGAACCCCTGGACCGGACGGTGCGCGTCACCACCGGCTACCGGGACACCGGTTTCAGCTGGCTGATCGCCCACGAGCACGTGTCGGTGCCGCTGGAGCAGACGGCCGGGAAGGAGGGGTCGTGAAATACGTCCTGTTCATCTGCACGCCCGTCGGCGGCGAGGAGCTCAGCCCCGCCGAGATCGCCGAGGACCCGCGCTTCACCTCGTACATCCACGAGGTCCGCAGCCGTGACATCGTCAAGGGCGGCGCCCGGCTGCGGCCGGCCGCCGACGCGACCACCGTGCGCGTCCAGGGCGACGAAGTGCTGCTGAGCGACGGGCCGTTCGCCGAGACCAAGGAGTACGTGGCGGGTCTCGACATCATCGAGGTCGCCGACCTCGACGAGGCCATCGCGCTCGCCTCCCGGCACCCCGCGGCGCTCGCCGGCGGCTCGGTCGAGGTGCGGCCGGTCTGGGAGTGAGCGTCACGGACGACGTCGAGAAGGCCGTCGCCGCCGCCTTCCGCGAGGAGTGGTCCCAGGTCGTCGCCACCCTGATCCGGGTGACCGGCGACTGGGACCTCGCCGAGGAGTGCGCGCAGGACGCCTTCGCCCAGGCGCTGGAGCGGTGGCGGCGCGACGGAGTGCCGCGCCGTCCGGGCGCCTGGCTGACCACGACCGCCCGCAACCGCGCCCTGGACGTGCTGCGCCGGGAGGCGGTGGGGGCGGCGAAGCTGCGGGAGGCGGCCGTGCTGGCACGGGACGAGGGACCGTACGACCCGGATCACGAGGGCGACGACAGCGGGGTGGCCGACGACCGGCTGCGGCTGATCTTCACCTGCTGCCATCCGGCGCTGCCCGTCGAGGCCCGCGTCGCCCTGACCCTGCGCACCCTCGCCGGGCTGACCACGTCCGAGATCGCCCGCGCGTTCCTGGTCCCCGAGGCGACGATGGCGCAGCGGCTGGTGCGCGCCAAGCGGAAGATCCGCAACGCCGGCATCCCGTACCGGGTGCCGCCCGCGCATCTGCTGCCCGACCGCACGACAGGCGTCCTCGGCGTGCTCTACCTGCTGTTCAACGAGGGGTACGCGGCCACGGCCGGCGCCGACCTGATGCGGACCGGGCTGTGCGCCGAGGCCGTCCGGCTGGCCCGGCTGCTGGCCCGGCTGATGCCCGACGAGCCGGAGGTCGTCGGGCTGCTCGCCCTCCTGTTGCTGCATGACGCCCGCCGGGACACCCGGGTGGACCGGGCCGGTGACCTGGTGACCCTGGAGGACCAGGACCGCACGGCATGGGACCGCGCCGAGATCGACGAGGGCGCCGCTCTGCTGGAAGGCGCCCTGCGCCGCGGCCGCCCCGGCCCGTACCAGATCCAGGCGGCGGTCGCGGCCTGCCACGTCACCGCGGCGACCGCCGCCGACACCGACTGGGCGGACATCGCCGGCCTCTACGGCGAACTCCAGCGGTACGTGCCCTCGGCCGTGGTCCGGCTCAACCGCGCGGTCGCCGTGGGCATGGCCGAGGGCGGGGAGGCGGGCCTCGCGCTGGTGGCGGAGCTGGAGGCGGAGGACGAGCTGGCCGGTTACCACCTGCTGCCGGCGACCCGCGCCGACCTGCTGCGCCGAATGGGCCGTACCCCGGAGGCGGCCGCGTCGTACGAGCGGGCCCTGGAGCTGGTGGAGAACGCGGCGGAGCGCAGGTTCCTGGAGAAGCGGCTCACGGAGTGCCGGGCCGGCTAGGGACCCGGGGGACGCCACGGGCTCGGGCGGATCTCCGCCGAGAGGCCCACAGGCAGGCAGGGAGGCACGGAGGCGATCGCCGCGTACGAGAGGGATCCGGCCGCCTGTCCGGGCTTCGACCGCGCGGGTCTCACCCGGCGGGGGCGGAGGCGACGGTCCTGCCGGAATGACCCGTCCATCGCCTCCGCCCCGGGCGTCAGCCGCCGAGCGCGGCCGTCACGACCGCCTGGGCCTCCTCCTGTACCCGGGACAGGTGGTCGGGGCCCTGGAAGGACTCGGCGTAGATCTTGTACACGTCCTCCGTGCCGGACGGGCGGGCCGCGAACCAGGCGTTCTCCGTGGTCACCTTGATGCCGCCGATCGCCGCGCCGTTGCCCGGCGCCTCGGTGAGCACCCCGGTGACCGGTTCGCCGGCCAGGGTCTCGGCGGTGACCTGGGCCGGGGAGAGCTTGGCGAGGAGGGCCTTCTCCTCACGGGTCGCCGGGGCGTCGATGCGGGCGTAGGCGGGCTCGCCGAAGCGCGCGGTCAGATCGGCGTAGTGCTCGGACGGGGTCTTGTCCGTCACGGCCGTGATCTCGGAGGCGAGCAGGGCGAGCAGGATGCCGTCCTTGTCGGTGGTCCACACCGAGCCGTCCCGGCGCAGGAAGGAGGCGCCGGCCGACTCCTCGCCGCCGAACCCGATGGCGCCGCTGACCAGTCCGTCCACGAACCACTTGAACCCGACGGGAACCTCGACCAGTTGCCGGCCGAGGTCGGCGGCGACCCGGTCGATCATCGAGGAGGAGACGAGGGTCTTGCCGACACCGGCGCCCGCCGCCCACTGCTCCCGGTGCCGGTAGAGGTAGGAGATGGCGACGGCCAGGTAGTGGTTGGGGTTCATCAGGCCGGCGTCACGGGTGACGATGCCGTGCCGGTCGGCGTCCGCGTCGTTGCCGGTGGCGACCCGGAACTCGTCCCGCTTCTCGATCAGCGAGGCCATCGCGTACGGCGAGGAGCAGTCCATGCGGATCTTGCCGTCCCAGTCCAGCGTCATGAACCGCCAGGTGGGGTCGGTGTACGGGTTGACCACGGTGAGGTCGAGGCTGTGCCGTTCGGCGATCCGGCCCCAGTAGGCGACGGAGGCCCCGCCGAGCGGGTCGGCGCCGATGCGCAGCCCGGACGCCCGGACCGCGTCCAGGTCGAGGACGCTGGGCAGGTCGTCGACGTACACGCCCATGAAGTCGTACCGACCGGTGGTGGGCGCGGCGAGCGCGCGCTCGTAGGGGAGGCGCTGTACGTCCTTCATCCCGTCGGCGATGATCCGGTTGGCGCGGTCCTGGATCCAGGAAGTGGCGTCGGAGGCGGCGGGGCCGCCGCTGGGCGGGTTGTACTTGAAGCCGCCGTCGGCGGGCGGGTTGTGCGAGGGGGTGACCACGACACCGTCCGCCAGTCCGGTCGTACGGCCGCGGTTGTGGGTCAGGATGGCGTGCGAGACGGCGGGGGTCGGCGTGTAGCCGTCGGCGCTGTCGATCAGGACGGTGACGCCGTTGGCGGCGAACACCTCCAGGGCGGTGACCTTGGCGGGCTCGGACAGGGCGTGGGTGTCGGCGCCCAGGAAGAGGGGACCGTCGGTGCCCTGACCGCTCCGGTACTCGCAGATGGCCTGGCTGGTGGCCGCGATGTGGTCCTCGTTGAACGCGGTCGTCAGCGACGATCCGCGGTGCCCCGAAGTGCCGAACGCCACCCGCTGGGCCGGGTCGGCCGGGTCGGGGTGCAGTGCGTAGTACGCCGTGACCAGCCGGGCCACGTCGACGAGGTCCTCCGGAGCCGCCGGCCGGCCCGCTCGCTCATGCGGCATGAGTCCACTTCCTCCGCAGTCGTTGATCGATCGCTGGACGCCCATCTTTCCTTGTCAGCGGCGGCGGACGCGAGTGCGGCACCGGCACCGGCACCGGCACCGAAGACACGGCGGGTTCACGGCTGGTTCACCGCAGCCGCGGCGCACCCGGGGCGCGCTGCTCGAAGATGCCGAGCAGCCGGTCGAGGACGGTGGCCCCACGTTCGGCGCGGGCCCAGGATACGGCGCTCGTACGGCAGGCGACGGGCGGTCGGCCGAACGGCTCCCCGACGGGCGCGGCGGACGTTCCGGAAGGCCTCCGGGGGGACATACTGAAAATCAGTCAACTCCCGCGCCCCCGGGGCACTCACGAGAGGCCGCACCCGTGGAGAACTCCCTCGCGCCCGCCGCCCAGGATCGCTACGACACCTATCTGAACCATGTGAGGCGCTGCCCCGACTGCCGCCCCGTGCGCTGCCGGACGGGGCAGGCACTGGTGCGTGCCTATCTGACGACCACCCGGGCGGAGCGATCCGAGACCCACAAGCACTGATCGCGCGGCGCTTCACCCCTCCTCGCCTTCACAGGCCACGCCGATCGGCAGGTCGCGGTACCGCACAGACCGAATCGATGAACTGGTCCCGGGAATGAAGGAGTTCGGGCGGAGAACGCGAGAGGGCCCCCGGATGGTTCCGGAGGGCCCTCACGTGCCGTGAATCGTTCAGTGTGCGGCGGGAACCGTCCGCCCGGCCGGAACCGTCGCCGGCTTGGGGTTGAGCTGCCGTTCCGCCAACTCGCCGAAGAGCAGGCCGAACCCGCCCCACAGCACCAGCTGGATGGCCAGCGCCGAGAGCCGGAACCGCCACAGCAGGGTGGCCGGGAAGTCCGTCGGCACCTCGTTGATGGTCGGCAGGAACTGGTACGCCAGTCCGATGACGACCGCGAACGCGGCCGCCGCGACCACGGTCGCCCACCAGGTGCCGAGGCTCGGCCGGAGCCGCTTGCCCAGGATGGTGGCGGCGACCGCCAGGAGCACGCTGAGCACCATCATCAGGAAGTACAGCGTGGTCCGCTTGCCGATGGTGTCCGGGTCGCCCACCGACGGCGGGTTGGCCGGGTACTTCAGGAAGGGCACGACGTACACGGCGAGCAGCGCACAGACGGACAGCAGCAGCGCCGTCGCCCGCGGCGAGAAGCGGCCGACGCGGCCCAGGGCGAAGGAGTAGGCGAGTGCCGCGATGCCGCCGAAGGCGACCCCGTAGACCAGCACACCGGTGGCCAGGCCCGCGGTGGACTGGAGAGAACGGGAGACGACCTCCATCTCGTGCTCGTGCGAGTGGGCGTCCTCGAAGCTGATCGCCTTGTCGACGTTCGGCTCACCGAGGAGGTAGGCGGCGACCAGGGCGAGCACACCGGCGGCGAGGCCGGCGAGCATGCCCCGCACCAGGAGGTTTCTTACCGTTGCGGAGTTCATGAGCGTGTGGCGTCCCTTGCGTCAGTGGCAGGGGAAGCCGAGGAGGTGGCGGGCGTCGTGCACCCACTCGTGGACGTCCGTGCCGCTGAACACGGAGGTGGCCCCCTGCTCGGCGCCGACGAAGTAGAGCAGGATGAGCATGAGGATGCCGAAGAAGACCGCCCAGGGAGCTATCGCGCTCAGCGGCAGCTTGGCGGGAACGACGGGGGTGGTGGCTGTCGGCTGCGCGACGGTCTGCGCCATGGCAGAACCTCCTCTGGGAGTTCGCGTCCCATCTCGGTGGTGCACTGGACGACTGCTACGGGTCTGACTCACGAGCTCCCAGGGGGCTCTCGCTTACAGTGGCGCGACCGTGCCGGACTTCCACCGGCTTCCGTTCTGTCGTCGTCGATATCGGACAGACCGTACCGCGTGTCAGGAGCACGGCCAAGACCGCACCATCAGGCGTGATCTTCATCTCGCGTCCGGTGGCCTGTTCTGGGGGTGCCGGGTCAGCGGTGACGGAACCCGCCGGTCGTTCGCCGGTCCAGGTAGCCCTGCGGCTGCATCTTCCCGGCGCCGGCGTTCGACGAGGATCGTCTCCTGCCCGGCGGCGACGGTACGGCTCACCAGGCCGCCTCCGTGGTGGTGTCGGGTCCGGCGAGGCCCAGTTCGCGTTCGCCGAGCGGAGCGAAGAACCGGTCGACGTCGGCGTCGGTGACCTCGGCGAGAGTGGCCGGGGACCAGCGCGGGTCGCGGTCCTTGTCGATGACCTGGGCACGGATGCCCTCCACCAGGTCGGGGGCGGCCAGGGCGGCGCAGGAGACGCGGTACTCCTGGTCGAGGACCCGCTCCAGCGGACCGAGCCGCCGGGCCCGGCGCATCGCCGCCAGGGTGACCTTCAGGGAGGTCGGCGACTTGGTGAGCAGGGTCTCCGCCGCCTCCTTCGCCGCCGGGTCGCCGTGGGCGAGCAGCCGCCGGACGATCTCCTCGACCGTGTCGGCGGCGTAGCAGGCGTCGATCCACTCGCGGTGGCGGGCCAGTTCGCCTTCCGGCGCCGGTCGCACGTGCCCGTCGAGCGCGTCGTGGACGGGTCGGTCGGCGAGGTCGGCGATCAGCCGCTCGATCCTGTCCGAGGGGACACAGTGGTCGGCGAGTCCGCACAGCAGGGCGTCCGCCGCGCCGATCTGAGCGCCTGTCAGCGCGAGGTGGGTGCCGAGTTCGCCGGGGGCGAGGGCGAGCAGGTAGGTGCCGCCGACGTCGGGGACGAAGCCGATACCGGTCTCCGGCATCGCGATCCGCGACCGCTCGGTGGCGATCCGGACGCTGCCGTGCGCGGAGACGCCGACGCCGCCGCCCATGACGATGCCGTCCATGATCGCGACATAGGGCTTGGGGTAGCGGGCGATCCGGGCGTTGAGGCGGTACTCGTCGCGCCAGAACTCCGCCGACACGGTGCCGCCCCCGGCGCGGACGTCCTCGTAGATGCTGCGGATGTCTCCGCCCGCGCACAGGCCGCGCTCCCCCGCGCCGGTGATGACGACGGTCTCGACGGCCGGGTCGTGCTCCCAGGCGGTGAGGGCCTCGGCGATGGACCGGACCATGGCGTGGGACAAGGCGTTGAGTGCCTTGGGCCGGTTGAGGGTGAGGTGGGCCGCCCGGCCGGCGGTGTGGAGCAGGACGTCGCTCATCCGAGGGCCTCCGTGCGGCCGCGGGCCACGATGACGCGCATGATCTCGTTGGTTCCTTCCAGGATCTGCTGGACCCGCAGGTCACGGACGATCTTCTGGATACCGTACGCGCAGGGGTAGCCGTAGCCACCGTGCAGCCGGAGCGCGCGGTCGGCGAGGTGGGCCAGGCCACGGTCGAGGGCACTGCGGGCGCCGACTGGGGAGCAGGCGGCAGTGGCGAGCCGGCCGCCGACGACACCGGCCGGCCCCTGTCACATCCGCGCTCCGGGCGGTGTCTTCATGCCGAACAGGCAACGCATACCGGCAACAGACGAGGAGAACACCGTGACGCCGCGCATTCCGAAGGCCGAACTCCCCGCCGGGCTCAAGGCGAACATGGTCGAACAGCTCGGTGCCGTGCCCGAGAACGTCGAGGTGCTGTGGCACAGTCCCGAGGTCGCCCAGGACAACCTGGAGTTCGGCGGCAGGGTCGGCGCCTGGGACCGGGCCGACACGAGCCTCAAGTCGTTCGCGCACATGGCGGTGGCGGCCCAGGTGGGCTGCACCTGGTGCCTGGACGTCGGCTACTTCCAGGCGCAGAACGGGAACCTGGACCTGTCCAAGGCCAGCCAGGTGCCACGCTGGCGGGAGTCTGACGTCTTCACGCCGCTGGAGCGGGACGTGATGGAGTACGCCGAGGCCGTGACGAACACCCCGCCGACCGTGACCGACGAGATGCACGCCGCTCTGCTGGACCGGCTCGGCGCGCCGGCGATGGTCGAGCTCACCGCGTTCATCGCCTATGTCAACCTGGCGACCAGGGCGAACGTGGCGAACGGGGTCGGCTCGCAGGGCTTCTCCGACGCCTGCGCGATCCCCCTGGCCAAGCCGGCCGCGACGGCATGACGGCCGACCTGTCCGCCGAGGACCTGTTCGTCGACCATCGCCGTCTGCTGTTCACGGTCGCCTACGAGATGCTCGGGTCGGCGGCCGACGCGGAGGACGTTCTCCAGGAGTCCTGGCTGCGATGGGCCGACGTCGACAGGTCCCGGGTGCGGGACCCACGGGCCTACCTCGTCCGGATCGTCACCCGCCAGGCGCTCAACCGGCTGCGGACGCTGTCCCGCAGTCGTGAGGAATACGTCGGTGAATGGCTGCCGGAACCGCTGCTGACCGGCCCCGATGTCGCCGAGGACGTCGAACTCGCGGACAGCGTCTCGATCGCGATGCTCACCGTGCTGGAGACACTCGCACCGACCGAGCGGGCGGTGTTCGTGCTCCGCGAGGTCTTCGACGTGCCGTACGGGGAGATCGCCGAAGCGGTGGGCAAGTCGGCCGCCGCGGTACGGCAGATCGCCCGGCGGTCCCGCGAGCATGTGGCGGCCCGGCGGCCCCGGGTCCGGGTGAGCCGGTCGGAACAGCGCGCCGTCGTGGAGCGGTTCCTGGCCGCGCTGCGTACCGGGCGGGTGCGGGAGTTGATGGAGGTCATGGCACCCGACGTGGTCCTGATCACCGACGGTGGTGGACAGGCCGGTGCCGCGCTCACCCCGCTGCACGGCGCCGAACTCGTCTCCGCGCTGCTCGCCCAGCCGGACCGGACGGTGTCGCCGGTATGGCTCAACGGCGCGCCCGCCGGCCGGATCGAGCTCGGCGGCCGGCTGGCGACGGTGAGCGTCGAGGTGGAGAACGGCCGCGTCATCCGCATCCACGCGGTGGCCAACCCGCGCAAGCTGACGCGACTCGACGAGCCGTCCGAACTCACCCGCTAGACCGGTGTGTTCCCGGCGGGCGGTGCCGCCCGCCGGGAACACGGTGACGTGGGAACGTGCGGTGGCGGGCCGGTCCGCCGCGTCCACCGCCACGGCCACAGCTGGGCGGCACCGAGCGCCACCTCCACCACGAGGAAGAGCCAGAGCAGCCGCGTGGCGCCGTGGCCCAGCGCGTACGCCTGCCACAGGGCGAAGAGGACGCGCGCCACGCCGTCGAACAGGCCGTGGGCCGGCTGCGGTTCGACGATCCGCAGCAGCGCCCACACCACCACGACCGAGCCCATCAGGTTCGCGTACAGGGTCTGCATCGGGTCGAGGGCGGGCAGCATGCCGAGACCGAGGGCGTCCCCCAGCGACGACAGCGCGTCGTGCACGAGCGCATAGGTCCACGGGGTCGCGAATCCCGCGGTGACGACGAGGTCGTACCAGGCGCTCGCGCGGACGACACGCGGATAGGCGGGGTGGGTGGGGGCGGCAAGACGGATCACGACGAGGCTCCTGCTCATCTCGTGGCAGCGACGCCTCACGCTAAACAGTGGAGTACTGTCCAACGTCAAGTCCCAGTGCGGCGGTCCGGCGGAGGGTCATGCGTATCGGAGAGCTGGCCGCGCGGGCCGGACTGAGCAAGGACACCATTCGCTTCTACGAGAAGATCGGCCTCGTCACGGGTCGTCGGCTGTCCAACGGCTACCGTGACTTCCCGCCGGAGACGGTGCCCTGGCTTCACTACGTCCGTACCGCGCAGACCCTCGGCTTCTCGCTGGCCGAGATCGGCCGGCACTTCGAGGAGCTGGGCGACGCGCCGGACTCGGCCGAGGCGCTGTCCGCGCTGTTCCAGGAGAAGATCCGGGTCGTCGACGCGCGCATGGCCGAACTCGCGGCCCTGCGGAGCGAACTCGAAGCGCGGGTCGGCGCCGGATGCCCGTTGCGGGCGGTGGAACGGACGGGCTGAGGCCCGGTGTGGGAAGAGCCGTGATGTCCGTCCGCTTCCGGCGCGGCCGCGGCGGTCGGTTCAGCGCGCCGGCGCCCGCGCCTTCTTCAGGACGGTCCAGACCGGCACCGACCGGGGGGCTCTTCGCGACGTCCGGTGAACCGGCAGGGAACTCTTGGTCATGGGTTTCCCTGGACGGCCGTTCGAGTGCGCGGGCCTGCCTAGCATGGGGCGATCACGAACGGTACGAACCCGGGAGCTCGGGATGGTGTTGTCCGGCCTCGGCTGGAGGTCGTTGCGTCCCTGGGCGGTCGTCGCGGTCGCCGTCGTGTGCCTGGTGGCCGGAGTCCTCGCCCTCACGCACGACTCACGCCCCGCGCACGCCGACCCGACCGCCCTGCCGCACACCACGGTGGAGGTGTCCGCCAGCCGCTGCGGCCGGGGCTGGCGGGCGCCGGTCCCCGGTGTCCAGGTCTTCGACCTGCGCAACCCGACCGACGGCCCCGCCGAGGTCTTCCTTGAGGACCCGGAGAGCCAGGCCGTCTACGGAGAGGTGGAGGACATCGGCCCCGGCACCACCCGGGAACTCACCGTCCGCCTCGGCAAGGGCAGCTACGCGTTCAAGTGCGTCCCCGACGACGCCGACGCCGTCACCGGGCCCACGGTCCGCATCGCCAGGGGGAAGAGCGGCCCGGCCGCGGCCCCGGTCACCGAGCACGACCTGATCCCGCCGGCACTCGCCTACCAGAAGTGGATCGGCGGCGGCCTGTCCGACGTCGTACGGCTGACGACGACGCTGCGGGACGCGATCGACGGCGGCGACCTGGCCGCCGCCCGTACCGACTGGCTGCCGGCACACCTGGAGTACGAACGGCTGGGCGCGGCGTACGACGCCTTCGGGGACGCGGACGGCGCGATCAACGGCACCGAGGCGGGCCTGCCCGGCGGGGTGCACGACAAGGACTTCACGGGCTTCCACCGCGTCGAGTACGGCCTGTGGCACGGCGAGTCCGCGAGCGGCCTGCGCGGCCCGGCGGCCGGCCTGGTCAAGGCGGTCACCGCACTGCGCGACGCCTGGGCGGGGACCCGGATGGACCCCGCCCAGCTGGGACTGCGGGCGCACGAGATCCTGGAGAACACGGTGCAGTTCGAACTGACCGGCCGTACCGACTACGGCAGCGGCAGCAACCTGGCCACCGCCCGCGCCAACCTGGACGGCACGGTGCAGGTCATGTCCCGGCTGCACCCGCTGCTGGCCACCCGGTACGCGGGTCTGTCCGCTCTGGAGGGCGAACTGGACCGGGTCGGGAAGACGCTCGACGGCTTCGCACACGGTCGCACCTGGACACCCCTGGGGCAGCTGAGCCACCGGCAGCGCGAGAACGTCGACGCGGCGCTCGGGGACCTGGTGGAACGGCTGGCGTCGGTGGCGACCCTGTGCGATCCGCGGAGGACGGTGTGAGCACCGACGAGACGACCGGCAGGGGCGGCGTCGGCCGCCGTGGCTTCCTGCGGAGCGCGGCGCTCGCGGGCGCGGGGCTGGCCGCCGGCGGCGCGGCCGCCCCGGTCGCGGACTCCACCGCGGCGACGCCCGCCGTCGCGCCCTTCCACGGTCCCCGTCAGCAGTCCGCGATCGCGGCGCCGCGCCGGACGACCGTCTTCACCTCGCTCGACGTCACCGCCGGCAGCCGCGCCGAGCTGACCGACCTGCTGCGCACGCTCACCGACCGGGCCCGCTTCCTGACCTCCGGCGGCACCCCCGACCCGGTGGGCGTCACCGCGCCGCCCGCCGACTCCGGCGTCCTCGGCGAGGAACTGCCGTCGGGTGCGCTGGCGGTGACCGTCGGCGTCGGCGCCTCACTCTTCGACGACCGGTACGGGCTCGGGGAACTGCGGCCCCGTCGGCTGACCACGATGCCGGCCTTTCCCGACGACGACCTCAAGCCCGAGTGGTGCCACGGCGACCTCAGTTTGCAGTTGCACGCGGACGACACCGACACCGTGCTGCACGCCCTGCGCGACATCGCCCGGCACACCCGGGGCGGCCTGCAGGTCCGCTGGCGGCTGGACGGGTTCACCAGCCCGCCCCGGCCGTCCGGCACTCCACGCAACCTGCTGGGCTTCAAGGACGGCACCGCCAACCCGGAGACCGGCAGCGCCCGTGAGATGGACCGGCTGGTGTGGGTCGGCGCGGACTCCGGCGAGCCGGAGTGGGCGGTCGGCGGCAGCTACCAGGTGGTGCGGCTCATCCGCATGCTCGTGGAGTTCTGGGACCGGGTCTCGCTCGGCGAGCAGGAGCGGATGTTCGGCCGCTCCCGCCAGTCCGGGGCACCCCTGGACGGCGACGGCGAGCACGACACGCCCGACTACGCCGCCGATCCCAAGGGCGACGTCATCCCGCTGGACGCGCACATCCGGCTGGCCAACCCGCGCACCACGGCCACCGCCGGGCAGCGGATCCTGCGCCGCGCCTACAACTACGACCGGGGCATGGACAGCAACGGCAACCTCGACATGGGTCTGCTGTTCTGCTGCTACCAGCAGGACCTGGCCCGGCAGTTCGAGACCGTGCAGAAGCGGCTGGCCGGCGAACCGCTGGTCGACTACATCTCGCCGTTCGGCGGCGGGTACTTCTTCGCACTGCCCGGCGTGCGGGACACCGACGACTGGTACGGGCGCGCGCTCCTCGCCTGAACCTGTCCGCGACCTGAGCTTGTTCGGACAACTCCTCGCCCCAGTCGGTCAATACAAGGTCAAGATTTGCCCCAGCATCCCTGACCCGCTATTCATTCACCCGCCATCATGGCTCCGCCGCAGCGCCCGGAAGCGGGCGAAGCATCCCTGCCTGTACGACGCAACGACGTTCATGCCCGGAGGGTGAGTCCGCATGGCCAGCACAGGAAGACGAACGGCGATCAGGAGTCTGGGGGCGCTCGCGGGTGCCGCCGCGCTCACGGTCCTCGGCGGCACCGCGCCCAGCTGGGCGGCCGTCCCCGCCGGGCACGGCGGAGGGTCGTCGACCGCGACCCCGATCAAGCACGTGGTCGTGCTGTTCGACGAGAACATCTCCTTCGACCACTACTTCGCGACCTACCCGAAGGCCGCGAACACCGACGGCACGAAGTTCACGGCGTCCAGCAAGACCCCGAAGGACATCGACACCGTCGCGCACGCCGGGCTGCTGACGAAGAACCCGAACCAGTACGCGCCCAAGCGGCTCTCCCCGTCGCAGGCCATGACCTGCGACCAGAACCACTCCTACGGGCCCGAGCAACTGGCGTACGACGGCGGCAAGGCCGACCAGTTCGTGCAGAACACCGAGGTCGACAAGTGCAGCGGCGGCCTGTTCGGCGAGCCGGGCCTGGTCATGGACTACTACGACGGCAACACCGTCACCGGGCTGTGGAACTACGCCCAGCAGTACGCCCTCAACGACCGCTCCTACAGCTCGGTCTACGGCCCGTCCACTCCCGGCGCGCTCAACCTGATCTCGGGTCAGACGCACGGCGCGATCTCGGTCGACCCGGTCACCGGCAAGCAGACCTCGACGCCCGACTCGTACGCCATCGCCTCCCCGAACGCCAAGGGCGTGGGCACGGTCATCAACGACCCCGACCCGGCCTTCGACGACTGCTCCGACAAGGACCACACCAGCACCAGCGCGCTGGCCTCGCTGCAGGGCAAGAACATCGGTGACCTGCTCAACTCCAAGCATGTGAGCTGGGGTTGGTTCCAGGGCGGGTTCCGTCCTTCGACCGGCTGGGACGGCAACTCGGCCGACCACGCCAAGTGCGACACCACGCACACCAACGTCGGCGGCGCGTCCGTGGTCGACTACAGCCCGCACCACAACCCGTTCTCGTACTACAGGTCGACGTCCAACCCGCACCACGTGGCGCCGAAGAACGTCAACGAGATCGGTCACAACGGCCAGGCGAACCACAACTACGACCTGACCGACTTCACCGCGGCCGCCAAGGCGGGCAAGCTCCCGGCCGTCAGCTTCCTCAAGGCCGGTGAGTACCAGGACGGCCACGCCGGGTACTCCGACCCGACCGACGAGCAGCACTTCCTCGTCAACGAGATCAACGCCGTCCAGAGCTCCCCGGAGTGGAAGTCCACGGCGGTCGTCGTCGCCTACGACGACTCCGACGGCTGGTACGACCACGCCTACGCCAAGCCCCGCAACGGCTCCAAGGACACCACGGCCGGCTCCAACGGCAAGGCCACGGACAGCGCGGCCTGCCAGGCGGGCCCCGCCGCGTCCGGCGGCTACGCCGACCGCTGCGGCCCCGGCACCCGGCAGCCGCTGCTGGTCATCTCGCCCTACAGCAAGGTGAACAAGGTCGACCACACGCAGACCGACCAGTCGTCCGTCATCCGCTTCATCGAGGACAACTGGCGCACCGGCCGTATCGGCGACCACTCCTTCGACGCCACCGCAGGCTCGCTGACCAACATGTTCGACTTCCGGCACCCCAACAACAAGCAGGTGCTGCTGAACGCGAACGGCTCCGTCGAGCGCGTCGGCCCGATCCACCACGTGGCCCCGGTCAGCACGCACATCACGCCGGGCCCGGCGATGGTGAACACCGCCGCGACGACCGGCTCCGGCGCGTTCCCGACCCTCCCGGTGAGCCTCGCCGTGGGCGCCCTCGTGGCCGTCGGCGCCACGGGCACGTACCTGACGCTGCGCCGTAGGCAGCGCACCACGGCCTGACCTCCGCACGACCCCTACCACCTCGGCACGGTCCTCCTCCCCGGACCGTGCCGAGGTGCGTGTGGACATGGCTCGAATTCTTCACCCTTTCGGATGTAACGGGGCATTGACGGAACGTCGGGCGTTCCCCGGAAGTCCTGTGGGGTGAAGGCAGAGACCACAGAACACACGGGGGTGTTCGGACCTTGACCGACATCATTGACAGGATCACCGAGGACGGCACGGGGGAAGCGGCACCGGCTTCGGCTTCGGCTTCGGCTTCGGCACCGGCTTCGGCTTCGGCTTCGGAGGAACTCACGCCCTACGTGGCACCGTTGCCCGTGCCGCCCGTGCTGCGGCCCGGCACCGGCGACGTGCTGCGCGAGACGGAGATCGCCGTGCGCCCGACCTGGGTGCGCCTGCACCCACAGCTCCCGCCGACCCTGATGTGGGGGTACGACGGGCAGGTGCCGGGCCCCACCATCGAGGTGCGTCGCGGGCAGCGCGTGCGTATCGCCTGGACCAACCGGATCCCCAAGGGCAGTGAATATCCGGTCACTTCGGTGGAGGTGCCCCTCGGCGCGCCGGGCACCGCACCGCCCAGCACCGAACCCGGGCGCGCGGGCGTCGAGCCCGACAAGGACGTCGCCGCCCTGCCCGCCTGGACGGTGACCCACCTGCACGGAGCGCAGACGGGCGGGGGCAACGACGGCTGGGCGGACAACGCCGTCGGCTTCGGCGACGCCCAGCTCTCGGAGTACCCGAACGACCACCAGGCGGTGCAGTGGTGGTACCACGACCACGCCATGAACATCACCCGGTGGAACGTGCACACCGGCCTGTACGGCACCTACCTCGTCCGTGACGACGAGGAGGACGCGCTGGGGCTCCCGTGCGGGGAGCGGGAGATCCCGCTGCTGCTCGCCGACCGGAACCTGGACACCGACGAGGACGGCCGGCTCAACGGGCGGCTGCTCCACAAGACGGTGATCGTCCAGCAGCGGAACCCGGAGACGGGCAAGCCGGTCACCATCCCGTTCACCGGCCCGTACACGACGGTCAACGGCCGTATCTGGCCGTACGCCGAGGTGGCCGACGCCTGGTACCGCTTCCGGCTCGTCAACGCGTCCAACGCGCGGATCTACGACCTGGTCCTCGTCGACGAGGACGGCAGCCCCGTGGCGGGCGTCGTCCACCAGATCGGCAGCGACGGCGGACTGCTGCCCCGCCCGGTCCCGGTCGACTTCGACGCCACGCTGCCGACGCTGACCGTGGCCCCCGCCGAGCGCTTCGACCTGCTCGTCGACTTCCGGGGCCTGGCCGGCAGGACGCTCCGCCTCGTCAACAAGGGCCGCAACCAGCCGCCGGGGGTGCCCGACCCGGCCGGTGACGTGCGCTGTCCGGCGGTGCTGGAGTTCCGGGTCGGCCGCGGCGGCGAGAGCGACACCTTCGAGCTGCCCGAGGTGCTCTCCGGCTCCTTCCGCCGGCTCACCCACGACCTCCCGCACGGCCACCGGCTGATCGTGCTCACCCCGCCGGCCACCAAGGGCGCCGGCGGCCACCCGGAGATCTGGGAGATGACCGAGGTCACCGACCCCGGAGGCATCCAGGTCCCGGCCGAGGGCGTCATCCAGCTCACCGGAGCCGACGGCACGACGAAGACGTACCGCCGCACCTCCCGGACGTTCAACGACGCGCTGGGCTTCACCATCGCGGAGGGCTCCTACGAGCAGTGGAGCTTCCTCAACCTCGCGGCGATCGTCCACCCGATGCACATCCATCTGGCCGACTTCCAGCTGCTGGGCCGCGACGCCTACGACGTCTCGGGCTTCGACCCGGCGGTGGGCGGCACGACCAGGCCCATCGCCCACGACGCGGCGACGCAGCTCCCGCTGGCGCCCAACGAGCGGGGCCTCAAGGACGTCTTCCGGGTGCCGGGCGGACAGATCCTGCGCGTCATGGGGAAGTTCGACGGCGCGTACGGGCGGTTCATGTACCACTGCCACCTCCTCGAGCACGAGGACATGGGCATGATGCGGCCGTTCGTCGTCATGCCCGAGGAGGCGATGAAGTTCGACCACGGCGCGGCCCACGGCGGCCATGACGGGGGCCACGAGGGGGGCCACACCGGCTGACCCGCCGCAGCGGCTCGCGTCGGCACCCCACGGTGGTGGTGCGGTGGCGACGCGAGCCGCCGGTGCGGCCCTCCGCGGACTCCCCGGCGCACGCTGGTCACGATCATCGGCGGCACGGAAACCTGCACCGTACAAGGGGCGCCCTGGCGCCCTGGCGAGCGAAGCGAGATGGGGGTACCCCCGGCCGAAGGCTGTGGGAGGCTCAGGCCGCCCGGACGGACCGGGATCAGCGCCGTCTGCACCGCCTCCGAGGCGCGCGGACAGGGCCACGCCGGCCGCCTGGTGAGCGCACTCGCCGCACGTGTCCTGTCCCGGGGCGAACGCCCCTTCCTGCACGCGGCCGAGTCGAACGCCCGCGCGATCGCGCTCTACGAACGGCTCGGCTTCGAGAGCCGCAGACATGTACTTCCGCGGCTTCCGCACTCCGTGAGCCATGGGTCCCCGAAAGGCGGCCCGCGCGGCCGCGACGCCTCCCCCGAACCCCGGCAGATTACGTGCACTGTGCACTTTCTCACGCGGCCCGACGGCGCGGATGCCGATAGCGTCAGGGGTGTTCACCCCTTAAGGAGAGACGTCCGTTGTCCATCCCGACCGTGTCCCCGGGCAGTTACTTCGAGGCCGTCGACGGCCACCACTACAAGCCGACGCCGCACGCGGGCGGGGCCTGGGCCCCGGACGAACAGCACTTCAGTCCGCTGTCGGGGCTGGTCGTCCACGCTCTCGACCAGTACCGGGCCGCCCGCCCGGGCAACGCTCTGCTGCTCTCCCGGATCAGCTACGACATCCTCGGCCGTCTCGCCCTGGACGAGTGCGAGATCGAGGTGGAGACCGTCCGTCCCGGGCGGACCATCGAGCTTCTCGAAGCGGTCGTACGGATCTCCGGGCGCTCGGTGCTGCGGGCCCGCGCCTGGTATCTGGCCGAACTCGACACCTCCGCGGTGGCCGGCGGCCCCGACGACCGTCTGGTCCCGCCGGACTCACTCGCCCCGTGGCCGGCGGGCGAGCTCTGGCCCGGCGGCTACATCGACTCCGTGGAGATCCGCCCGGTCGAACCGCGGCGCCCGGGCCGTGCGGCGGCCTGGATCTCCACACCCGTGGAGCTGGTCGCCGGGGTGCCGGTCAGTCCGCTCGCCTCGTATCTCACCCTGGTCGACACCGCCAACGGCATCGCCGTCCGGGAGTCCCCCACCGAGTGGATGTTCCCGAACGTCGACCTGACCGTCCACCTCCATCGCCGGCCCCGGGGCATCTGGACAGGCTTGGACACCAAGGTCACGTTCGGCCCGACCGGACAGGGTCTGACCAGCACGGTCCTGCACGACGTGGACGGCCCGGTCGGACACGCGTCGCAGATCCTCACGGTCCGGCCGCTGCCGGGGGCGTAGGTCACCTGGCCGCGGCTCGCCACCGCGGTCCCTTGATGGACAGTCGACCGCCGATCTGCACGGCCTGCGCCACGGTCGCCGAGACGAGGGTGATGGTGCGGGTTCGGGCGACCGGGTGCGCGAGCCAGCGGGGTACGGCGTCGGGGGTGACGGTGACGCTGCGGTGCGCCGGGAGCGGGCCGCCGCCGAGGCCCGTCACCCTGCCGGACAGCTTGCGGACGTAGAGGGTGACCATGCCGTTGGCACCCTGGCCCTTGAACGAGGAGGTCGTCGCCGGTCTGGCCCGGAGGCGCAGCGCCGCGCGGCCCCGGCCGGCGGTCAGGTCCAGGTCGACGGCGTCCAGTGACCGCACGGTGAACCTCAGCGCCCGGACGGTTCCCGTCGCGGTGTGCACCGTGGCCGTCCCGTGGAACCTGGCACCGCGCAGCACGAGCCGGTCGGCACGCAGCACCCAGGAGCCCTCGGCGGCGCGGAGCGGGCGCGGCCCGAGCCGTGCCGCGTCGGCGGCCGCCGAGGAGACGCCCACCCCCGGGTGCAGGGACAGGCTCAGGCAGGCCACGGCCGCCGCGCCGGCGAGCGGCCGGGACGCCCGGGCGAGCACGGAGCCGGTCTTACCCGTACGGCGCGGGCGACCGCGTTCGTCGGGGTACGCGCTGCGGCCGGTGCGGTCGTCAGCAGCCGCCACTTCGACCCTCCGCCGCCGGAACGACCGTGTTCCCGCCCTCGCTCGGCGGTGCCGGCGGTTCCCCGGCCGCGGGCGGCAGCCAGGCGCAGGCCAGAGAGCCGCCGACCAGGCCGGAGGCGACACCCAGGAAGAGTCCGCCGAAGTTCGCGACGGGAAAGGAGACGACCGAGAGCAGGAGGGTGGCGATCCCGGCGAAGACCCGGAGGTGGGGACGGCAGCAGAGGGCCACGCCCAGCACCAGCAGCAGGGTTCCGATCACCAGGGACCCGGCGCCCGAGGTGGTCGACAGGGCGAGCGGGATGCCGCCCAGGTCCAGTTTCGCGAAGGGCCAGTAGAGGATGGGCAGCCCGGCGGTGAAGGTGAACAGGCCGGCCCAGAAGGGGCGTTCGCCGCGCCAGGTGCGGAACCTGCGCCGGAACCCCGGTGCCGCGGCGAGCAGTTCTCCCGGCCTGCCGAAGGGGTTGGTGATCACGCGTCCTGTCCTGATCAGTGGTGTCGTGGTCCGCCGGGTCAGGGGCATGTGTGGTTGCCCGATTGGATACTCACCCGCAGACCCGGGACGTTGAAGGTGCCGGCGGACAGCGCGAGCGTGTTCACCCGTACGTCGGTGAGGGTGACCGAGGTGGACTGGAGGCCGACGCCGTCCGGATCGAAGAACCGGGAGTCCCGGTCTCCGGACCTGACCGGGCCTTTGGAGATGGCGCCCTGGGCGACACCGATGTCGAGGCCGGTGAAGTTCGCTTCCGCGGCCGCTTCGGCCGTGGCGTCGAGGAACAGGTCAGACGCCTCGGCCAGCCGCTGGTCGCCGCCCGTGAGGCGCAGGGTCTGGGTGCCCAGCACCGGAACGTCGACCGTGATGGCCTCACAGAGCCCGCTGACCTTCGCATGCCGGAAGCCTGTGACCACGACGGGTACGAGTTCACGCTTCCTGGTCACGTCGATCATGCTGTAGAGGCTGACCCCGCGGGCGGTCAGTGAATCGGCGGTGAGCTGGAACTTCTGGCCGGAGATGAAGAACGACGCGGCGAGCACTCCCTGCGCCATGCCGATTCCGACGGTGGCGCACGCCGCGACGCCGGGCACCAGGACCACCGCGAAGAGCCGCCAGCGGGTTCTCCCGGCGCGGTGCGACATCCCGTCTCCTTCGGTCGTGAGGTGATGCCCCGCCCCTACCGGACAAGGCGAGAGATGTCCTGTTTGCCCGGTGACGGATCCTAGGCTTCCGGGTCGGGCGACCGGCTGCACGCCAGGCCCGCCGTTCGAGTGATGCAACTTCTGCTGGGCCCTTCGGGCGACGGAGCGGGGGCTGTGCGGGGTCCGAGTAGGCTTCCGGGCCTTCGAAGTGGGTCAAGTGCCCATATCGACGAGAAGGAGCAGCCCGATCGACGGGCGTCCGACCTTCGCCCAGTTGCCGCGGCGCCATCGCCCCGCGGCCCGCCGAACTGGCCTGGGTGGACACGCTCGCGCGGAGCGAACTCGCGCCCGGTGTCGCCGTGGTGGGGCTCGTCACCGGCTCGGCCGGGCTGGGAGCGCCGTCTCGACCAGTTCAGGGCCGGCGACCTCAAGATCGCCAACGCGTGTCATCGAGGTGCCGGGCGCCTCCCCCGTGCCGGTGATCAGCCACCCGAGGGCCACGGCCCGCTTCGTCGAGACGGCCGTCAAGACCGTCCGCTGTCCTGAGCCGGCCCTGCACGGCCCCGGCCCGCAGACCGCGGGCCGGGGCCTCGCGCTGTCCTCAGTTCCCGGGTTCCGCCTCGGCCGGCGCTCCGGCTGCGCTCTCCGCGGGCCCGCGGTGCACGGCACGGACCGGGATCGCGAGCAGCCACCAGTACTTGGCGAGGTTCGGTGACCAGAACGCCACCGGGATCGCCGTGGCGAAGACCAGGACGACCAGGAGGTTGCTGCGGACCGCCGTCCGCAGCCGCCCGGGCTGCACGTCCGGGGTGGCCAGCGCGGGCGCGGTCAGCAGCCGCAGGTACATCGCGCACAGGAGGCCGAGGGACAGGGCGATCGCGCTCGAGTAGCAGGCCGTCGCCGTGGTCGTCTCGCCGTACTGGCTGAGCAGCTTGGTCGGGAAGGGCAGCGCGGCCACGACCGCGAGCAGGGCGAAGTACAGGTAGAGCAGCCAGCGGTCGACGTCGGCGATCAGCGTGAACAGGGCGTGCTGGGTCAGCCAGAGCACGCCGATGACGGCGAAGCTCAGCAGGTACGCGCCGATCGCGGGGAACAACTCCCGTACGGCGTGGGCGACCTCGGAGTCGTGCAGGCCCTCGGGGACGTTGATGTCGAGGGCGAGCAGGGTGATGGCGATGGCGAACACGGCGTCGCCGAGCATCGCCAGCCGTTCCGGTGCCACGGAGACCTCGCGGCGACGGAAGGCAAGGGGACGGGGTTGGTTCATGGAGGCGGCACCACGGCATTCCTCGGCGTACGGGACGACGGAAGGATTACCACACCGCGGTGTACGTCGGGAGCGCGAACGACCCGGGCGCGGCACGGCCTTGACCGACGGCCGTGCCACGCCCGGGCTCACGGGACGGGGTGCGTCAGCCGATGATGCGGTGGGTGGTCCAGAACGACGTCAGGTCCGTGGTCGTGGCGGCCTGTGCGGCGGCCTTGAACTCGGCCGTGGTCGAGACGCCGTACCAGTGCGAAGTGGCGTAGTCCTTCAGGAGTTTGGCCATCGCGGTGTCACCCAGGGTGCGGCGCAGATCGTGCAGGGCGCACTTGCCGTAGCCGTAGACGACGGTGGAGTAGCGGGACGAGTGGGCGTCCCAGTAGGCCATCGAGTTGGTGATGTTCTCCGCGGACGAGGCCCAGGAGACGCTGTTCCAGCAGTTCGTGCCGGTGCTGCCCAGGGCCAGGTCGGTGGCGTAGTCGGTGAACGCCTCGTCCAGCCAGGGGCTGTTGTACTCGTCGTCGCCGACGATGCCGTAGAACCACTGGTGGCCGATCTCATGGGTGAGCGCCGTGGTGCTGACCAGGTCGAGGACGAAGCCGGGGTACTCCATGCCACCGAACCAGAAGTTGTTGTCGATGACGGCGTCCAACTCGCCGTACGGGTAGGCGCCGAAGCGGCCGGCGTGGGCGTCGACCGCGGTCTTCGCGGTGGTGAGCATGGACTGCGCGCTGGACGAACTGATGCCCGAGACCGAGTAGATGTTGATCGGGGTGCCCGCCGACGAGGTACCCGAGATCTTGGTGAACGGGCCCGCCGCCCACGCGAAGTCGCGGACCTTGGACGCGGTGGCCGTGGTGACCGTGCGTCCGCTGGTGCCGGGGGTGTCGACCGAGGTGCCGGTGGCCGGGACCAGCAGGGTGGTCGGGTGGTCGAGGGTCACCTTGAAGTCGGCGGCCAGGGAGTAGAAGGACTCGCCGTTGTTCGTGTACGGGTCCAGGTGCCAGCCCGAGCCGTCCTTGACCGCGAGGACCGGCAGCGCGTTGCCGATCATGTTGAAGGCACCGTCGTGGCCGAACCGGTCGGCGCCGCTCGGGACGGTGATCCCCAGGTCGAAGCCGATCGTGGTCGACTGGCCCTGCGCCAGCGGGGTCGGCAGCGCGATCTGGAGGGCCGTGCAGGCCACCGAGAGGGCGCCCGCGGTGCCGCCGGTGACGTTGGTGACCGTGATCGGCGGTGCGGAGCAGGTGCCGTGGTAGTTGTCCCACAGCCTCAGGTACACCTCGGTGAGCGGGGTGGCCGAGGCGTTGGTGAAGGTCGTGCTCTCGTGTCCGGTCCAGACGGTACCGGCGGTGTTGCTGCTGAGACTGACGGTGTACGACGGGGCGGCCGGCGTGCGCGTCGAGTCGGCCGGCGGGGTGGTGTCGCCGGAGGTGTTGAGGGCGATGTCGTCCAGGACGAAGCTCGTCTGGAGGCTGGAGTCCTCGGTACCGGTGAAGGCGAGGCTCACGGTCTGCCCGGCGAACGCCGACACGTCCAACGACTTCTGGACGTAGCCGGTGGCCTTGTTCAGGTTCGAGTACGTCGCCAGGGTCGTGCTGCCGATCTTCGCCGTGAGTTTGTCGTACGCGGTGGACGAGGTCGTCTCGGCGGTGTCGATGTGCAGCCAGAAGGTGAGGGTGGCGCTGCTGCACCCGGACGGGATCGTGACGCTCTGGGTGAGCGTGTCGGTGTGCGTGCCGCCGACGCCGTCGAGCCAGGCGAAGCTCGTGCCGCCGTGGGCGCTCTGCCCGGTGCGGCTGGTGATCACGCTGGTCGACGACTGCGTCCAGGGCGAAGTGCCGCTCTCGAAGCCGCCATTGGTGAGCACCTGGGTCGGGGTGCAGGCCGCCTCCTCGGCGGCCGACGCGGTGCTGCCGGGGAGCAGGGCCGCGGCCAGCGCCGCGACGGCCAACGCACTGGTGACGAAGGCCTTGTGGGGGGTCGATCTCACACGAAACTCCTTTGCGGCGACCGGGATACCGGTCTGCTCGGTGACCACTTGGCCGGCAGGGGTGTGCCGGGGAGCGGCCACAGGTCACGCGTTACGAGTGGTGCGAGTCCGAAGCCTGACAGATTTGACCAGGCCATGTCACTAAGGGATAACCCGCGCGTCAGGGGTGGTCCGCGCAGCACGGGGTGGGGTTGGGGACCTCGAAGGGGGCCAGCAGGCCTCCAGCCGCGGGGACCAGGGCCAGGGTGAGGACGCCGTCGCGCCACTCCGGGCGTACGTGGTCCTGCGTCAGGATCCGCGTGGCGGGCGGGAGTTCGGCGGCCGGTGCGCCGAGCACCACCAGGCGTTCGACGGCGGTGCGGTCGAGGATCGTGCCCGCGGTGACCGTGCCGGTGAGGTGCCGCACGCCCGGATAGACGACCGCCCGGCCGGAGGTGCGGGGTGCGGCGGCCGCCCGGCGGGCGCTGTCCACCGCGTCGTCCGGGCCGTGGGTGCGGTCGGCCAGGGCCACGCCCGTACCCTCGGGCAACGCCGTCAGCAGCTCCTGCCACACCGCGCCCGGGTCCGGGACGGCCAGCGACACCGTCGTACCCCGGCGCTGGTCGGTGCGGTGCAGGTGGGTGCAGGCGAACACGCCCTCCGGGAGCGCCAGTCGGCCCAGCAGCTCGTGGATCAGATGGTCCGCCTCGCGCAGGGTCGCCGTACCGGCGTCCACCCCGATGACGGGATGGACGCCGGCGGCGCGGTGCGGGGAGGTCATGCGGGCAGGACCCACATCGGGTTGGAGTAGAACCACAGGTCCTTCCACGGGTCGGCGTCCCCGAGGACGTCGATGGCCGGGCCCGCCGGGTCCACGGCGGGCCCGTTGATGCCGACCGCCGAGCGGTTTCCGTCGGTGCCGCGCAGCCGGACGTAGACCGGCTTGTCGAGGCGGCCGAGGGAGTACGTCAGCCGGACGGCGCCGGTGGCCTTGTCGACCTCGAAGGACTTCACGACCCTGGTGGCGGGCGCGGCGAAGGTGTCCTTGTCGCTCGCCTTGCCGGTGACGGCGCCCTGGATGACGTCGACGCGGGCCAGGACCGGCACGAACTGCGCCCAGTTGGGGCCGTTGGCGAGGCTGATCTCGACGACCAGGTCGACCTGGCTGCCCTTGCGGACCTGGAGCACGCCGCCGAGGGTGACCGCGTGGGAGCCGGAGCGCAGCTGGGCGTTGAGGCCGCTGATCAGGCCGCCGTGGTCGACCCAGACCCGGCCGGCCCGGATGCCGTCCATGACCGACTTGTAGGAGAAGGAAGCCGCGCCGACGTGGGTGCGGGAGTACTGGCCGGGCCAGAAGTCGGTGTCGGTGAGACTGACACTGCCGCCGTAGACCGGGTCGTTGTAACGGCCGTTGGCGTTGAAGTCGCTGTTGGGGCCGCGCACCGCGGTGTCGGCGTACACGTTGTGGGAGTCGGAGTTGGCGGTGATCCACCAGGGCTTGCCCTCGGCGAGCAGGCTGTCCCAGAGGCCGCCGACGGTGGCGGTCATCCAGTCGAAGCCGCCCCAGGTGCGGTAGCTCTCCAGCGGGTAGCCGCCGAAGGAGTCCGCGCTCGGGCTGTTGTCGTAGATGCCTCGCGCGGAGCCGGGGCCGTTCGGCTTGGGCAGGCCGCCCGCCTGGTGGCCGGGGGCGCCCTCCATGCCGACGGCGATCGACGGCTGGGCGTCGCGCCAGGCACGGATCTCGTGCGGGGAGTCGATGCCCTTGCGCGCCGGGTGGTTGGCGAGGAAAAGGGCGTCCTTGACCTTGCGGCGCTGCACCTGCTCGGCGAGGAAGTTCAGGCCGGAGATGGCCAGCGCCTCGTTGGCCGGGGTGTTGGCGGAGGCTCCCTTGACCGAACCGTCGAAGGAGTTCTCGAACTCCTTGAGGACGGCGACCTCGTTCTTGCCGGGGTGGACGAAGACGGTGCCGTGCTCGGCGGCCGGGATGTTCCACTCCAGTCCCTGGAAGACCAGCGTGTCGTCGATCTCGTCACGGGCCGCGAGGATGTCCGGGTTGACCTTCTCGACACCGATCTTGGCGTGCTGCTCGCTGCCGTGGTCGGTGATGACCATCCAGTCCAGGCCGTGCGCGTTGGCCTGCCGGACGTGGTCGACGACCCGGTACTTGGCGTCCGAGCTGTACTGGGTGTGGATGTGGTGGTCGCCTGCCAGCCACAGGAAGTCGCCGGAGCGGCCGCTCCGGGAGTGGGAGGAGGAGACCGAGGCCGCGGCCTGACCCGCGCCGGCGAGGACGCTGCCGGCCGCGAGGCCCGCGCCGAGCAGACCGGTGCGGCGCAGCATCGAGCGGCGGGAGAGCTGACCGGGCGTCAGCTCCTCGTCGGGGACCGACAGATCGAGGGCGGGCGGCAGCGACGAGGCGTCGGCGTCCGTGTGGTGGTGATGGTGGTGGTGATGACCGTGGTCGTGGCTGTGACCGTGACTCATGCGCGAACTCCCGCGGACCGTCGGGACGGGGGGGGCGACTCCAGGACGTGCAGAGTCTGCGAAGGTCGCGTGAACAGCGGGAGTCGAGGTCATGGTGAGGTAAAGAACCGCTGATGTGCAGCAAACTACGGGTAGTTGGCACGTAAAGCGGACGTGGAGCAGTGCACGCGGACGCAAAGACGCCCGGGCCGGCCGGTGAGGCCGGCCCGGGCGTCGTGCGCCGGGCTTCGCCGGGATCGGACCCGCCGGGATCAGACCAGGTCGAACCGGTCCGCGTTGGCGACCTTCGCCCAGGCGGCGACGAAGTCCTTCACGAACTTCTCCTTGGCGTCGTCGCTCGCGTAGACCTCGGCGACCGCGCGCAGCTCGGAGTTGGAGCCGAAGACCAGGTCGGCACGAGTGCCGGTCCACTTGACCGCGCCGGTGGCGAGGTCACGGCCCTCGAAGGTGGTCTGGTCCTCGGAGGTCGACTTCCACTCCGTGCCGTAGTCGAGCAGGTTGGCGAAGAAGTCGTTGGTCAGCACACCCGGGGTCTCGGTGAGGACACCGTGCTTCGACCCACCCTGGTTGGCACCGAGCACACGCAGACCGCCGACCAGGACGGTCAGTTCGGGGGCGCTCAGGCCGAGCAGGTTGGCGCGGTCCAGGAGCAGGTACTCGGCCGGCAGGCGGTTGCCCTTGCCGAGGTAGTTCCGGAAGCCGTCGGCCGTCGGCTCCAGGGCCGCGAAGGACTCGGCGTCCGTGTGCTCGTCGGTCGCGTCGACCCGGCCGGCGGTGAAGGGCACCTCGATGTCGACGCCGGCGTCCTTGGCGGCCTTCTCCACGGCGGCGGCACCGCCGAGGACGATCAGGTCGGCCAGGGAGACCTTCTTGGCACCGGAGTTGAACTCCTGCTGGACGCCCTCCAGGACGCGCAGTACCTGGGCCAGCTCGTCGGGGTCGTTGGCCTCCCAGCCACGCTGCGGCTCCAGGCGGATGCGGGCGCCGTTGGCACCGCCGCGCTTGTCGCTGCCGCGGAACGTCGAGGCCGACGCCCAGGCGGTGGAGACCAGCTGCGAGACCGTCAGACCCGAGTCGAGGAGCTTGGCCTTGAGGGCCGTGACGTCGGCGGCGTCGATGACCTCGCCCTCGGCCGCCGGCAGCGGGTCCTGCCACAGCAGGGTCTCCGCCGGGACCTCCGGGCCGAGGTACAGGGACTTCGGGCCCATGTCACGGTGGGTCAGCTTGAACCAGGCGCGGGCGAAGGCGTCCGCGAACTCCTGCGGGTTCTCGTGGAACCGGCGGGAGATGGACTCGTAGATCGGGTCGAAGCGCAGCGACAGGTCGGTGGTGAGCATCGTGGGCAGACGCTTCTTCGACGGGTCGTGCGCGTCGGGGATGATCGCCTCGGCGTCCTTGGCGACCCACTGCTTGGCGCCGGCCGGGGACTCGCTCAGCTCCCACTCGTAGCCGAAGAGGATGTCGAAGAAGTCGTTGCTCCACCGGGTGGGCTTGGTGGTCCAGGTGACCTCCAGGCCGCTGGTGATCGCGTCGCCGCCCTTGCCGGTGCCGTAGGTGCTCTTCCAGCCGAGGCCCTGCTGCTCCATCGGCGCGCCCTCGGGCTCGGCGCCCACGTTCTCCGCGGGGCCGGCGCCGTGGGTCTTGCCGAAGGTGTGGCCACCGGCGATGAGGGCGACGGTCTCCTCGTCGTTCATCGCCATGCGGCGGAAGGTCTCCCGGATGTCGCGGGCCGCGGCGATCGGGTCCGGGTTGCCGTTGGGGCCCTCCGGGTTGACGTAGATGAGGCCCATCTGGACGGCGCCGAGCGGGCTCTCCAGGTCGCGGTCGCCGGTGTAGCGCTGGTCGTCCAGCCAGACCTTCTCGGGGCCCCAGTAGACGTCGTCCTCCGGCTCCCAGACGTCCACGCGGCCGCCGCCGAAGCCGAAGGTCTCGAAGCCCATCGACTCCAGGGCCACATTGCCGGTGAGGATCATCAGGTCGGCCCAGGAGATGGCCTGGCCGTACTTCTTCTTGACCGGCCACAGCAGCCGGCGGGCCTTGTCCAGGTTGCCGTTGTCCGGCCAGCTGTTGAGCGGGGCGAAGCGCTGCTGGCCGGCGCCGGCGCCGCCGCGGCCGTCGGAGATGCGGTAGGTGCCCGCGCTGTGCCAGGCCATCCGGATCATCAGCGGGCCGTAGTTGCCGAAGTCGGCCGGCCACCAGTCCTGCGAGGTGGTCAGCACCTCCGCGATGTCCCGTTTCACGGCCGCCAGATCAAGGCCCTGGAACGCCTCGGCGTAGTCGAAACCCCCGTCGAGCGGGTTCGCGACGGCGGGGTTCTTGGCAAGGATCTTCAGGTTGAGTCCCTCGGGCCACCACTGGCGGTTGCCGCCGCCCTGCGTGGGGTGCGGGGCACGGTCGTGCGCGACCGGGCACTTGCCCGCGGCGTTCTCCTGGGTCTCAGACATGGGGGAAATCCTTCCGGAAGGGGCGGATCAACGTACTCAGGAATTAATTACTGACAGTGGAACAGGCGGGGCACAGGCCCCAGTAGATGACCTCGGCCTCGTCGATGGCGAAGCCGTGGTCGTCCGAGGCGGTCAGGCACGGCGCTTCGCCGACCGCGCAGTCGACATCGGCGACGGCACCGCACGACCTGCACAGGACGTGGTGGTGGTTGTCGCCGACGCGCCCCTCGAACCGGGCCGGGCTGCCGGCCGGTTCGATACGGCGTATGAGTCCTGCCGTGGTGAGCGCGTGCAGCGCGTCGTACACGGCTTGAAGCGATATGTGGCCTACGCGCTCGCGGACGCCCGAGGCGACCCTTTCGACGTCCAGGTGGTCGCCGCCCCGGACGGTCTCCAGCAGCGCGACGCGGGCGGCCGTCACCCGCAGGCCGGCACCGCGCAGCTCGTCGGCGGTGGTCGGGGGCTGGGATGCGGTCATGACGCCAACCTATCCTCATAAACACGAGTGATTCAAGAAAACAAACCGTTCAAGTTTGATGCCGAAGCAGACAACCCCGCCCCTCGGCCGTCATCCGTCCGCGGACTTTGCCATCTCTTTACAACCCGTCCCGGCGCCGGGTCGTCTCTCCGTTCGATCCGTTACTCAGCCCGCCCTGACCAACGCGGGCCGACGAAAGAGAGCGTCTCCATGCGCCGAACTGTCCTGACCGCCACGGCACTCGCCTGCACCGCCGTCCTGGCCGGCACCGTGCCCGCGTTCGCCGACGGCACCAGCCCGAGCCCGGTGCCCACCGTGGCACCGTCCGCCGCCCCCTCCGCGGAACCCTCCGCCGTCCCGTCCCAGGCCCGGTCCGCCCAGCCCACCCGGGCCGCCACCCCCGCGCCCGCCCGGGACCGGGGCCAGGTCGCCGCCGTACCCCAGGGCGCGCCCGACACCGGGGTCGCGGAGCCGTCCTCGGACTCCGGCACCGAGAGCGCACTGATCGGCGGCGGCGCGGCGGCGGCACTCGCCGCGGGCGCCGTGGTCTTCGCCGTGCGTCGCCGCCGGGCGACCGGGGCATGACCTCGCTCTCCAGGCGCGCCTTCGTCACCGCCGCGACGGCCTCGCTGCTGGCGGGCTGCGCGGGGCAGGCGGCCCACTCGACGGCCACCGCCGTCCGCCGCGAGGAGCCGCCGGCGCCTTCGCCGTCCGCCACGCCGACCGCGCTCGGGCGTTCCGTGCCGGTCCGGCTGCGCATCCCGGCGATCGGCGTCGACACGCCGCTGCTGCGGCTGGGTCTGGCGGCCGACGGCACGGTGCAGGTGCCGCCGATCACCGCGCACGACCGGGCCGGCTGGTACCGCCACTCCCCCACCCCGGGGCAGGTCGGCCCGTCGGTGATCCTCGGCCATGTCACGGTCGGCTCCTACGGTGACGGCGTCTTCCGCCGGCTCGCGGAGCTGCACCGGGGCGAGCAGGCCGTGGCGCGTCTGGAGAACGGCCGGTCGGCGGTGTTCACCGTCGACGAGGTGCGTACGGTCGCCAAGGCCGAGTTCCCGACCGAGGACGTGTACGGGGACGTGGACCGCCCGGAGCTGCGGCTGATCACCTGCGGCGGCCCGCGGGGCGGCGACGGCTACCTCGACAACGTGATCGTCTTCGCCACGCTGACCGGCACGACAGCCTGACCCGGCGGACCCGGATGCGGGACCGGTGGAACGTACCGAACCGGTTCCGCATCCTCCTCATCGTCCCCGACGAGCCCTTCGACCCTGGAGAACGTTGAAACGGTCCCGTGACAAGGCGGCGTCCGAGCTCTTCGCCGCCCTGTACCCGCGCCTGGCCGGCTGGTGCCGCCGCCTGGTCGACGACGACGAGACGGCGCACGAGATCGCCTCGGAGGCGTTCACCCGGCTGTGGGCCCGGTGGACGTCGGTGGAGGAGCCCCGCGGGTTCCTCTATGTCACCGCGGCCAATCTCGTCCGGGACCACTGGCGCAAGCTGGAACGCGAGCGCCGGACCGTGCGCCGCGTCAGCTCGGAGGCCGCGACCCGCCCGCACGCCGAGCAGGCGGACCCCTCGGTACGGCTGCTGGTGCAGTCGCTGCCGGAGCGACTGCGCGTCCCGATCCTGCTGCACTACTACGCTGACATGCCGATCCGGGAGGTGTCCGAGCTGACCGGGCGCAAGGAGGGAACCGTCAAGGCCGATCTGCACGCGGCCCGTGAACTGCTCCGCGGCCATCTGAGGAGAAGCCTTGACCACACGCTTTGACGAGGAGCCGGAGTTCGACGGCCCCGACGATCCCCTCACCGTCGTGCTGCGGCCGCCGGCCGCCTATCTGGGCCCGCCGCCGGGCCGGTACGAGGAGATCCGGCGCGCCGCGGGCCGCCGCCGGCTGGTGCGTGCGGCGGCCGGGGCGGGGGTGACCTGTGCCGTCGCCCTCCTGGTGGCTTTGCCGATGCGTCTGACGACGCCCTCGGCACCGGTGTCCCCTCGGGTCCCCCTGGCGCCGCCGGCCGTCAGCCCCACGGCCCCGCACCGCACCCCGGTGTCGCCGGCGCCGCGCAGCCCCACGCCGAGCCCCAGCGCCACGCCCGAGCGGAGTCGCGCCACACAGGTCCCCACCCGTGGCGCCTCGACGGCTCCGTCGGCGATGCGCGTCGCGCCCTCCGCGGACCGGCCGAGCGCCGTCGCCACGCGGTCCCGGTCGTAGCGGAGTCAACACGACGAAGGGCCACATCACCCGTTCGTGCCCCCGCGTTTCGGCGCGCCGCCTGTCCTGCGAACGCGCGGGCCAGGGCGTCGGGGCGGGGGGTGCGGCGCCCCGCGAGGGCCACGGTCCGTGTCGGCCGTCCGGGTAGGGTCGCACCCGCCCATCCGGCCGCTACGGCCCGTTTGGCCGAGGCCGCTGCTCGGCGTTGGTGTGATGTTTCGTACGAGGCCGGAATGAAAGGTGTGGAACGGGCAACGCTCCGTTCCATGCTCCACGCGCGAACCCTCCGGCAGGTGACCTGATGACGACGGCGACCAAGGCCCCTCTGACCTCTCCGGCCGCCGCGCCACCCTCCTCCCGTACCCAGCCGTCCGCCCCCGCCCCCTCGCTGCCGTCCCTCACCGGGCTGAGATGGCTGGCCGCGCTGCTGGTCTTCGGACTGCACGTGCACAACTTCCGCTACTTCGGCGGCACCGGCGCCCGCTTCATGTCCTGGGGGTTCGAGGCCGGCGCGTCAGGGGTGTCGTTCTTCTTCGTGCTGTCCGGGTTCGTGCTGATGTGGTCCGCGCGGCCGGGTGACCGGGCGGGGCGTTTCTGGTGGCGGCGCGTCGCCCGGGTCTATCCGGTGCACCTGGTGACCGTCGCCGTCGCCCTGACGATGGCCCTCACGCTGCCCCGCCAGCCGAGGCCGACCCTGCCGCAGGGCCTGGCCGACGTCTTCCTGGTGCACTCCTGGTGGCGGCCTTGGTGGCAGACGCTGGACCCGGTCAGCTGGTCGCTGGCCTGCGAGGCCTTCTTCTACGCCGCCTTCCCGCTGCTGGCCCTGGTGCTGCGCCGGCTGGACGTGCGGGGCACCAGGCTGCTGGCCGCGCTGTCCGTGCTCGCGGTGCTGGCGCTGGCCTGGACGGACGCCCACCACTGGTGGGACCAGCCGATCAGCTCCTTCCCGGCGGCCCGGCTGCCCGAGTTCGTGCTCGGCGCGGCCGCCGCGCGGCTGGTGCTGCTCGGCCGCTGGCGCGGCCCCGGTCTGGAGGCCTCGCTCGCGCTGGCGATCATCGGTTACTTCCTGGTCCCGCAGTTCACCGACGAGTACGCGGCCACGGCGTGCACCATCACGGGTTTCGCGCTGCTCATCCCGGCGGCCGCCCTCGCGGACCTGCGCGGACTGCCCTCGCTGTGGCGGCGCCGGTGGCTGGTGCGCCTCGGCGAGCTGTCGTTCGCGTTCTACATGGTCCATCTGCTGGTGCTGCGGACGGGCACCCACCTGCTCGGTGCCCGCCCGCGCTTCGGCCCGCTCGCCGGGGCGGCCGCCACCATCGTCGCGTTCGCCGTGTCGCTGGGCCTGTCCTGGCTCCTCTACGAGGGAGTGGAACGGCCCGCGCGACGGCTGCTGCTGCGGCGCCCGGCCCGGCGGACGACGGCCTAGCCGGCTACGGGAACTGCGTCACCTTCGAGGGCACCGTGCTGGTCCCCGAGGTCGGCGCTCCCGTGGTGTTGACGACGTGGGCGTACTGGCCCATGCCACCCAGCGAGATCACCAGCAGGTCGTGCATCTTGATGCCCGAGCCGGTCGGCACCTGGAAGCCGTTGGACTGCACGATCGACGGGTCGGCCGTGTAGTTGCAGTAGCTGCCAAGTCCCCATGCCTCGTGGCTGGTCACGGTGTCGGCGACCTTGTAGGCCGCGTAACCGACGACGCCGTCGTGGCTGATGGCGGCGGCGTTCGGGGCGTCGTAGGCCTTCTCGTTCTGGAAGAAGATGGTGCGGCCCCGCTGGCCGTTCCAGTAGACGTCGTACTTGTTGAAGTGCTCGACGAACAGGCCGGTGGCGAGGACGTCGTTGCCGTTGACCCGGAGGCCGTAGTCGGCGCGGTTGGTGTCCCAGCCGACCCCGCTGCCGTGGTCGGCGCGCCAGAGCCAGGTGTGGTCGATGATGACGTTGTTGCTGTTGACGACCACGGAGTTGGTGGCGAGGCCGGGTCCGGCACCGCCGACGCGGACGAACACGTCCTGCATGCTGGTGGGGTTGGCGGAGTGGTCGGCGCTGGAACCGGGGTCGCCGATCCGCAGCAGGGTGTCGGAGTTGACCGAGCCCGCGTCGATGAGGAACCCGGCGAGCTTCACGCCGTCGACGTCGGCCACGTGCACGGCGTCGACGCCGTTGTCCGGGACCAGGGTGGCCAGGCCCAGGCCGAGGACGACGGTGTTGGCGCGGGTGACGTTGATCGTCTGGTCGAGGTGGTAGATGCCCGGGGTGAAGAGCAGGTTGAGGCCCTGGGCGAGGGCCTGGTTGATGGTGGCGGCGGTGGCGCCGGGCTTGACGACGTAGAACTGGTCCAGCGGCAGCGAGGTGCCCGCGTTGGCCGGCCAGGAGACGCCCCGGGCGTTGGTGCGCTTCGCCGGGACGAAGACCTTGTAGGTGCTGCCGTCCAGGTACAGGAACGGCTTCTCGCGCGAGACCGGGGTGGTGTCCAGCGTGGTGTACGGACCGGAGTCGAAGTTGGTCGCGGGTGCGCCCTGGACTCCGGAGAAGGTCATGTTCCAGACGCCGTTGGTCCAGCCGCCGACCGAGCTGTCCCGGGTGTACCACTGCTGCTGGGAGTACGGACCGACCGTGCCGTCGATCTTCGAGTCGGCGATGTAGCCGCCGGAGGCCCAGCCGTAGCCGTTCGGGGCCAGGTTGAGGCCGCCCTTGACGTGGATACGACGGAAGGGGGCCGCCTGAGCCACGGCCCAGCGATCCGTCCCGTTCGACGGGGTGATGGCGAGGTTCTCCGCCGAACGCCAGAAGTTCTGCGTGGCGTTGCCGTTGAACCAGCCGGCGTCGACCGTGACGTCACCGTTGATCTGGGTGTCGTCGGGGTTGAGGCCCAGGCCGGAGATCGAGGTGTAGAAGCCGATCTGGGCGTTGATGCCGTTGTAGGTCCCCGGCTTGAGCAGGAACTGGTAGCGGCCGGTGCCGAACTGGGCCGACTCCTGCTGGGCGAAGACGGAGTCGAACTTCTGCTGGAGGTTCGGCGTGGAGGGGTCCACGACGATCACGTTCGGGCCGAGGTCGCCGCCGCCCTGGACCGGGGGCGTGCCGGTCGTGGTGCCGAAGACCTGGAACTCCCAGAGCGAGTAGCCGTACTGGGTGGCACGGTGCACGCCCTGCATCCGGACGTAACGGCCCTGGCCGGAGACGGCGAGGGTGTCGGTGCCGCCGTCCCCGCCGGTGACCGACGTGAGGTCGGTCCAGCTGCTGCCGTTCGCGGAGATCTGGAGCTTGTAGTCCTTGCCGTAGGCGGTCTCCCAGTTGAGGACCACCTGGGAGACCGTGGCGGTGGCGCCGAGGTCGACCTGGAGCCACTGGTCGTCGGTGAAGGCGGACGACCAGCGGGTCCCGGTGTTGCCGTCGACCGCGTTCGCCGCCACGGTTCCGGCGTTCTCCTCGGAGGAGGCGGTGGCCGTCTTTCCCTGGGACAGGGGGGTGTCGGCGGCCTGGGCCGCCGGGGCGTGCACGGTGGGCAGGGCGAGCAGCGCCGCCATGGCGGCGAGCGCAACGCCCAGGGATCTCAGTCTCATCAGCGGCTCCCTGAGATGGGCACGGACGCGCCCGACGGACGTGTCTCCGTGCTTAGTTCAGGATTTGATTTAAGTGATGAGGCAACCGGGCGACAACCCTTCGGCACCGGAATTTTCGACGACCGCCCCTCCGCGACCGGGCGGAGGGAGGCCGACGGGCGGTCAGGGGGCCGGCGTCACCGGGCGGCGAGTCGCTCGTACATGGCGGCGGGGTCGCCGGACAGGGCGCCCTTGACCCAGCGGGTGAGGTCGTCGGCGAGCACCTCGAAGGCGTCCGACTCGACGCCGTCGAGGGCCGCCGCGGCGATGTCCTGCGGGCTCGTCTTGGGCGCGTCGATGTGGGCCGCCATGTCGGTGTCGACATACCCCATGTGCAGGCCGGTGACGCCGATGCCCTGCGGCTTCAGCGCCACGCGCAGGCTGTTGGTCTGCGACCAGAACGCCGCCTTGGAGGCGCTGTAGGCGCCGCCCTCGGCGAACCAGGACAGCACCGAGTGGACGTTCAGGATGTGGCCGCCGCCGTTGCGCTCGATCAGCGGGACGAAGGCGCGGGTGAGCAGCAGCGGCCCGTAGAAGTTGATCTCGAACTCGCGGCGGATGTCGTCGAGCGAGGAGGTCAGGAAGCGGGTGCCGCTGGCGACCCCCGCGTTGTTGACCAGGAGGGTGACGTCCTGGGCCTGCTCGGCGACCGCGGCCACGGAGTCGGGGTCGGTGACCTCCAGCGCCAGCGGGACCGCGTCGGGGTGGGTGACGGAACGCGGATCGCGGGCGGTGGCGTAGACCTTGCCGGCGCCGCGTGCGTACAACTCCTCCACCAGCGCCTTTCCGACGCCCCGGCTGCCGCCGGTGACGAGGACGACGGAGTCCTTGATCGCGGTCATGACACTCACACTCCAGACTTGGACAGAGCCCGGAAACCGATCGGTTTCCGACGACTGAGGCCATCGTAAACCGATCGGTTTCCCACTTCAATCGCGGAGGGTGACGCCCGGCCGCCGGCCGCATCGGACGCCCTTACGGGCAGGGCGAGTTACTCGATCCAGTTGATTGCGTCCGACCTCTGGCTCCGGACTCCTACCGGGCGGTATACAGACCCGACACACGCGTGCGGGCCGCCCGTCGGGACCGGTTCCGCGCGCGTCCCGGTTCCAGGGGGGATCTCCATGGCGTACGGCACCCCGTCCGACGGTTCGGCGAGACGGCACCGGCGGAAGGCCACCGTCGCGGCGGCGCTGGGCGGCTGCGCCCTGGTGGCCGCGTCCACGACACCGGCCGCCGCGCACGGCGGCGACCACCACGGCGGCCACGACCGCGGCACCAGCTATGCGGCGCTCGGCGACTCCTACACCTCGGGCCCCGTCATCCCGACGCAGGTCGACGCCAACTGCGCCCGCTCCGACCACAACTACCCCTCGCTGGTGGCGGCGGCGCGGCACGTCAGCGCGTTCAAGGACGTGAGCTGCGGCGGTGCGACGACCGCGGAGATGTGGAAGGCGCAGGGCACCAACGGCCCTCAGCTCGACGCCGTCCGGCGGGACACCGACCTGGTGACGGTCCAGATCGGCGGCAACGACATCGGGTTCAGCTCCATCATCGGCACCTGCGCGACGCTCGGTGCCACGGACCTGACGGGCAACCCCTGCCAGCGGTACTACAACGCCTCCGGCACCGACCAGCTGACGGTCAGGATCGCGCAGACCGCACCCAAGGTCGACAAGGTGCTGCGGGCCGTCCGCGCCCGGGCCCCGCACGCCCGGATCCTGGTCGTCGGCTACCCCGACCTGCTGCCCGACGACGGCAGCGGCTGCTATCCGACGGTGCCCTTCGCCGCCAAGGACTTCCCCTACCTCCGGGACGTCGGGAAGCGGCTGAACCTCATGCTGCGCCTGGTCGCCGCGTGGAACGGCGCCCGGTACGTGGACACCTACGGTCCGACCGTGGGCCACGACATGTGCAAGGCCCCCGCCGACCGCTGGATCGAGCCCCTCCAGCCGACCTCACCGGCGGCTCCCGCCCACCCCAACGCCAAGGGCGAGGCGGCCATGGCCGGGGCGGTGCTGGAGCGGCTGGGCAGGCGGTACTAGGGGCTGGTCGGCAGCGGCTCGGGGGCCGTGCCCCACGGGGGTGGCGGCGCCCGAGCGGCTCGGACGGTCCGACACCACGGGCTGTCCGCCCCCGTGGAAGGGACCGGGGGACGGTTCGCGATAGGTTGGCCTGCATGAGCGACAACGTTTATTTCGACATCTCGATCAACAACGAGCCGGCCGGCCGGATCGTGTTCAACCTGTTCGACGACGTGGTCCCGAAGACGGCCCGCAATTTCCGTGAGCTCGCCACCGGGCAGAACGGCTTCGGCTACGCCGGTTCGGGGTTCCACCGGGTCATCCCCCAGTTCATGCTCCAGGGCGGTGACTTCACCCGCGGTGACGGCACCGGCGGCAAGAGCATCTACGGCGAGAAGTTCCAGGACGAGAACTTCCAGCTCAAGCACGACCGCAAGTACCTGCTGAGCATGGCCAACGCGGGCCCGCACACCAACGGCTCGCAGTTCTTCGTCACCACCGTCCTGACTCCGTGGCTGGACGGCAAGCACGTGGTCTTCGGCGAGGTCGTCGAGGGCTCGGAGATCGTCGACAAGATCGAGGGCTACGGCAGCTCCAGCGGTGCGCCGAAGGCCAAGATCGAGATCACGGCCAGCGGCACCGTCTGACAGCGACCCCCACAGGTGACCGGGCGACCGCCCGGTCACCGTTTGTCACGTGCGCGCCGGAGTTCCTCGACCTCCGGCGGGGCGCGGCCGGCCGGGTGATCGTGCGCGGTGAGGTGTTCCAGGGCCTCGGCCAGTTCCTGGCAGGCCTCCTCGACGGAGAGCCGGGTGTTGCGCTGCTCGGTGATCACGGCCGACAGCAGCAGCGCGGTCAGGGCCAGCGAACCGTTGAACAGCTGGAGCTTCACCATCACCTCGACGCGGGACAGCCCGGCGAACGCGCCGGTGCCGGCCGTCGCGGCGACCGTGGCCAGCACCGACGCGAACAGGGCGCACAGCATGCTCCCCGCGAGCCGGAACCGCAGCGCGGCCCAGATCAGCAACGGGTAGACGAGGAAGAGCGCGCTCAGGGAGCTGCGCGTGGCCACGGGGACCAGGACGACCGCGACGGCCGAGAGAGCCAGGGCCTCCCGCCAGCGGGCGAACGCCGGGGGCCAGCGGGCGCCGAGCAGCACCAGCAGGACCGGGGTGACGATCAGGACGCCCATCGCGTCGCCGACCCACCACGCCAGCCAGATGGGCCAGAAGTGGGTCGCGGCGAGCTTGCCGGCGAGGATCAGCGTGACCACGTCGACGGTGGAGCTGATCAACATGGCGGCGAGCGCCCCGAGGAACACCAGGGCGAGGCCGTCCCGGAGCCGGCCCAGGTCGGTGCGGAAGCCGACCCGGCGCAGCATCACGTAGGCGCACACCGGCCCGGCCGTGTTGCCGAGGAGGATGCCCACGACGTCGGGTCCGGGCGTGCCGAGCGACAGCACGAGGAAGAAGGCGCCGAGTGTGACGCCCGGCCAGCAGCCCAGGCCGAAGACCAGGAGACAGGCCAGCGCGACTCCGGTCGACGGATAGATGGGGGTGAGTACGGCGCCCTCGACGGTGAGCCGGCACAGCAGGCCCAGCCGCCCTGCCGCGTAGTAGCAGGCGGCGACGGCCAGCGTCCGGAGGGCGAAGACCGCCGGCCGGCGCGGTTCCTGGATACCCACCACAGCAGCCATCAGACACCGAGGCGGCCGGGTCGGCGAGGCGGGAGCCACCTACGGCTCACCTGCCGGGCCGACGCCGGTCACCCCGCCCCCCTCGTCCGACGGGAACTTCAGGCCGTGCGGTCGACGCTGTCGTGGCCCACGACCAGGACCGCCGCGTCGTCCTCGTGGCCCACCTGTTCCGCGCCCTTGATCACGGCGGCGGCCAGGGAGTGTGCCTCCAGGCCGGCGACGGCGGCGATGCCGGCGAGCCGCACCACCTGGTCGAGCCCTTCCTGGATGCTCATCGACGGACCTTCCACCACCCCGTCCGTGAGCAGCACGAACATGCCCCCGGTGGTGAGCCGGAACTGGGACACCGGGTACTCGAAGCCCGGTGCGATGCCCAGCGGCGGGCCGCCCTCGTCCTCGCCGACCCCGGACTTTCCGTCCGCGGTCGCCCAGACGAAGGGGATGTGACCGGCCCGGGCGCTCTCCAGCACCCCGGTCTCCGGGTCGAGCCGCATGAACGTGCAGGTGGCGAAGAGGTCGTTGCCCAGGGAGACCAGCAGGTCGTTCGTCCGGGCCAGCAGTTCGCCCGGCTCGCTGGTCACCGAGGCGAGCGCCCGCAGCCCCGCCCTGACCTGGCCCATGAAGGCGGCCGCCTCGATGTTGTGACCCTGGACGTCGCCTATGGACAGGCCGATACGGCCGTCGGGCAGGGTGAACGCGTCGTACCAGTCGCCGCCCACGTTGAGCCCGTAGGTGGCGGGCGCGTACCGGACGGCCAGGTGGAAGCGGGGGGTGTCGGGCAGGTCCCGGGGCAGCATGCCGCGCTGCAGGGCGATGGCCAGCTCGACCTGGGAGCGCTGGTACTCGGCCCGCTCGCGTGCTTGCGCGGTGAGCGACCTGAGTCTGACCAGCAGCTCGTCGTCGTCCATTGAGCGCTTGCGGGGCATGGATCACTCCGGCCGGGGCGGCAGCCTTTCCAGGGCGAACCCTTAGATTTTTACCTTTACAGGATCATAGTGCGAATGGCGGGCACAGATCGATCGCACCGGCGACGGCCGGGCGGGGCCGGCCGTCGCCGTCCTGACCACGGGGCGGCCCGGCGGGCGCGGCGGGCTCGTGGTCCGGACGAGCGGTTCACTCCTGGCGGATCCCGTCGGGCCGGCGCGAGGCGCGCAGCGTGCCGACCGTCTTGAGCAACCGGTCCGCCGGCTCACGCAGCCGGGGATGGGCGAGGACGGTGTTGCGCAGCCCGCGGACCGGGCGGCGCCACAGCCGGTGCGCGGCGGCCACCGGATGGGTGCGGGTGACGAACCCCTCGCCCACGCGCAGTTCGCGGGTCTTGAGCCAGTCCTTGTACTCCTTGTCCCCGCGCCCGAGGTCGACAAGGGTCACACCGCCGCGCGCCGCGCCCTCGGCGGTGCGCAGATGCATCATCAACCCGGGTGAGTAGTAGTGCAGTTCGGGGTCGTAGGCGGTGAACCAGGCGGCCAGTACGCTGCCCGAGCGCGGCCCGAAGTGCGCGGCCACCGGGCGGTCGCCCGCGTAGAGCACGGAGAGCACACCGGTGAAGTGCTCCTCGCGGACATGGAAGAGGTGGTCCACGAGGTCGACGATCCAGGGGCGGGCGAAGCGGTCCATGCGTCCGGTCCGCCGGTACTGGGCGGACTTCCAGCGCATCAGGGTGCGCAGGGCCGCAGGGTCGCGCTCATCGAACTCGAAGCGCAGGTCGCCGATGTCGCGGCCGAGGCGCCGTTCCTTCTTCAGCGTGGTCTTCGCCAGGCCGGGGTAGGTGGCGCGCAGCCACTCGGGGTAGCCACCGTCGCCGGGTTTGACGTCGATCACCGGGGAGGCGAAGGTGCCGGTGACATGACCGGCGAACGGTCGCTGCTCGGCGACCAGATGGTCGAACTCGAAGATGGACATCCCGCACGCGCTCAGCAACTCCTGGGCGTCCCAGGTGACTCCGGGCCGGTGCACCAGTGCCTGGCAGTCGGAGAGGCCGAGGCCGATGGCCCGGCCCACGCCGAGGGCGTTGCGCTCGAAGGGGAAGAAGCCGACGGGTTCGCCGGCGTCGCGCAGGACCGCCACCCGGACGCCCCCGCGGTGTCTGCCGACCCCGATCGTGAACTCCGGGGCCAGAAAGGGATTGGCGTACTCCGGTGACTCGTCCATCGCGTGGTGCCAGGCCCGGCAGAGCGACTGGGTCAGCTCGCCGGGTCTGTGGATCGTGATGTCCACCTCAGATCAACCGCCCTTCGGTTGACGAGGTGTGTGGCGCATGACTCCGGGACCGACTCCCGGACGGCCCTCTGCACTGGCCTCTGGATCGCATGGGCGACCACTCCCCCCCCATAACGCGGAATCCGCGTTCTGCCGTTGCTCTGAACAGCTCCTGTTCCCCGCCGTACACCTGCGGTCCGCGACCGGCGACGGGGTCGCCGGTCCGGAGGTGTCGCTCAAACGTCGCGAAACAGTACGCACGCTGTCAAGAGTGCCACTGTCGCGGCGGGATGGGGGTGGGGTGACTCGGACTTTCCCGGTGCTTTCCGTCAGGTCGCCGTCGCCGCGGCCGCCGCCCGGCCCGCCTGGCGGCCCGAGAAGAGGCAGCCGCCGAGGAAGGTGCCCTCCAGCGAGCGGTATCCGTGCACCCCGCCGCCGCCGAAGCCGGCGACCTCACCGGCGGCGTACAGGCCGGGCACCGGGGAGCCGTCGCTGTTCAGGACGCGTCCGGAGAGGTCGGTCTGGAGACCGCCCAGGGTCTTGCGGGTGAGGATGTTGAGCCGGACGGCGATCAGCGGGCCGGCGCTGGAGTCCAAAATCCGGTGGATCGCCGCCGTCCGGCTGAGCGAGTCGCCGATGTAGCTCAGGGCGTTGCGGATGCCCTGGACCTGGACGTCCTTGGTGTAAGGGTTGTCGATCTCGCGGTCGCGGGCCTCGATCTGCCGTTTGAGGTCGGCGAGTTCGATGAGGTTGTCGCCGGTCAGCTTGTTCATGCCGGTGACGAGGTCGGTGAGGTTGTCGGCGACCACGAAGTCGACACCGTTGTTCTTGAACTTCTCGATGGGCTCGGGGGTCTGCCAGATCCGGGACAGCAGTTGCCAGACGTTCTTGTTGGTGAGGTCGGGGTTCTGCTCGGATCCGGAGAGCGCGAACTCCTTGGCGATGATCTTCTGGGTGGTGACGAACCAGGAGTAGTCGTAGCCGGAGGCGGTGATCGACCCCAGCGTGTGCAGGGTGTCGTAGCCGGGTACGTCCGGCGTGTTGAAGCGCCGGCCCTTCGCGTCGAACCACATCGAGGACGGTCCGGGCAGGATGCGGATGCCGTGGTTGGGCCAGATCGGGGCGTAGTTGCGCAGGCCCTCGGTGTAGTGCCACATCCGGTCGGGGTTGACGATCCGGCCGCCCGCCTGCTGGGTGATGGCCAGCATCCGGCCGTCCACGTGCGCGGGGACCCCGGTCACCATGAACTTGGGCGGGGTGCCGAGCCGGGCCGGCCAGTTCTGCCGTACGAGGTCGTGGTTGGCGCCGATGCCGCCCGAGGTGACCACGACGACCGGGGCCCGCAGTTCGAAGTCGCCGACGACGGTACGGCTGCTCGGGGTGCCCCGGGCCGCGCTGCTGGGCTCCAGGACCGCGCCCCACACGCCGGTCACGGCGCCCGCGGTGGTCACCAACTCGTCGACCCGGTAACGGAACTTGAAGGTCACCTTGCCGGCGGCGACCGCCGCGCGCACCTTCTTCTCGAACGGCTCCACGACGGCCGGACCGGTGCCCCAGGTGACGTGGAAACGGGGCACCGAGTTGCCGTGGCCGTCGGCGAGGCCGCCGCCGCGCTCGGCCCAGCCCACGATCGGGAACCACTGCACGCCGAGGCCCGAGAGCCAGGAGCGCTTCTCGCCGGAGGCGAAGTCCACATACGACTGGGCCCACTTGTAGGCCCAGTAGTCCTGGCCCTTGGGGTCGTCGACGTCCCGGTCGAAGCCGGCCGTGCCGAGCCAGTCCTGCCAGGCGAGGTCATGGGAGTCCTTGACGCCCATCAGTCGCTGTTCGTCGGAGTCGACGAAGAACAGGCCGCCGAAGGACCAGAACGCCTGGCCGCCCAGGCTGGCCTCCGGTTCCTGGTCGAGCAGCAGCACCTTGCGGCCGGCGGCGGCGAGTTCGGCGGTGGCGACCAGGCCGGCGAGGCCGTGGCCGACGACGATCGCGTCCGCGTCCTGGGACTCGGCGGCGAACGCACCTGCCTGGCTGAGGGCCATACCGGCGAGCGTGCCGCCGGCCACCGTCAGCACCTGACGGCGGGTGAAACGGGACGGCTGGTCGGTGCCGTCGATCGGGCCGGCGCCTGCTCTGGGATTCTCCATGGGTGGGGGTGCCTTCCGTACGGATGCGGGCGGTGCGGGAGACAGGTCTGAGACTGCCGAGACGGCAGGGTGTTACCGACGGTAGCCCAAGGTGGCGGGCGGCGACCAGAGGTCTGCACACGGGGATCGTCAGATATCTCAGGACCACGGCAGGCCCCACATGCGCAAGCGATTTCCTATAGGATTCTGGTCGTGGAGGGTGATTCCGGGGCGAGCGCCACCCACATCTCCCCTAGTCACATCCACTCTTGTCGCAAGTCTTGACGCATGCGCCTCCCTGACCCACGATCTCCGCATCGATTTCCTATCTGATTCCGCAGGGGTGGGCGATGCGCTTCCCGACCAGATCCGTCCTGCCCGGCCTCCTCACCGCGGCCCTGCTCGCCGCGGGGACAGCGGCCTGCACCTACCGCAACGCCCCCGGCCCCGCGGCCGGTCGGGCCACGACTGCCCAACGGACGGGCGGCGGTGCCGAGTTGGCGGACGGCTCCCGGACCGAGGTGGCCCTGGTGCCCGGCGGCGCGCATCCCTACTTCCAGCCCTGGAAGACGGCGGGCGCCACCGCGAAGAAGACGTACGGCCTCGGGTCCGTGACCTTCGACGAGACGGCCGAGTGGGACCAGCAGAAACAGAACAACCTGCTGTCCACGCTCGCGGCGCGCGGCTACAACGCCTTCGGGGTGTTCGGGGTCTCCCCCACCGACATCAACACGACCTTCGCGGACCTCAGGTCGCAGGGCTTCCCGGTGGCCTCCCTCGGCTCGTGTCCGGCGGGCGGCACCGACGAGGCCGACTTCTGTCTCTCCACGAACGTCGAACTCGCCGCCTACAAGGCGGCGAAGGCGGCCATCGAGGCCATGGGCGGCAAGGGCACCCTGGTCCATCTGACCGGCAACAACGTGGACGCCAACACCCAGTTGCGGATCAAGGGGGTCGCCCGGGCCGTCAAGGAGTCCGGCGGCAGGGTGCGGCTCCTGCAGACCGTCACCGACATCGACACCGACCTGGGGACCGCGCAGAAGGCGGTGTCCGACCTGATGGCGGCGAAGGGCGACCGGATCACGGGCATCGTCGCCACCGCCTACAACCCGGCCGTCGCCGCCGCGGACGCCGTCAGGTCGTCCGGGTCGAAGGCGAAGGTCATCGCCATCGACGACGACGCCAAGATCCTCAGCGGCATCAGGCAGGGCACGGTCACGGCCACCGTCGTGCAGAACCCGGTCGGCCAGGCCGAGATCGGCGTCTGGGCGCTCGCGCTGCTCCAGACGAAGCAGTGCACCGTGCGCGACCCCGGAGTGGAGGTGGACTCCGGCTCGTTCGTCGTCGACAAGGCGCACGTGGCCGACTACGACAAGGCCCGGCAGACGAAGACCGCGCAACTCAAGCAGGAGTTCGCCGACAAGATCCTCGCGTGCGGCTGACCGCCCCGACAGAGAACGGACACCGATGACCCTCATCACCACCGCGACCGCCAGGCTGGCCGACATCGCCGTCGAGACGGACCGTACCGACGCGGTGCAGTCCTTCGTCAAACAGGAGACGGTCCTGGTCGACCTGGAGACGGCGGACGGCCTCACGGGCACCGGCTACACCTACACGATCGGCACCGGCGGCAGCTCCGTACTGGCCCTGCTGCGCGACCATCTGCTGCCCGCGCTCGTCGGGCAGGACGCCCGCAACGTCGAGGCCCTGTGGCAGCGGCTGTTCGCGCTGACCCGGGCGACCACCACCGGAGCCATCACCTCCCTCGCGCTCGCCGCCGTGGACACCGCCCTGTGGGACGTGCGCTGCAAGCGGGCGGGCGAGCCGCTGTGGCGGCTGGCCGGCGGACACCGCCAGGAGGTCCCGGTCTACGACACCGAGGGCGGCTGGCTCCATCTGAGCACCGAGGAGCTGGTGAAGAGCGCCCTGCGGGCCCAGGAGGCGGGCTGGGCGGGCGTCAAGATCAAGGTGGGCCGGCCGCATCCCGCCGAGGACGCGGAGCGGCTGGGCGCCGTGCGCGAGGCCGTGGGTCCCGCGCTGCACATCATGACCGACGCCAACCAGTCCCAGACGGCGTCCTCGGTGCTCCGGCTGGCGGCCGCGCTGGAACCGTACGCGCCCTACTGGCTGGAGGAGCCGCTCCCGGCGGACGACATCAGCGGGCACGCCCGGCTCGCCCGGGCCACCGGGACACCCGTGGCCGTCGGCGAGTCCTTGTACTCGCCGGCGCAGTTCCGGAGTTACCTGGAGGCCGGTGCCGCCTCCGTCGTCCAGGTGGACGCCGCCCGGATCGGCGGCATCACCCCGTGGCTGAAGGTCGCGCACCTGGCGGAGACCCACAACGTGATGGTCTGCCCGCACTTCCTGATGGAGCTGCACGTCAGCCTGGCCGCCGCGGTGCCCAACGGCCGGTACGTGGAGTACATCCCGCAGCTGCGGGCCGTGACCCGGACCGAGCTGACCATCCGGGACGGCATGGCGGTGGCCCCGGACGTGCCGGGCATCGGCATCGACTGGGACCGGGACGCCCTCGACGACCGGAGGGTGGCATGACGACGTCCGTCAGCCCACCGGACACCGTTGCGGAGGAGAGGACGGCCGGTCACCGCATGCCGTTCTGGGTCAACCAGCGGCTCGGCCTGCTCGTCCTGGTCGTCGCGCTCGGCGTCCTGTTCGGCGTGGTGCGGCCGGCCTTCCTCGACCAGCGCCTGGTGCTCTTCCCGCTGCTGCGTGACGTCGCCACGCTGACCGTGGTGGCGCTCGCCCAGATGGTCGCCCTGTCCGTGGGGCACATGAATCTCGCGGTGGGGCGGATGGCGGCGTTCGGGGCCATGTTCGCGGGCCTCGGCTACGACCGGCTCCATCTCCCCATGCAGGCGGGGCTGTTGCTGTGCCTGGCCGCCGGTGCGGCGATCGGCGCGGTCACCGGCTGGCTGATCGCCCGCACCGGGGTGAGCTCCTTCGTCGTCACGCTGGCGATGGACTTCGCCCTGCTGGGCCTGGTCTCCCTGCTGTACTCGGCCCTCACCGAGGACGCCGCCTTCACCACCCGCCCGGGCGGCATCGACGCGCTGCGGTCCTACTCCCTCGCCGACATCTGCGTCGGACCGATCTGCGGCTCACCGGCCGTCCCGCAACTGGCCCAGTTCACCGTCTACGCCATGCTCGGTCTCGGCTTCCTGTACGGCTGTACGCGCATCGGCCGGGAACTGCTGCTCACCGGGGCGAACCCGGCCGCCGCCGAGTTGTCCGGGATCCCCACCGGACGCCGGGTCCTGCTGGCCCACACCCTCTCCGGGCTGCTCGCGGCGCTCGCCGGATTCATGGCCGCCGCCGGGACGGGCACGTTCCGCGCCTCCATCGGCGACGACTTCATGCTGCCGTCCTTCCTGGGCGCGGTGCTCGGCGGCACCCTGCTCACCGGCGGGGTGGTGTCCGTCCTGGGCACGCTGCTCGGCACCGCGCTGGTCGGTGTGATCCGCAAGGGGCTCGACCTGCTCGGCGTCGGCCTGGAAAGCCTGAACATCTACCTCGGCTGCATCCTGCTGCTCGCCCTGTCGGCCGACCGGATCCGCACCGTGGTGTCCTATCGCAAGGTGGTGCGCTCCACATGAACACGATCCTCGATCGGCGAAGCCGTGCGGCCGCGGTGCTGCACCGGTTCTCCCGTACGACGACGGCCATGCTGCTGGTGGTGGTCGTGGCCGGTTCGGTGGCGCTGGAGGTGGCGTCGTCGGGCTCCTTCCTCGAGGGCCCCTCGGTGCGGGTCTTCCTGCAGTACCTGGCCACGCCCATCCTGATCGGTCTGGCGCAGATGGTGGCGCTGTGCGTGGGCCAGCTCAATCTCGCCGTCGGCGCCCTGGGCGGTTTCACCGCCTGCCTGACGGGGGTGCTGATGGCCGATCACGGGGTGCCGGCCGTGGTCGCCGTGCCGGTGGGCCTGCTGACGGCGACCGCCGTCGGCCTGGTGACCGGCATCGTCATCGTGGCCACGCGGATCAACGGCTTCATCGTCACGCTCGCCACCATGACGATCCTCCTCGGCGCCCAGTACCGGCTCACCGGCACCCGTACCGTCGACGGCTACTCACCGGCCCTGCGCGACCTCGGCACGGCGGCTCCGCTGAACGTCCCGCTCGTCTTCGTCACGGCGATCGTCGCGGCGGTCCTGCTGGGCGGGTTCGTGTACCGCACGGTCGCCGGACGGCGGCTGCTGGCCGCCGGTGGCAATCCACTGGCCGCCCGGCTGTCCGGAATCTCCACCGACCGGCAGATCGTGGTCGCGCACACGCTGTCCGGACTGCTGGTCGGGGTGGCCGCCGTGACGGCGACCGCCTCGCTGCCCGGCGTCAACCGCAGCGTCGGCGGTGACTGGCTGCTGCCGAGCTTCGCGGCGCCGATCATCGGCGGTGTCGCGCTGACCGGCGGCTCCATCGCCGTGTTCGGGACGGTGCTGGCGGCCTTCGTGACCCGGCTCATCGACGCGGCACGAGCCCAGTTCTCGCTGGACCCGAGCTGGGTGAACCTCCTGATCGGGCTGGTCGTGCTCGGCACGGTCGCCGGCGGGCACCTGCACCAGACCCGGCTGGCGAGGACCACGCCGTCCCCGCAGCCAGGAGGTGCGCGGTGAATCCGGTCCTCCTCGAATGCCGCGACCTGGTCAAGGTCTTCCCCGGCGTCCGCGCGCTGGACGGCGTGGGGCTGCGGCTCACCGCCGGCAGTGTGCACGCGCTCCTCGGGGAGAACGGCGCCGGCAAGTCCACCCTCATCAAGGTCCTGACCGGGGTGCACGCCCCCGACGGCGGCACCCTCGCCTGGTGCGGCGAACAGGTGCGGCTCCGCTCGCCGTTGGAGGCGACCCGCACCGGCATCGGCGTCGTCCACCAGGAACGCAACCTGATCCCGGGCTTCTCGGTGGCCGAGAACATCACCCTGCAGAAGCCGCCCGCGCGCCGCGGACTGGTGGACTACGCGGCCATGACCGAACCGGCCGTCACCTGCCTGACCGAGCTGGGCGTCGACCTCGACCCGGACCGCCCGGTGCGTGAACTGTCCGTAGCACAGCAGCAGTTGGTGGAGATCGCGAAGGCCCTGTACACCGAGAGCCGGGTGCTGCTCCTGGACGAGCCCACCGCCTCGCTGTCCCCCGAGGAGACGGAGCACCTGTTCGAGGTGGTCCGGCGGCTGGCCGGACGCGGCGCCTGTGTGGTGTTCGTCAGTCACAAGCTGGAGGAGGTGTTCGCCGTCTGCGACACCGTCACCGTACTGCGGGACGGGAGGTCGGTGCTGGAGTCCGCGCCGCTGGCCGAGCACACCCATGACGACATCGTGAGCCTCATGGTGGGCCGCGCCCACGCGGCGGCTCGGATGCGCCCGCGCGCGGTCGACCGGTCCGCCGCGCCGGTCCTGGAGCTGGACGCGGTCGCCACGGCCGGCGGGCACCGGGACATCAGCCTGGCGGTACGGCCCGGGGAGATCCTCGGTCTGTACGGGCTGGTCGGCGCCGGGCGGAGCGAGCTGGTCAAGGCGGTGCTCGGCCTGGACCGCGTCACCGGTGGGGAGGTGCGGGTGCACGGCCGGCCGGCCCGGATCGGCTCGCCGCGACAGGCGCTGCACGAGTTCGGCATCGGGTACGTGACCGAGAACCGCAAGGAGGAAGGCGTCTTCCTGGAGCAGCCGATCGTCCGCAACGTCACGGTGACGGTGTGGCGGAGGCTGGCCAGGGCGTTCGGGTTCGTCCCGGCGGGCGAGGAGCGCGCGGTCGCCCAGGACCTCGTGGACCGGCTCGGCATCCGGATCACCGGCCTCTCGCAGAACGCCGGTGAACTCTCCGGCGGCAACCAGCAGAAGGTCAGCCTCGCCAAGTGGCTCGCCGCCGACACCCGACTGCTGATCGTGGACGAGCCGACGGTGGGGGTGGACGTCCGCACCAAGCATGCCTTCCACGAGCTGATCTGGGAGCTGGCCTGCGACGGCCTGCCCATCCTGCTGATCAGCAGCGACCTCGCGGAGATGGTCACCCTCGCCGACCGGATCGTGGTCATGACCGACCACCGCGTCCGCGGCGAGCTCGACAACGACCGTGACTACGAGCGGATGAGCGGCCGGATCATCCGCCTGATCCACGCTCAAGACCCGGTGCGCTCGTGAAACGCGGGGCGATCCGGGTCAGGGAGCGGCCGGCGGCTCGCCCTCGCCCTCGCCGACCTGGCGTTCCATGCTGCGGGTGAGGTGGTCGGTCATCGCCTCGGCCGCCCGCTCGGGTTTGCGGCGCAGTACGGCCCGGACGATCCGCTCGTGCTCGGCGACGGTCGGGCCGCCGGCGCCGACCACCTTGCTGAGCCGGAAGATGTGCAGGTGCGCGTGGAGGCGTTCCACCGCGTCCACGAGGAGCGGGCGGTGCGCGGCCTGTCCGATCGCCTCGTGGAAGCGCTGGTCGAGCGCGGCGAAGTCACGGTAGGACGCGTACCGGCCGTTCGGGCTGGGCTGGGCCTGCATCTCCTCGACGATCCGTTCGAGGTCGTCGAGTTGGTCCTCGGTGGCGTTGGCGGCGGCCAGGGCGGCGGCCCGGGGCTCCAACAGCAGCCGCATCTCGAAGAGTTCCGCGAGGCCGTGACGGGTCAACAGCTCCGTGGCCCGGTATCCGGACAGCGCGCGCTTGACCACCAGTCCGTCGGACTCCAGCCGGGCCAGGGCCTCGCGGACCGGGGTGGGCGAGACCTTGAGGGTGCGGGAGAGCGCGTCGATGCCGACGCGGGCGCCGGGGGCGATCTCGTGGTCCATGACCATCGCCTTGATGCTCTCGTACACACTGTCCGACAGCGCCTGCCGGACAGGAGGCGGCCCGTCGTGCTCCTCGCCCTCGGCCGGGGCCCCGGCCGCGGCAGAGCTGTGCGACGGCATCCCGGCTCCTCGTCCTCAAGGCCTCTGTGTCGTCCACAGTTTACCCAGGTGGGCGGGGTGAGAGGCGCGAGAGTCCTGATCACGCACGGCAGCCGCGGCATCCGGTCCGCCACCCTCCTCACTGACGTCTCGCACTGACGTGCTAGGACGCTGCCCATGGAAACCGAGCCGATCACCCCCTCCACCCCACGGCCCGTGCGGCGGCCGACCCAGGTGCAGGGCTGGCACGAACTCACCTTCCTGCACTGGCCGGTGGAGCCGGAGCGGGTGGCGGGGCTGCTGCCCGCCGGCACCCGGCCGGACACACTGGACGGGGTCAGCTACGTCGGCCTGGTCCCCTTCCTGATGCGGGACGTCGGTCTGGGCCCGGGACCCGGGCTGCCGTACCTGGGGACCTTCTGCGAGACGAACGTACGGCTGTACTCGGTGGACGAGCAGGGCCGGCGCGGGGTGGTGTTCAAGTCCTTGGACGCGGCCCGGCTGCTCCCCGCGCTGGCGGGCCGGCTCGGATTCCGTCTGCCGTACCTCTGGTCCTCGATGCGGCTGCGCCGCGAGGGCGAGACGATCACCTACACCTGCCGGCGACGGGGCCGCCCGGCCACCGGCAGCCGGACGGTCGTACGGACCGGGCCGCCGATCGCCGAGCCGTCGCCGCTTGAGCACTTCCTGACCGCGCGCTGGGGGCTGCACGCCACCTGGCACGGGCACACCCTGCACCAGCCGGCCGAGCACCCGCCCTGGCCGCTGCACCGGGCCGAACTCCTCGATCTGGAGGACGACTTGGTGGAGGCGGCGGGCCTGCCCGCACCTGCCGGGCCGCCGGTCAGCGTGCTCTGGTCCCCGGGCGTGAAGGTGCGGTTCGGGCAGCCGACACTGCTCCGGCACTCCAGGTAAAGGATTCGTATGGTCTAGTCCAAAGTGCACTTTGGTCCAGTCCAATCTATTGACGTGATCGCGACACCTCCGGAAGCTGGGGCACTACCCCCACCTCCCCCCGGCCCCCTGGAGGCACAGTGAGACCCCTTCGCGCATGTCTGGGCGCGGCGGCCGCCGTCACCCTCGCCGCCGCCGGTACGACCGCGCTCGTCGCGAGCAACGCCTCGGGTGCGACCACCGCGCTGAGCAACCGGTGGTACGCGGCCGCCCCCTATCTGATGCCGCTGGACAACAACCCGCCGAACGCGGCCACCATCATGGACGCCACCGGACTCAAGGCCTTCCAGCTGGCGTTCGTCCTGGCCCCCAACGGCGGCGGCTGCTCCCCCACCTGGGGCGGTACGGCGGCGGTCTCCTCGGACACCGCCGTCCAGTCGGTCATCAGCACCATCCGCGCCAAGGGCGGTGACGTCTCCGTCTCGATCGGCGGCTACGGCGGCACCAAACTGGGCCAGACCTGCGCGGACGCCGCCTCCACCGCGGCGGCCTACCAGCAGGTCATCACCAAGTACGGGCTGCACGCGATCGACTTCGACCTGGAGGAGCCGGAGTACGAGAACACCGCGGCGATCAAGAACGAGATCGGCGCCGCGAAGATCCTCCAGCAGAACAACCCGGGCCTGTACGTCTCGGTCACCACGGCCGGCACGGCGGACGGGACCGGCTGGTTCGGCAAGCAGATGCTCCTGGAGGCGAAGTCCCAGGGGTTCACGCCGAACAACTTCTCCATCATGCCGTTCGACGGCGGCTTCAGCGGCGCGTCGGCGCAGACCAGCGCGCTCACCAACTTCAACGCGATCCTGCAGTCCACCTTCGGCTGGGACCAGGCGACCGCCTACGCCCACGAGGGCTTCTCCGGGATGAACGGCCGCAGCGACAGTGGCGAGTACTTCAGCCAGGCCGACTTCCAGACGGTTCTCGACTACGCCACGAGCCACAACATGGACCGCTTCACGTTCTGGTCCCTGAACCGCGACCGGCAGTGCACCCCCGCCGACAACAACGGCACCACGTCCGGGACCTGCTCCAGCGTGGCGCAGAGCGACTGGGACTTCGCCAAGTACTCGGTGAGGTTCGCCGGGGTCACCCCGCCGACCGGCACGCCCACCCCCACCCCCACGCCGACCCCGACCCCGACCCCGCCGTCCACCTCCTGCAAGACCGCGTGGAGTTCGACGGCGGTGTACACGGCCGGCAACGAGGTCTCTTACAACAGCCACAACTGGAAGGCCAAGTGGTGGACCCAGAACGAGGTGCCCAGCGCCTCGGAGTGGGGCCCCTGGCAGGACGAGGGCGCCTGCTGAACCTCTTGACGGGGTTGGTTCGGACCTTTAGCTTCACGGGTCATCGACGGTTATGGATGCGTCCGGAGTTCACGGATATGAACATCTGCTGAACTCCGGACGCATCCCTCCTCCGAAAGGACCCCCCACATGAACCGTTCCCGGCTGCTCGCGGCTCCGGCCGCCGCGGGCCTCGCCCTCGCCCTCGTCCTGCTCACCGGCGGCAGCGCGGGCGCCGCGGACCCGAGCAAGGCGCCCGGCGGCAACTTCGACCTGTCCATCTGGCAGCTCCAGGAGCCGGTCGGCTCCCCCGGCTCGCCGACCACCATCCCCTCGTCCCGGCTGCAGGGCGCCGGCGGCTACCAGGACGCGTACTTCTACACCGACACCCGCGACGGCGCGATGACCTTCTGGGCGCCCGAGAAGGGCGTCACCACGCCGAACTCCAACTACGCCCGCTCCGAGCTGCGCGAGATGAACCGCGACGGCAGCGCGGCCAACTGGTCGCTGAGCGGCAGCCACAAGATGAGCGCGACGCTGCGGGTGGTCTCGGTGACCAAGAACGTGTGCGTGGGCCAGATCCACCTCGGCACCGGCGGCTCCTCCACCAAGCCCCTGCTGGAGCTGTACTACCACTCCAACGGCGACATCGTCCTCGGCACCGAGAACTCCCCGTCCGGCGGCCAGACCACGCACACGGTGGGCCATGTGTCGATCGGCAAGACCTGGACCTACACCATCGCCGTCTCCGGCGGGAACACCATCGACCTGACCGTCAACGGCACCACGACCCACTACGCCATTCCGTCCTCCTTCAACCCGTACAAGCAGTACTTCAAGGCGGGCTCGTACAACCAGTCGTCCTCCGACAGCACGACCAACGGCGCCCGGGTCGCGTTCTACGGCCTGACCGTCCAACACGGCTGAGTTCGGCCGCCCCCTTGGCGGAGGCGGTGGCTCCGCAGCACGATGGAGACGCCATCCGCGCCAAGGGCCGGACGACGGGAGGACTCATGACACAGAGCTGGGGACCACGTCCTCCCGTCACGGCGGACGACGCCGAATGGCGGCCCGCGCTGGACATCCCGGCACCCGGGCCGCAGCGCCGCTGGACGGTACTGCTGCGCTGGCTGCTGCTGATCCCGCAGTTCGTCGTCGTCTGCCTGCTGGGCATCGCCGCGTTCTTCGTGACGGTGGCCGGCTGGTTCGCGGCGCTCGTCCTGGGCCGGCTGCCCGACGGGATCGCCGGCTTCCTGGGCAGGTACCTGGCGTACGAGACCCGGGTCACGGCCAGCTCCATGCTCCTGGTGGACCGCTATCCGCCGTTCGCCCTGACCGCGCCGGAGTACCCGGTGCAGATCGAGCTGCGGCCCACCACCCTGAACCGGCTCGCGGTGCTGTTCCGGCTGATCCTGATGATCCCGGCGGGGATCGTCGCCAACTTCGCGGCGGCCGGCTGGTTCGCGATCGGCTGGATCTTCTGGATCATCGGGATCGTGCTGGGGCGGCTGCCCGGGCCGGTCTTCGGGGCGACGGCGGCGGTCGCCCGCTACCGGATGCGGTTCGGCGCGTACGCCGCCATGCTGACGCCCGTCTACCCCAAGGGGCTGTTCGGCGACCAGCCGGCCGCAGAGGCGCAGGAGGCCCGCTCCGCGACCCGGCCGCTGCTCCTGGACACCACCGCGAAGGTCCTCGTCTGGGTCTTCCTGGTTCTCGGCCTGCTCACCCAGGTCTTCTCCCGCCCCACCGCCGACTACGACGACAACGGGCTCGCGCACCCGGCGCAAGTGGTACATCCGGCGGGACGGTCGTAGCGTCGAAGGAAAGGCAATACGGCGGAACTGGTGGGAGCGACCATGCGCAGACCAGTGGTGGGAACGGCGATCGGACTCGGGGCGGCTCTGCTGCTCACGGCGGGCATGACGACGGCTTCCGCGACTCCGCCGACACCGGCCGCGTCGCGGACGGTCCAGCACCCCGTGCTCGTCGACTGCCTCTGGCACCAGCGGTTCCGGCCGACCGACTTCATGCTGGCCTGCGGCGACGGCAACAGCCTGCTCAGCGGCATGCGCTGGACCCAGTGGAACGACAACACGGCGGTCGGCCAGGGCGTGAACGTGGTCAACGACTGCAAGCCGTACTGCGCGGCCGGCCACTTCCGCAAGTACGCCGTGACGGTGCGGCTCGACCGGCCCACAGCCTGGACGAAACATCCGAACGTGCAGCAGTTCACGCGGATGAGCCTGAACTACGCCGGCGCCAAGCCGGAGGGATACACGCAGGTCATGAACTACCCGCTGTGGAACTGAGCGGGACCCGTCACCCGGCTGCGCGGCAAGCGGGGCCACGCCGTGCGCCGGGCGGGCGACGTACCGGCCGGGGCTGACCCGGGCCGGGACCGATGAACCGTCATTTTTGTGTGACCGGTACGCCGGAGCCTCGCGCTCCCGTCGAAAGAGGTCACATGCCCCGATTTCTCCGCCCGGCCGCCGTCGCGCCGGCCGCGGTCGCGATCGGCCTGCTCGCGGCGGCTCCGGCCGCGAGCGACGAGCCGGTCGTCTCCAGTCCGCACGTCATCGCGCACTTCGATCTGGCCGCCGGGCAGACGCCCGAGAACGTCGTCACCGAGCGGGGCGGCTCGGTCGACGTGACCTTCTCCTTCGCCCGGCAGGTCGCCAAGGTCACCCGGGAACGCCGGGTCCGGGTCCTGGCGACCCTGCCCGCCGAGGACCACCCCCGCACCTCCCTGATGGGCGGCGCCGTCACCCTCGGCCTGGCCCGCGCCCACGACGGCACGCTGTACGTCAACTACGCCACCGGCACCGACAGGACCGGCGTCTGGCGCGTCCCGGCGGGCGGCGGTACGCCCGAACGGATCGCCCAGCTGCCGTCGGACAGCCTGCCCAACGGCCTGGCCCTCGACGAGCGGCATGGGGTGCTCTACGCCGCCGACTCGGCGCTGGGCACGGTGTGGCGCGTCCCGCAGGCCGGCGGCACGCCGACGGCCTGGACCACGGGTACCGAACTGCGCGGGCTCCCCGCGCCGGCCAGCGGCTTCGGGGCCAACGGGATCAAGGTGCACCAGGACGCGGTCTGGGTGACCAACAGCGACCGCGGGACGCTGCTGCGCATCCCGGTCGGCGCCGACGGCAAGGCCGGGGCGACCGAGACCCGGGCCACCGGCCTCACCGGCGTCGACGACTTCGTCTTCCCCGGGCACTCGGACGTCGTGCTCGCCGCGCTGAACCCGTCCAACGAGGTCGTCATGGTCCGCCCGGACGGCACCCGCAGCACCGTCCTCACCGTGCGGGAGGGCCTGTCCAACCCGACCTCGCTGGCCGTGAACGGCCGCGACGTGTTCGTGGCGGGCGGCGCCTCCTCCACCCAGCGCGACCCGAACCTGCTGAAGGCACGGCTGCGCGCCCACTTCGCCCGCTCGTAGCCGAGGAGGGGAGGCCCGGCACCGGCCGGCCCTCCCCTCGCTGCGGCCCCGGCTCAGGCGATCTCGACCAGCAGGTCGCCGCCCTCGACCTGCTGGATGCGGTTGATGGCGAGCCGGGAGATCCGGCCGGCCTTCGGGGCGGTGATGGTGGCCTCCATCTTCATGGCCTCGATCGTGGCCACCGTGGCTCCCGCCTCGACCTCCGCGCCCTCCTCCACGGCGAGGGTGACGACTCCGGCGAACGGGGCCGCGACATGGCCGGGGTTGGCGCGGTCGGCCTTCTCGGTGGCCGGGATGTCCGAGGCGGCCGCCCGGTCGCGGATCTGGATGGGCCGCAGCTGGCCGTTGAGGCTGGACATCACCGTGCGCAGCCCACGCTCGTCGGCCTCGCCAATCGCCTGGAGCTCGATGAGCAGGCGGACGCCGGGCTCCAGGTCGACCGCGTACTCCTTGCCCGGGCGCAGACCGTAGAAGAAGTCCTTGCTGTCGAGGACGCTGGTGTCGCCGTAGGTCTGACGGTGCGTCTCGAACTCCCGGGTCGGGGCCGGGAACAGCAGCCGGTTGAGAGTCGCGCGGGGCTCCTTGGCGAGGCCCTCGCGGTCCTCGGTGCCCAGCTCCGGTGCCGGCTTGGCGGCGCCGCGGCCCTGCAGGGCCTTGGTGCGGAACGGCTCGGGCCAGCCGCCGGGCGGGGTGCCCAACTCGCCGCGCAGGAAGCCGATGACCGAGTCGGGGATGTCGAACTTGTCGGGGGTCGCCTCGAAGTCCTCCGGGCTCACGCCGGCGCCGACCAGGTGCAGGGCCAGGTCGCCGACCACCTTCGAGGACGGGGTGACCTTCACCAGCCGGCCGAGGATACGGTCGGCGGCCTCGTACATCGCCTCGATGTCCTCGAAGCGGTCGCCGAGGCCGAGCGCGACGGCCTGGGTACGCAGGTTGGAGAGCTGGCCGCCCGGGATCTCGTGGTGGTAGACGCGGCCGGTCGGGGAGGCGAGGCCCGCCTCGAAGGGCGCGTAGACCTTGCGGACGCTCTCCCAGTACGGCTCCAGGTCCTCGATCGCCCGCAGGTCGAGCCCCGTGGGGCGCTCCGAGTAGTCGGTGGCGGCCACGATCGCCGACAGCGAGGGCTGCGAGGTCGTGCCGGCCATGGAGGCCACCGCGCCGTCCACCGCGTCCGCGCCCGCCTGGATCGCGGCCAGGTAGGTGGCCAGCTGGCCGCCCGCCGTGTCGTGGGTGTGCAGGTGGACGGGGAGGTCGAACTCCTGGCGCAGTGCCGAGACCAGCTTCGCGGCGGCGGGGGCGCGCAGCAGGCCCGCCATGTCCTTGACGGCGATGATGTGCGCGCCGGCCTCGACGATCTGCTCGGCGAGCCGCAGGTAGTAGTCGAGGGTGTAGAGCCGCTCGTCCGGGTTGGAGAGGTCGGCGGTGTAGCAGAGGGCGACCTCGGCGACCGCGGTGCCCGTCTCCCGTACCGCTTCGATGGCGGGGCGCATCTGGCCGACGTCGTTGAGGGCGTCGAAGATGCGGAAGATGTCGATGCCGGTGGCGGCGGCCTCGTGCACGAAGGCGTCGGTCACCTCGGTCGGGTACGGGGTGTAGCCGACGGTGTTGCGGCCGCGCAGCAGCATCTGGAGACAGATGTTGGGGACGGCCTCGCGCAGGGCGGCCAGCCGCTCCCAGGGGTCCTCGGCGAGGAAGCGGAGAGCGACGTCGTACGTGGCGCCGCCCCAGCACTCCAGGGAGAGCAGTTCGGGCAGGGTGCGGGCGACGACCGGGGCGACGGCGAGCAGGTCCCGGGTGCGCACGCGGGTGGCGAGCAGGGACTGGTGGGCGTCACGGAAGGTGGTGTCGGTGATGCCGATGGTCGACGACTCGCGCAGCCGGCGGGCGAAGCCCTCCGGGCCGAGCTCGACCAGGCGCTGCCGCGAGCCCGCGGGCGGCTCTCCGGCCGGCAGCGGGGGCAGCTTGGTGGTCGACTCGATCAGGTGGGGGCGCTCGCCGTGCGGCTTGTTGACGGTGACGTCCGCCAGATAGGTGAGCAGCTTGGTGCCGCGGTCGGCGGAGGAGCGGGCGGTGAGCAGGTGCGGGCGCTGCTCGATGAACGAGGTGGTGATCCGCCCGGCCTGGAAGTCCGGGTCGTCCAGGACGGCCTGGAGGAAGGGGATGTTGGTGGCCACACCGCGGATGCGGAACTCGGCGACGGCACGCCGGGCGCGGCCGATGGCGGCCTTGAAGTCCCGTCCCCGGCAGGTGAGTTTCACCAGCATCGAGTCGAAGTGGGCGCTGATCTCCGTACCGGCGTGGGTGGTACCGCCGTCGAGGCGGATACCGGAGCCGCCCGGGGAGCGGTAGGCGCTGATCCGGCCGGTGTCGGGGCGGAAGCCGTTGGCGGGGTCCTCGGTGGTGATACGGCACTGGAGGGCGGCGCCGTGCAGCTGCACCGTGTCCTGGGACAGCCCGAGGTCGGCCAGGGTCTCCCCGGAGGCGATGCGCATCTGGGCCTGGACCAGGTCGACGTCGGTGACCTCCTCGGTGACCGTGTGCTCGACCTGGATGCGGGGGTTCATCTCGATGAAGACGTGGTTGCCGTGCGGGTCGAGGAGGAACTCGACGGTGCCGGCGTTGCGGTAGCCGATCTCGCGGGCGAAGCGGACCGCGTCCGCGCAGATGCGGTCGCGCAGTTCGGGATCGAGGTTGGGCGCGGGGGCCAGCTCGATGACCTTCTGGTGGCGGCGCTGCAAGGAGCAGTCCCGCTCGAAGAGGTGAATGACGTTGCCCTCGCCGTCGGCGAGGATCTGCACCTCGATGTGGCGCGGGTCGACGACCGCCTTCTCCAGGAAGACGGTCGGGTCGCCGAACGCGGAGGCCGCCTCCCGGGAGGCCTGTTCGATGGACTCGCGCAGCGCGGCCGGGTCCTCGACCCGGCGCATGCCGCGGCCACCGCCGCCGGCGACGGCCTTCACGAACACCGGGAAGCCGATCTCGTCGGCGGCGCGGACCAGTTCGTCGATGTCGTTGGAGGGCTGCGAGGAACTCAGCACCGGTACGCCGGCGGCGCGGGCGGCGGCGACCGCGCGGGCCTTGTTGCCGGTCAGCTCCAGCGTCTGGGCGCTCGGCCCGACGAACGTGATGCCCGCCTCCTCGCAGGCGCGGGCGAGTTCCGGGTTCTCGGAGAGGAAGCCGTAACCCGGGTAGACGGCGTCGGCCCCGGCCCGCCGGGCGGCGGCCACGATCTCCTCGACGGAGAGGTAGGCCCGTACCGGATGTCCTGGTTCCCCGATCTCGTAGGCCTCGTCGGCCTTCAGCCTGTGCAGCGAGTTGCGGTCCTCGTGGGGGAACACGGCGACCGTACGCGCGCCCAGTTCATAGCCCGCGCGGAAAGCGCGGATGGCGATCTCTCCACGGTTGGCGACCAGCACCTTGCGGAACATCCCTGGATCCCTTCAGCCTGCCGGCGACGAACACCATGGTGTCAGCCGCGCCCTGCCGTAGCCCGCGCAACATTAGGGGTTGCCCGGACCGGCTGAAGTGCGAAAACCATCACATTGACGTTGTTGAGCAGTTCGGCGGGTCGGCCGCGTGACTTATGGGGTTTCGGGGAAGAAGGCAGGGTTGGGAGTCTCAGGGGATCCGGAGCGACGGTACGGGGCGCTGCGGTGGTTCGGGCCGGGATACGGGCGGGTCGGACCGGGGCGGGGTCGGCGGGGTGCCGAGGTGTTCGGCGGGGCGTTCGACGAGCCGGGCGGAGATCGGCAGCCTGCGGCCGTGCAGCAGGCCGAGGACGATCGCCGTGGCCACCGCGATCAGGTGCTCGCGGCCGGCGAGGTTCGGTACGGCGATGGACTCCCACACCATCGAACCGCCGGTCAGCGCGAAGACGACGGGCGCCCGGCGGACCACGGCCAGATAGGTGAACAGGCCCACCACGGCGGCGGACGGTCCCGTGTCGAGGATCCGGCCGGTCTGCGGGGGCAGTCCGAAGCCCCACCAGCCGGGGCCCAGCGCGACCATCACCCGGGCGGTCATGGTGCCGGCCAGGGTGGTGAGGTACGCGACGGCGAGGGTCCGGGCGCGGCCGAGGACGAGTTCGGCGAGGGCGAAGGCGAGGAAGAGCTGGGTGATGCCGGCCCAGACCGGGAGGTCGAGCGCGGGGACGTAGAGCGAGACCGGGGTGCGCAGCAGGGACAGCCACAGCGGGAGGTCGGCGGTGACACCGCCGAGGTGCCACACCAGCCTCCTGCCGAAGGGGTGCTGGGCGATGCCGTGGAAGAAGATGACGCCGAACGCGGCCACGAACGCCAGCACGATCCCGGAGAGACCACGCCGTACGAGCTGCCGTACCGGCTCCACGACGATGGAGCGCCATTCGCCGCACAGGGTCCGCCCTGCGAACCGGACCGCACGCGCGGCCGCCGTCCCCCAGCTTCCGTTCCCCGTCATGAAAGGCATCGTCCCCTCGACACCGGCCCCGGCCGTCGGCCCTGCGCCCCTGAAGAGCCTCTCCGCTCCCCGGCCGTTCCACGCGTCATCGTAGAGACGTTTGGATCATTTGCGGCGATGCGGGAGCTACTACCGGCCGGATATCGGCGTCGGGTTTGTCACCCGTCCGCGGCGGAACCCCCCGGGGCGTGATCACGTCCCCCTCATCGGAACCTCGGTAAAGGAGTGGTAATGCAGCAGCCGTCGCGCCGTGTTGTACTGACCGCGGCCCTGGGAACCGCGCTGCCCGCCCGCACCGCCCCGAAGACCACGGGCGGATTCCGGGCGCTGGAGCGCGCACACGGGGCCCGGCTGGGGGTGTTCGCCTGGGACACCGGCTCGGGGGCCCGGGTCCGGCACCGTTGCGGTGAACTCTTCCCGATGTGTTCGACGTTCAAGACGCTCGCGGTCTCCGCGGTGCTGCGGGACCTGGACGAGGAGGTGCTCGGCGAGGTCGTCCACTACGACCGGAGCGACGTCGAGAAGTCGGGCGGGGCGCCCATCACGGGCAAGCCGGAGAACCTCGCCGCCGGAATGACGGTCGCGGAGCTGTGCGCGGCGGCCGTCTCGTACAGCGACAACACCGCGGCCAACCTGTTGCTGGAGCAACTGGGCGGGCCGGTGGCGGTGACGCGGCTGTGCCGTTCGATCGGGGACCGGGTGACCCGGCTCGACCGGTGGGAGCCGGAGCTGAACTCGGCGGAGCCCGGCCGGGTCACCGACACCACCACTCCCGAGGCCATCGGCACCAGCTACGCGCGGCTGGTCGTCGGGAACGCCCTGGACGGTGCGGACCGGCGGCGGCTCACCGGCTGGCTGCTCGCCAACACCACCGGCGGGGAGCGGATCCGCGCGGGGCTCCCCGCGGAGTGGACCGTCGGCGACAAGACCGGAACGGGCGCCTACGGCACCGCCAACGACGTCGCGATCGCCTGGCCCCCGGGCCGCGCCCCGGTCGTCGTCGCCGTCCTGTCCACCCACACCGACCCCGCCGCCCAGGCCGACTCGGCGCTGGTGAAGGAGGCGGCCGCCGTGGTGGCGGAGGTGCTCACACGGGGCGATTCGTAAGATCGTTCACAGTCGGGACACGGCAAGTCGGCGTCATGGACAGCGGTTTCCCACAAGGGGACCGGAACTGTTCTGTTTCGATCACGAACTCTCGTATAGTGACGGCCAGTTCAGCACCGAGCGTCACATCCCCTTCACCGGAAACACTTCCCTACCCGCTCCGAGGACCAGACCGGACCGATGACCGCGCCCACGCATACCGGCGATCGACCTGCCCTCCGTACGCTCGTTCTCACCCTCGCGCCGACCGCGGTGGTGTCGGCCCTCGTGGTCGTCGCCGCGGTGACCGCCGCGCCGCCTTCGGTCCGCACCCCCCTCGCCCTGGGGGCCAGTGCGGCCGCGCTGGTGCTGTGCGCGGCGGTGACCTGGGCCGCCCACGCGGCCCGAGCCGCCCGGGGCGCCCGGCGCCGGCTGGAGACGGTGAGCCAGGACATCGGACGGCTGCTCCAGCAACAGGCCCGCACGACCGAGGAGGCACGCCAGGAGCAGCAGCGGCTGATCGACGAACTGGCCCAGCAGCGGAGCGAGTTCGCTGACTCCTTCGAGCAGGAGCGGGTGCGGATCCGCGAGGCCAGCAGCCAGAAGCTGGACTGGTACCGGCAGGAGAACGGCCGGCTCGCCGCCGACCTGGAGCAGGCCTCCCGGGAGCGGGCCGCGGCGATCGCCGCGGCCGGCAACGCGGCCGGCCGGATGCAGGCCCTGGCCACCGCCACCCTCGCCGACCTGCGGGCCATGGAGGAACGGCACACCGACGAGGCGGTGCTCGCCGACCTGCTGCACCTCGACCACCGCACCGCCCAGGCGGGCCGGATCGCCGACTCCATCGCCGTCCTGACCGGGGCGCGCTCCGGCCGCCGCTGGGCGCGTCCGATCAGCATGGAGTCCATCCTGCGCGGTGCGATGGGACGCATCAGCGGCTACCGCCGGGTGCGGGTGCACTCGGTGAGCGAGACCGCCGTCACCGGGCACGCGGCCGAGGGGGTCATGCACGCGCTGGCCGAACTCCTCGACAACGCCGCCAACTTCTCGCCCCCGACGGCCGAGGTCCACGTCTACGTGGAGGAGGTTCCCGCCGGGGTCATCGTGTCCGTGGAGGACAGCGGACTGGTGATGGGTGATGTGCAGCTGCGCCGCGCCGAGCGGGCGGTCGCCGGTGACACCACCGAGCTGGGCGGTCTCACCGGTACCCGGCTCGGGCTCGCGGTGGTCGGCAGGCTGGCCGGCAAGCACGGTCTGAAGGTGTCGTTCCGGCCGTCGGCGCGCGGCGGCACCGGGGTGCTGATGCTGGTCCCGCAGGACCTGCTGACCCGCCCGGTCGCCGACGAACCCGCGCTGCCCAGGCAGCCGGAGGCGGCCGAACCGGTGCCGGCCCTGCCGGACCCGGTACCCGTGCACGAGTCCGCGGAGCCCGACGAGGACGAGGAAGGCCCCACCGGACTGCCCAGGCGGCGCCGCGGCCGGACCCTCGCCGAGGCCGAGCGCCGGTCGGCGCCCCAGTCGGCCGAGCCGCGCCCGGTGCCCGCCGCCGAGGACGCCCGGGTCCGCGCCGCCCGCTTCGACAGCTTCCGGCAGGCCGTCCGCCCGGCCGCGGCCGACTCCGCCGAGGCCCAGGGCGCATCCGGCCACGCCGACGCCCTCGACTCCGCCGAGGCCCAGGGCGCGGCCGACGCCGCCACCGCCCCGTACACCCCCACCCCGGCGCACGACCCGGTCCCCGCGTCCCACCCGGAGTCCGGCCCCGAGCCCACGTCCCACCCGCACGCGCACCCGGAAGGCGACACCACTTCATGACCGGCAGGACCACCGCCGACGACAAGCTCACCTGGCTCATCGAGGGCCTCCTGGAGCGCACCCCCGGCGCGCGGCACGCCCTGGTGCTCTCCCGCGACGGGCTGAAGCTCTGCCGTACTCCGGAACTCTCCGTCGACCAGGCCGACCAGCTCGCGGCGATCGCCGCCGGCATCCAGTCGCTGTCGCACGGGGCGTCCGTCGAGTTCGGCGACGGCAGCGGCGGCGTGCGGTCGGCGATGACCGAGTTCTACGGGGGCGTGCTGTTCATCGTGGAGGCCGGCGACGGCGCCCATCTGGCCGTGGTGACCAGCGAGGACGCGGAGCCGGGGCTGGTCGGGCACAACATGAGCGAACTGGTCGAGCAGCTCGGCGAACACCTCACCGCGCAGCCCCGTACGTCATGAGCCGGCCCGGCAGGGACGACGCACCCGACCGCCTGTACACCATCACCGGCGGCCGCAGCAGCACCGGACCGGACAGCCCCTTCGACCTGGTCACACTGGTCGTCGCCGAGTCGGAGCCGACTCCGGGCATGCAGTCGGAGCACGCGGCGATCCTGCGGCTGGCCGAGTTCCCGACCTCGGTGGTGGAGATCGCCGCGGAGCTGAAGCTGCCGGTGAGCATCACCAAGGTCCTGCTGTGCGACCTGCAGGCGGCCGGCCGGGTCAGCGCCCGCCATCCGTACCGGCCGGCCATCACCGACCCCGACATCCTGGAGCAGGTGCTCGTTGGACTCCGCAACCTCTGACGCGCGTACCCCGTTGGGTGCCTCCGCCGACAACGGTTTCAAGATCGTGGTCGTGGGCGGCTTCGGCGTCGGCAAGACCACCCTGGTCCGTTCCGTCAGCGAGATACGTCCCCTCAACACCGAGGAGACGATGACCCAGGCCGGCGAGGAGGTCGACGACATCCGCGAGGTGCGCGGCAAGTCCGCCACCACCGTCGCCTTCGACTTCGGCCGGATCACGCTGGACGCCCGCAACGTGCTCTACCTGTTCGGGGCGCCGGGCCAGGAGCGGTTCTGGTTCCTGTGGGACCGGCTGTTCTCCGGCACCCTCGGCGCGGTGGTGCTCGTCGACACCCGGCGGATCGACGACTCCTGGTACGCCATCGACCGGCTGGAGAAGCACGGCACCCCGTTCATCGTGGCCTGCAACGACTTCGGCGGCCCGGTGCACACGCCCGAGGACGTCCGGCACGCGCTCGACCTGGACCCGCACATCCCGCTGGTCACCTGTGACGCCCGCTCCCGGGAGTCCGGCAAGCAGGTGCTCATCCAGCTGGTCCAGCACGTCAAGAACCGGTACGCCGGCCCCTCGGCACCGGCGGACCTGCCCCGACAGGAGTTCGTGTGATTCCCGAAGCCGTGCCGCTCGGCGGCCCCCGGTTCCAGACCGAACCGGCGCGTCTGTACCGCGAGATGCGGCGCGACCACGGCGCCGTCACCCCCGTCGTGCTCGACGGGGACGTGCCCGCCTGGCTGGTCGTCGGCTACCGCGAACTGCACCAGGTGACCGGGGACCCGGTGCTGTTCAGCCGGGACTCCGACCTGTGGAACCAGTGGGACGTGATCCCCGACGACTGGCCGCTGCTGCCGATGATCGGCCGCAAGCAGCCGTCGATCCTGTACACCGTGGGCGAGCGGCACCGCGAGCGCGCCGGGATGATCAGCGACGCGCTGGAGGCCGTCGACCCCTTCGAACTGCGGGGCCACGCCGAGCGGTTCGCGGACGAGCTGATCGACGGGCTGTGCACCAGCGGCGAGGCGGACCTGGTCGGCCAGTACGCGATGCTGCTGCCGGTGCGGGTGCTGGCGCGGCTGTACGGCTTCTCCGACGAGGAGGGCCCCGGCCTGGTCACCGCGCTCAACGACATGATCGACGGGCGCGAGCGGGCGATCGCCGGGCAGATGCATCTGGCCACGTCCATGGCGCAGTTGCTGGCCGACCGGAAGGCGGACCCGGCCGACGACGTGGTGTCGCGGATGCTCCAGGACAAGAGCGGGTTCACCGACGAGGAGATCTCCCAGGACCTGATGGTCATGATGGCGGCCGGACACCAGCCGACCGCCGACTGGATCGGCAACTCGCTGCGCCTGATGCTCACCGACGACCGGTTCGCGGCCTCCTTGTTCGGCGGCCGCAACAGTGTCGCCGAGGCGATGAACGAGGTGCTGTGGGAGGACACACCCAGCCAGAACATAGCGGGCCGCTGGGCCTCCCGTGACACCCAGCTGGGCGGCCGCCGGATCCGCGCCGGTGACCTGCTGATCCTCGGCCTCCAGGGCGCCAACTCCGATCCGCAGGTGCGCACCGACGCCTCCGCGCTGACCGGCGGCAACAGCGCGCACTTCTCCTTCGGGCACGGCGAGCACCGCTGCCCGTTCCCGGCGCAGGAGGTCGCCGAGGTGATCGCCCGGACCGGTATCGAGGTGGTCCTCGACCGGCTGCCGGACATCGACCTGGCGGTCCCCGCCGACTCCCTCGCCCGCCGGCCGTCGCCCTGGCTGCGGGGGCTGACCGAGCTTCCCGTCCGGTTCACGCCCGTACCCACCCTGTAATCCGACACCGACGCTCTGGCGCAGCACCGATTGGCGCAGTACTCCGACCCTGCCCTGGGAGGCACGTCACGATGACGACCGGTACCGAACAAGCCCGGATCGCCCTCGACCCCTTCGTCACCGACCTGGACGGCGAGAGCGCGCGGCTGCGTGCCGCCGGTCCGCTCGCCGCCGTGGAGCTGCCCGGCGGGGTGCCCGTCTGGGCGGTCACCCGCCATGCCGAGGCCAAGGCGCTGCTCACCGACCCGCGTCTGGTCAAGGACATCAACGTGTGGGGCGCCTGGCAGCGCGGGGAGATACCGCCGGACTGGCCGCTGATCGGCCTCGCCAACCCCGGCCGTTCCATGCTGACCGTGGACGGCGCGGACCACCGCCGGATGCGCGGACTGGTCGCCCAGGCGCTCACCCCGCGCCGGGTGGAGCAGATGCGGGAGCGGATCGAGAAGCTCACCCAGGACCTGCTGGACGCCCTCCCGGCGGACCAGGAGACCCTGGACCTCAAGGCGGCCTTCGCCTATCCGCTGCCCATGTTCGTGGTCGCCGACCTGATGGGCATCGACGAGGCCGAACTGCCCCGTCTGAAGGTGCTGTTCGAGAAGTTCTTCTCGACCCAGACCCCGCCCGCGGAGGTCATCGCGACCCTCACCGAGCTGGCGGGGATCATGGCGGCGACGGTCGCCGCCAAACGGGCCGAGCCCGGCGACGATCTGACCAGCGCGCTGATCCTGGCCTCCGAGGACGGCGACCACCTCACGGACGAGGAGATCGTCTCCACCCTCCAGCTGATGGTGGCGGCCGGCCACGAGACGACGATCTCCCTGATCGTCAACGCCGTGGTCAACCTCTCCACCCACCCCGGCCAGCGGGCCGGGGTGCTCTCCGGCGAGGTGGACTGGTCGGCGGTGGTCGAGGAGACCCTGCGCTGGTCCACCCCGACCTCGCACGTGCTGATCCGCTTCGCCACCGAGGACGTGCCGGTCGGCGACAAGGTGCTGCCGGCGGGCGACGCGCTGATCGTGTCGTACGCCGCGATCGGCCGCGACGAGGACGCGCACGGGCCGAGCGCCGGGGAGTTCGACATCACCCGGGAGTCGAAGAACCGGCACATCTCCTTCGGCCACGGCCCGCACGTCTGCCCCGGCGCGGCGCTGTCCCGGCTGGAGGCGGGCGTCGCGCTGCCCGCCCTGTACGACCGCTTCCCCGGGCTGGACCTCGCGGTACCGGCGTCCGAGCTGCGCAACAAGCCGGTGGTCACCCAGAACGACCTCTTCGAGCTGCCGGTCCGGCTGAACCCCTAACGGGTCTTGACGGAGTACGACTTGGCTCCCGTGCCGGCCAGCGCACCGCCGTCGACGATCAGGTACTCGTCGCGGATCGGCCGGCCGGCCAGCCAGGACTCCAGGATCTCCCGGGTGCCGGCCGCGTAGCGGGCCTGCGCGGAGAGGCTGGAGCCGGAGATGTGCGGGGTCATCCCGTGGTGCGGCATGGTGCGCCACGGGTGGTCGGCGGGCGCGGGCTGCGGGAACCAGACGTCGCCCGCGTAACCGGCCAGCTGCCCGCTGCGCAGCGCCCGGTCGACGGCGTCCCGGTCGGCGATCTTGGCCCGCGCGGTGTTGATGAGATACGCGCCGCGCTTCATCGTGCCCAGCAGCTCGTCGCCGAACAGGCCCTCGGTCTCCGGGTGCAGGGGCGCGTTGATGGTGACGACGTCGCAGTGCGGGGCCATGGCGGCGGCGCTCTCGTGGAAGGTCAGGTTCAGCTCGCGCTCGACGGACTCGGGCAGCCGGGTGCGGTCGGTGTAGTGCAGCTTCACGTCGAAGGGCGCGAGGCGGCGCAGCACCGCGAGACCGATCCGGCCGGCGGCGACGGTTCCGACGTGCATGCCTTCCAGGTCGTACGACCGGCGCACGCAGTCGGCGATGTTCCAGCCGCCGTCGAGCACCACCTGGTGCGAGGGCAGGTAGTTGCGGACGAGCCCCAGGATCATCATCACCACGTGCTCGGCGACGCTGATGCTGTTGCAGTACGTCACCTCGGCGACCGTCAATCCGTGGGCGATCGCGGCGTCGAGGTCGACGTGGTCGGAGCCGATGCCCGCGGTGACGGCCAGCTTGAGGTTCTTCGCGGCGGCGATGCGCTCCGGGGTGAGGTACGCCGGCCAGAACGGCTGGGAGATGACGACGTCCGCGTCGGGCAGCTCCCGGTCGAAGACCGAGCCGGCGCCGTCCTTGTCCGAGGTGACGACGAGCGTGTGGCCGGCCTTCTCCAGGAAGGAGCGCAGTCCGAGTTCGCCGGAGACGCTGCCGAGGAGATGGCCGGGGGTGAAGTCGATCGCCTCGGGGGTGGGGGTGGTCTGGCCGCCCGGGTAGTGGTCGATGACGGGGACGTCGTCGCGGGCGTAGCTCTTCGGGTATCCGTCGGTCGGGTCGTCGTACAGGACGCAGAGCACCTTGGCCATGGTGGCGGCTCCTCAACTCCGTTGCGGATGGTCTGCCCTTCACGATCCTCGGGGCTACTGCGCAGGTCAAAGCGAACCTGGCTATGTGCTCATAGGCTGCGGCTATCAGTCGCGGCCGACCAGATGGGCGGTCAGCAGGCCGTCCAGCGCGTCCCGCAACCGCGCCTGGCGGGCGACCTTCACGAGCGCCTCGGCGAGCACGGACTGGGGTTCGCTGCGGGCGACCACGAGCCCCACCCGGGGGCCGCGGGCCGGGCCCTCCAGGGGGACCACGCGCATGCCCGCCGGGACGCCGAACATGTGCAGCCAGGCGTGCGAGATCACGCTGGACCAGCGGCCCCCGGGAAGGTGGGCGTAGAGGCCGGCCACGCTGTCGGACTCGACCGCCGGGACCGGTGCGGCACCGTCGGCGGCGAAGCAGTCGTCGATGATCCGCCGGTTGCGCATGCGCGGTCCCAGCAGGCACAGCGGGAGGGCGGCGGCCTGGGACCAGGTGGCGGTGGCCGTGTCGCCGAGGGGGCCGCCGACCGGGGTGAGCAGGACGTAGCGCTCCTCGTAGAGCGGGAAGCGGCGGACCTGCCGCAGTTCGTCGTCGTCCAGGTACGTCATGGCCGCGTCCAGCTCGAACTCCGCCAGACCGTGCCGGATGTCGACGGACGACAGGGACTCCATGGCCACCCGGGCGTGTGGATGCCGGTCGCAGAACGGGCCGGTGAGCAGCGCGGCCACGGGGACCGCGGTGGGGACGATCCCGAGGCGCAGGGTGCCCGTCAGGCCGTCCCGCAGGGCCGACAGTTCCTGGCGCAGCGCGTCCCGCTCGGCGAGGATGCGGTGCGCCCACGCCAGCACCACCTCGCCCTCGGGGGTCAGGCCCTCGTAGCGGCGGCCCCGGCGCACGATCGGCACACCGAGCTCGTGCTCCAGCCTGCGTATCGCGGCGGACAGGGAGGGCTGGGAGACATGGCAGGCGGCGGCCGCGCGGGCGAAGTGCCGCTCCCGGGCGAGAGCGACCAGGTATTCGAGCCGGCGCAGCAGCATGCGGCCTCCCGGGAGGGCTCGGCGGCGGATCGACGGCGGTCGCCGTGTCCGGGTGCGGATGTCCGGGTCCACGTGTACCGGGTCCGCGTACACCGGGTCTACGTGTACCGGGCTACGTGTACGGACGGGGGTACGGACCGGGAAGACGGGGCCGGAGCGGCCGTTTGACATCGAGTGCGCTCGAAGCCGTAGCGTCCGAAGCGCTCCACCGGACCAGGTCCTGGGCGCCGGGATGCCGGTGCGCGGATTCCGCAGCTGAATGGAACGGGGCCCGCGGGCCCTCCGGAACCGGAGCCCGACCCGAGCAGGAACGAAAGGCTGGGAGTGACATGCGACAGCGCAGTCTGCGAGACCTTCAGGTGAGCAGCATCGGCCTCGGCTGCATGGGAATGTCCGCCTTCTACGGCACCGCCGACCAGGACGAGGGCGCACAGACCATCCACCGTGCGCTGGAACTCGGGATCACCTTCCTCGACACGGCGCAGCTCTACGGACCGCTCACCAACGAGACGCTGGTCGGCGAGGCGATCCGGGGGCACCGGGACGAGTACGTGATCGCCACGAAGTTCAACTACCGGATGGACGACGCCGTCCCCGGGGACATGAGCACCATCGGCCCGCAGGACGGCTCGGCCGAGCACGTGCGCAGCTCGGTGCACGGCTCGCTCCAGCGTCTCGGCACCGACTACATCGACCTCTACTACCAGCACCGCGTCGACCCGAACGTGCCGATCGAGGAGACCGTCGGCGCCATGGCCGAGCTGGTAGCCGGGGGCAAGGTGCGGCACATCGGACTGAGCGAGGCGAGCGCCGAGACGATCCGGCGGGCCCACGCGGTGCACCCGATCGCGGCGGTGCAGACCGAGTACTCGCTGTGGACGCGCGACCCGGAGGACGAGGTGATCCCGACCTGCCGGGAGCTGGGCATCGGGTTCGTCCCGTACTCGCCGCTGGGCCGCGGCTTCCTGGCCGGCCGGTTCTCCTCCCCCGACGACCTCGACGCGAACGACTGGCGCCGCACCGGCCCCCGCTTCACCGGCGACAACCTGGAGGCCAACCTGCGGCTCGCCGACAAGGTGAAGGAGATCGCCGCCGAGAAGGACGTGACCCCGGCCCAGCTGGCCCTCGCCTGGGTGCTGGCCCAGGGCGAGCACATCGTCCCGATCCCGGGCACCAAGCGCCGTACCTACCTGGAGCAGAACGCCGGCGCCGTCGACGTCGAACTGACCAAGGAGGACCTGGCCCGCATCGACGTCGAGATCCCGAAGGCGGCGGGCGAGCGCTACGACGAGTCCGGGATGCGGAGCGTGAACCTCTAGGGCCGCCGTCCGGCTCGCGGTGGCCGGGCGCGGGGCGGTGACGCACGCTGGTAGGCATGGGGAGCCGGTGGAGCGCCGCGGAGCGGCGACAGTCGTGGCAGTCCTCGCACGTACTGCTGCTGCTCCCGGTGCTGCTCGTCGTGGCGATCACGGTGGCGGCCATCGAATCGCCGCCCGACGTCCACCTGGGGCCCACCCTCGTCATCGCGCCCGCGCTCACCCCGTCGCTCGCCGGAGCCCGCGCCACAGCGCTGGTGGGCGTGGTGGCGGTGGCCGCACAGGTGGTGATCGCCGTCTTCCACGGCGGGCTGATGAGCGCGAACCACATCGTGCAGATCGTCACGCTGATGATGCTCTCCGTGATGGTGACGGTCTACTGCGCGATCCGCGACCGGCGGCGGGCCCAGCTGGCCCAGGTCCGCTCGGTCGCCGAGGCCGCGCAGCACGTGCTGATGTGGCCGCTGCCCGAGCAGATCGGCCCGCTGCGGATCGCCTCCTTGTACCTGGCCGCCGAGGACGAGGCCCAGATCGGCGGCGACCTGTACGCGGTCACCCGCGCCGACGGCCAGGTCCGGGTGCTGATCGGCGATGTGCGGGGCAAGGGGCTGGCCGCGATCGGCGAGGCGGCGCTGCTGCTCAGCGCCTTCCGGGAGTCCGCCCACCGGGACATCAGCCTGGCGGAGCTGGCCGCCGTCCTGGAGCAGAGCGTGACCCGGTACACGACGGACCTGGAGTCGCCGGAGGAGGCGGGCGAGCGGTTCGCGACCGCCCTGCTGATCGAGATCCCGGACCTGGACCCGATCACCCGGATGACCAGCTGCGGCCATCCGCCGCCCCTCCTGCTCAGCCCCGGGAACGCGGTCACCGTCCCGAGCCTGCACCCGTCGCCGCCGCTGGGCGTGCACGGGACGCGGGCCACGGAGTACACGCTGGACGTGTTCTCCTTCGAGCCGGGCGACACCCTGCTGCTGTACACCGACGGGGTCATCGAGGCGCGGGACGTCCGGGGCCGCTTCTATCCGCTCGCGGACCGGGTGGCGCGGTGGACCGACGGCTCTCCCGAGGCGCTGATCCACCATGTGCGGCGCGATCTGCTGACCCATGCCGGCGGCCACCTCGGCGACGACGCGGCCCTGATCGCCCTGCACCGGACCCCGAGCGTGCACCGGCATCACCACGGGATACTCGGCCACGGCGGCGCCCGGGCCGGGGACGTTTCAGAACTCCCCGGTCTGTGACTCCAGGTAGGTCGTCAGGAAGGCGAGCTTCGCGTCGCTGTCCGCCACCGCGACCGTGCCGAAGTCCGCGCCGAGTTCCATCGTCCGCGGGGTGTCGGTGGCGAGGGCCGGCCAGTCGGTCAGGGAGCCGCCGTTCGGGTCGCCGGTGGCGGCGAAGCGGCCGACGTAGGAGGCGGTGGTGTCGGCGATGTCGTAGTCCTGGGAGGTCCAGGGGCGGTCGGTGCTGTAGAGGTAGCCGAGCAGGTAGTAGACGTCGGAGCCCCGGAAGGCGCCGGTCACGTCGGTGCCGATGGCCGGGTTGGTGGCGTCGTGGCCGGGCGGGACACGGGTCCAGAAGTAGGTGCGGACGGGGCCGGTGTCGCCTGCGGTGTCCGTGAACTGGGTCGCCCACAGGAAGGCGGAGACGCGTTCCTCGTCACGGGCGTAGGCGTTGTACTGCTGGGCCGCCGCCGTGTCGCTGTCCGCCGGGTACAGCTCCAGGAAGGTGTCGGCCAGCCCCAGTGGGCCGAACTCGGACCGGGCGAAGGCCTGGAACGCGTCGAGCGTCGTCCTCGGGTCGGGCGAGGCGCCGTTCGCGTCCTTGCAGACGCCGGTGAGGATCGGCACGTCGGTCTCGGCGCGGGCCGCCAGCACGGCCGTGTAGGTGTCCGGCAGGACGTGTCCGTCGAGCACCTGGGCGAAGTCGGCGGTGGAGTCGGCCAGGGCCCTGGCGACGATGTCGTCGGCGTCCAGCGCGCGCAGTGCGGCGAGGCTGTCGGCACCCAGCCGGGCGGCGAAGTCGGTGCCGTTGGCCTCGGCGTCGGCGAGGGTCCGGTAGCGGCCGGTCTCCCGGGCGATCGCCGGATCCTTCGTGTACCGGACGCCGGAGGAGAGCAGGGCACGGTGGTAGAGGCCCCTGGCACGCCGGGACGCGAGCAGGGTGTTGACGACGGACGCGCCCTGCGCCCAGCCGGCCAGGGTCACCCGGTCCGGGTCGCCGCCGAACGCGGCGATGTTCCGCTGGACCCACTCCAGCGCGGCGACGACGTCCAGGATCCCCCAGTTGCCCGAGCCGCCGTACGTGGACTCGGCGGTCAGTTCGGGGTGGGCGAGACCGCCGAGCGGGCCGACACGGTAGTCGGGGGTCACGACGACCACGCCTTTGGACGCGAGCAGGGAGCCGTCGTAGATCTCCTGGCCCGACCACAGGGCCTGCTCGCCGCCGTAGAGCCAGACGAGGACGGGGCGGCTGTTGCCCGAACCGGTCGCCGCCGTCCAGATGTTGAGGTTGAGGCAGTCCTCGCCGAGTTCGGGCACCTGGTCGGCCGGGATGCCCGTGACGGGCTGCGGGCAGGCCGGGCCCCAGCTGTCCGCGGTGCGCACGCCGTCCCAGGAGGGGGCCGGCTGCGGCGGCCGCCAGCGGTTGGCGCCGGCGGTGGAGGCGGCGTACGGCAGGCCCTTGTAGACGGTGACGCCCCGCAGGCCGCCCTGGACTCCGGTGGCCCGGCCGGACTCGGTGGTGACCGGGTCGGCGTCGGCCGCGCTGCGGGCCGCCTCGGCCGGCGTGGGCAGCGTGCCGAGCAGCCCGGCCGCGGCTGCGGCGCCGAGGAAGCCGCGACGGTTCAGCGCGGCCGGAGGCATGTCTCTGTCGTTCACCGGGCTCTCTTTCGGGTCGTGGGGGGGGCGAGCCGACGAGAAGCCTGGCGTCGGGCCGGGCGGCACGGCAAGCGCAACCGGGCTACTCACAGCAGGTCAACAGGGTCTGACAGAAAGGGAGTTGACCGAGCTGTTCAATTGTCTTTGGGTCAAAATTAAGCCGTAAGGGTGGTCTCGACCATTGGCTGACTGTCAGACTCCGCTTCGCCTTTCAGAGATAGGGAGTCGACATGCCCGACCTGCAACCCCCCACCCGCAGACGGCCGCTCCGCCAGGCCCTCGCCGCCGCACTCGGTGCCCTCGCACTGGTCGTCGCCGTGCCCGCCACCGCACACGCCGACGTCCTGACGCTGCTCCCCCAGAACGCCGACGGCCTGGAGCAGACCTTCTCCCCGGCCTACGACTACGACGGCGACGGCTGCTACACCACCGCCGCGATCGGCGCCGACGGCACCCTCAACCCCGGTCTCGGGCTGGGCGGTGACGTCAACGGCCACTGCCACGACTACGCGCAACTGGCCAACGCCAACACCTACTCGCGCGAGAAGTGCAACAACGGCTGGTGCGCGGTGATGTACGCCAGCTACTTCGAGAAGGACCAGGCGACGTACGGGCCCGCGGCCATCGGGCACCGGCACGACTGGGAACACGTCATCGTGTGGATCCAGAACAACCAGGTGCAGTACGTCTCGGTGTCGCAGCACAGCAGCTACCAGGTGGCGGCAGCCTCGGCGATCCGGTTCGACGGCACCCACCCGAAGATCGTGTACCACAAGGACGGCCTGTCCACCCACGACTTCCGCTTCGCCAACTCCAACGACGACCCGCCGGAGAACGTGACCGGCGGCTGGTTCTTCCCGCGTCTGGTGGGCTGGGACGGCTACCCGGCGGGCTTCCGCGACAAGTTGATGAACGCGGACTTCGGCGACGCCACCATCAAGATCAAGGACGGCTCGTTCAACGCCAACCTGTCCTACTCCATGCCGTCCGGGATCTCCTTCGACCCGAACGCGTGAGTCACCCGCGGCCCTCGACGAGCCGGGCCAGGTTGTCGAGGGCCATCCGGGTGCCCAGTTCGTTGTCCTCGGGGCGGACACCTTCGGGGACGCCCTCGTGCAGGACCTCGACGTCCGTGCCGCCGCCGGCCGCGGTGAGGGCCGTCGTCATCGTCATGGTGCCGCGCACGGCGTCGTCGGCGGACTCGAAGTCGATGACCTCGACGACGAGGCGGTCCGGGACCAGCCGGGCGAAGTGTCCCCGGTAGGTGTCGGTGTGCCCGCCGGACTTCCCGGCGCGCCCGGGGTCGTCGTAGTCGAGGGACACCCGGAACTCTCCGCCCTCCCGGGCGTCGAAGGCGTGCACCCGGGCGGTCATGCCGTCCGGCGTCCGCCAGGCGGCGACCGCCTCCGGGTCGAGCAGCGCCCGGTAGACGGCGGCCGGGGGCGCCTGTACCCGCCGGGTGACGCGCGTGCTGGTCATGACCTCACGGTACCCGTGGGACGACCGTGCCGGGGCCGGGAAGGTGAGCCGGGCCCCGGCACGGGGCTCTGGGTCACGGCTTGCGGGCGACCGCTCCGTACATCGCGATGTCCTCGTCGCGGATGCCTTCCTCGCCATGGCCGTCCGGGAGCCACTTGTGCACCTGGACGATGCCCGGCTCGACCAGCTCCAGGCCCTCGAAGAACTTGTGGGCCTCGTCGATGGTGCGCAGCCGCATCGGCATGTTGCGGGCCGCGTACTCACGGGCGACCCGGCCCACCTCGTCGGGCGCGAACTCGGCGGTGCCGATGGACATCGCCAGGTAGCTGCCGGAGGGCAGCGGCTCCAGCAGCCGTCGTACGACACCGACCGCGTCGTCCGCGTCCAGCATGAAGTGCACGATGGCGATCACCGTGAGCGCCACCGGCTCGTCGAGGTCGAGGGTGTCGCGCAGTTCGGGGGCGTCCAGGATGGCCGCCGGGTCGCGGAAGTCGGCCTCGATGTACGCCGTCCTGCCCTCGGGCGCGCTGGAGAGCAGGCCCTGGGACAGGGTGAGGACGATGGGGTCGTTGTCCACGTAGACGACCCGGGAGTCGGGGGAGACCGCCTGGGCTATCTCGTGGAGGTTCGGGGAGGTGGGTATGCCGGTGCCCACGTCCAGGAACTGGCGCACTCCCGCCTCCTCGGCGAGCCAGCGCACGGCACGGTTCATCCAGTCGCGGTTGGCGCGCATGTGGACCGGGAGCGCGGGCCACTCCCGGGACATGGCGTCACCCGCCTCCTGGTCGGCGGGGTAGTAGTCCTTGCCGCCCAGGATGTAGTCGTAGATCCGGGCGGAGTGCGCGTTCTCGGTGTCGATGCGGTCGGCCGGCCATCCGTTGTCGGGCAACGCCGTGTCTCCCATTCGGGTGAGGGGGTGCGGGGGGTGGAGAGGCGGTACCGAGGGGGTACCGATGCGGGGTGGTGCCGCTGGGGGGTGAGAGGTGTGGGGGGTTGGTCAACGATCAGCTATAGCAAGGAAGTTCCGGGAACAGGGCTCACATCAGGAAGTCGGCGTCACCAGCCTTCACGCCGGACAGGAAACTGGTCATCTCGCGGGGCGTGAAGACCAGCGCCGGGCCGTCCGGATCGGTCGACTGGCGTACCGCGACCCGCCCGTCGGCGAGCTTCTTCACTTCCACGCAGGCGCCGCCGGCGTCGTCGCTCCACGGCTTGGTCCAGCCGCGCGCGCCGAGTTGCCGGGACGGAATGCCGTTGTGTACGGGGTGGTGCACGTCAGAGCTCCTCGCGAATCGCACCGAGGACGACCTCGGTCTTCCTGGCGGGCGCCGCCTGGGCGCCCAACCGGTCCAGGGCCTCGCGGTAGACCACGACATCCTCGCTCTTGTCCAGGTAGACGGCGCCCACCAGGCCGTTGAGATAGACGATGTCGGGCAGTTCGGGGGCCCGGAACCGGAAGAGGTGGTACGCACCCGCGCGCATCGCCGGGTGCGGGCCGTTGGCGAACGGCATGATCTGCAACGTGACGTTCGGCAGCCGGTTGATCTCGATGAGATGGTCGATCTGGGCGCGCATGACCCCGGCGCCGCCGACCGGCCAGCGCAGCACCGTCTCGTCCATCACGACCCACAGCCTGGGCGGCGCCTCGCGGGTGAGCAGTTCCTGGCGGCGCATGCGCAGCGCCACCCGGCGCTCGGTGGCCTCGGTCGACGCGTGCGGGTTGCCGGCGCCGAGCAGGGCGGCGGCGTACTCCCGGGTCTGCAACAGCCCGTGCACGAACTCGTTCTCGTAGGCGCGGATCTGCAACGCGGCCTGTTCCAGGCTCAGATACGCGGCGAACCAGTCCGGCATCACATCGCGGTAGGTGTGCCACCAGCCGCGCTTGTTGGCCTCGCGCACCGACTGCAGGAAGGTGTCGACCTCCTGGCGGTCCGTCACGCCGTAGATCTGCAACAGCTTCTCGGCGTCGGCCAGCCGGAGCCGGGCCACCTTGGCGGCCTCCATCCGGCGGATCGTGGAGTGGCTGACGCCGATCGCGGTGCCGGCCTGCTCGTAGGTCAGGCCCGCCCGGGTCCGCAACTCCTCCAGCTGCCGGCCGAGGATCATGCGCAGGACGGAAGGGGCACCGCCCCAGTCGGTCTCCGAGGTCACGCCCTACCCCCTCGCACCAGGTTTCAGGGTCACCGTCTCACGTGTTCGTGATCGGCTCGCGGACTCATTCGATCACTTCCTGTCGGGAGCAGCATGCACTTCACTTCTTGCAATTTTCAACTTGCTGGTTGCGAGGCGATGTTGGCAGATGTCAGAGTGGACCTACTGCTCCGGCTGACCAAGGAGCAGGCGAAGCAGTCCAGTTGGGGGAGACTGAGCTGCGATCCGGCGCCGCCCAGGCACGGGTCGTCGTCTGCCCGCGTGCGGCAGGGGCGGACGCGACCGTTCAGCCCCCCACGCTGCGAAGCCGGACGAAAGGCGCACGGCGATGGCCCCGCCCTCTCTCCCCCAGCCGCTCGACCGACTGCCCGACGACCGGATACCCGGCCTGCCCCGACCGGCCCTCGCGGCCGACGCCGAGGGCCCGCACCGCCCGTCGGACGCGACGGGCATCCCCCGACCACCCGGAGGCGAACGCCTCGGTCGACTCCCTGGGCCGCAAGGCCTCGACCGGTTCGCCTCCGGGGATCGGCCCGTCCCGCACAGCCTGGCGTTCGACCTGGCGCCGACGCCCCGGGCGGTGGGCAACGCCCGCCGCAGCGTGGGTGAGCTGCTGGCCTCGTGGGGCGTGTGCGAGGAGGCCTGCGACAACGCGGTCCTGGTGACCTCCGAACTGGTCACCAACTCCATCGTCCACTCGGCCGGCCGGCGGATCATCTGCCGGGTGCACGCCGTCCCCGACCGGATCCGTATCGAGGTCGAGGACCAGAGCGGGAGCTTCACGCTCCCGGCGCCCCGGCGGGCCAGACCCGACGAGCAGAACGGACGCGGACTGTTCCTGGTCGACGCGCTCAGCCTCGACTGGGGCGTCACGGTCGCGCCGGAGGGATCCTCCGCACGCGTCGTCTGGGCCGAGCTGTCGACGGCACCGGACTGACCTCCCCGCTTTCTCTCCCCCCACATCTCAGGAAGCACGTCGTCTCATGAACCATCCCCCCACGCCCGACCTCGCCGCCGACCCGTCCTGGACCCGCACCCGTCCGAAGCCCGGCCCCGAACAACCCCACACCACCCCGGCGGGCTGATCCGCTCCCCGTCCCGCCCCGCGGCCCGGGCCTCCCGCGAGGCCCGGGCCGTCGTGTGTCCATGGCGCACGCCCGGCACGGGATGCGGCCGTGGAGGTCGCGCCGCATGATCGGGGGAAGGGGCCCGCGGCGGAAGGCGGCACCTCGATGAAACCGACGGTCGACGAGGCCATCGCCCGCGTGGCCAGGGCCGCCGAGTGGACGCTCGTGGACACGGTGCCGCTGGACTTCGTCTGCCATCGCCCCCAGGGCATGGACCGGGCCGACGGCACCTTCTTCGTGAGCAGCTCGGAGGTCCTGCGGCCGGCCGGGGCCACCGCGGGCCCGGAGGGGCCGTCGCACACCCCGGGCACGGGCCGTGGGCACCTCTTCGAGATGAGCCGGCGGGGGCGGCTGCTGCGGCACTGGGAACTGGGCGAGGACACGTTCTACCACACCGGCGGTCTCACCCACGACGGGCAGTTCGTGTGGGTCGCGGTGGCCGAGGACCGGCCCGACTCGCGGTCCATCGTGTACCGCCTGGACCCGGCGGCCGGCGAGGTGGAGGAGATGTTCCGGTACCCGGACCACCTCCGGGACATCGCCCGCGACCCCGAGACCGGTCTGCTGCACGCGGCGACCTGGGGCGGCCGGCGGGTCCTGGTGCTGTCCACGGACGGCGAGCCCGTCGAAGGGGCCCCCGTGCCGAGCCGTCACGTCGGCGTCCAGGACTGCGCGGCGGTCACCGCCCTCTCCCCCGCCGGGCGCGCGGTCACCGTCAGGGCCGTGGACTTCGAGATCGCCGGCACCGACCGGCTCCGGCTGTACGCGCTGCCCGACGACTCCTCGGCACCGGGCGAGACGTGCCTGCTGGTCCTGGAGGCGGCGCTGCGCGGCTGACGCCGGGCACACCCGCGGTACGCCCGGCGGCCGGCCGCCGGTCAGTTCGTCGCGTGGGACAGCAACGCCGTCGCAGCGGAGCGCAGTTGGGCCGCAGCGGCCGCGCAGGCCGTCGCCTGCCGCTCCAGGGTGGTCCCGCTCCACTCCGGTGACTCGGCACAGCCGGCCAGGGTGACGGCGGCACCGCGCAGCCGTTGCGCGTAGCCGTCCATCCGGTCCGCGTCGACTCTCAGGTCGTCGACGTACGCGAGGAGTTCGGGGGCGGCGGTGGCGGGACGGGGTTCGGTCACCATGGGGGCGCACCTGTCTCGGGCTCAGCGCGGCAGCGGTGCGCCGGCGCTTCTGTGGGCGATGAACCGGGGGCTGGTCAGGACGAACCCGGGCCGGACGGCGTCGAGTTCGAGGATCTGGAGCTGGCGGGCCAGCGGCCCGTGCCCGCCGTCGAGCCGCAGCCGTACCCGGGGCCGGGTGTGGACGCGCGGTCGGCCGTCGGCGCGGACCAGGGTGCGTACGATGCTGTCGCCCCGGCGGCCGTAGAGCACCCAGTCCGCCTCCGGACAGCGCACACCGGGGCCGGGGTTGCCCTCGACGCTCAGGCCCAGCTCCGGTGCCTCGACCCGGAGTTCACGTCCTTGCAGGGCGACCTCGGCGGATCCGTGCACGGCCGGCTGGGCCCAGAGTTCCTCGGCCACCGCCCGCGCCTCCCGGGTGCCGACGGCGAGCGCGACGACGTACCGTCCGGTGCGGCGCAGGTCGACGCGGCGCAGCAGGTCCCTGGCGAGGTCGTACGCGTGCGGCCGCCACAGGTCGTCGACCAGGACGGACAGGCCGAGTTCGGTGTAGGGGCCGATGGTGGTGCAGCGGTGCTCGTACAGGGAGAGCACGGCCAGGGCGCGGCGGCCGAAGCGGGCGGGGACCATCCAGGTGACGTCCGGCAACAGGCTGCGGGCGACGTCCGCGTCGACCGGGTAGCAGAGGTGGGCGGCGGAGGAGTCGTAGTAGCGGACCGGCACGTCGACCGGGCCCGCCGAGGTGGGGACGCTGGTGGTGGGGACGGACAGCAGGGGGTAGCCCTGGGGAGGGCGGGCGCGGTCCCTGAGCCGGTAGACGCGGGTGCGTTCCACGGGGCCCCGGTAGGGGGTGAGGGCCCGGTCGACGTCCCGGGCGACCTGCGGGATCACCGTCTCCAGGTGGTCGATGTAGACGCGGAGCAGGTGGCAGCGCGGGAACTCGTGGTCGGGGCCGGAGTAGTCGGCCCGGTACCGGTTCGGGCGCGGGCCGCGGGCGGCGCCAGTGCCGCGGCCGTCCAGGGCCGGGACGATGTCGTGCCGGTTGGTGATGCCGGCGACCCAGGTGCGCGGGTCGGCGGGCTCCCGGTGGTCGGTCGGCGCGCCGACGGCGACCACGTGGGTGACCCGGTAGGCACGGCAGAACTCCTCGTCCTGGGCGAGGTTCAGCAGTGCGATCGCGCCCTCGCCGTGTCCGACGAGCGCGAGGTCGGCGCCGCGCGGGACGCCGTGGTCCCGGATCGCCAGCAGGATCGAGCGGGTGTAGGGCGAGTCGGTCATGAACAGGTTGCGCCAGGCATCGGCGAAGTCCTGCGGGGAGTCGCCGTGGGGGCGGCCGGGGGCCGTGCCGGGGGCCTGGACGACGTACCGGAGCACGCCGTCGGGGCCGCGTACCTCCTGGACCAGGACGCGGCCCTCGGCGTCGAGGACGTCCAGGTTGCGCAGGAAGGCGAGCAGGGAGCCCTCGGCGGCGATGCCCTGGGCCTCCCGGGCGGACGGTTCGACGGCCTGGACGGCGCCCTCGCCCCGGTCCTGGGCCGAGGGGTGGACGGCGCTGATGCCGCGCGCCGGGTCGGCGGTCAGCTCACGGCCGGCGGCGAGCGCCCAGGCGGTCTCGTCGTTGACCGGGTCCTCGCCCAACAGGCCGCGGACGGCGAGGAGTTCGGCCAGGATCGGGGCCAGCGCGGACAGCGCGTGCCGGGCGTCCTGGTCCTTGAAGAGGGTCCGCAGCGCGCGGACGGCCTCGAAGTCCCGGTCGGCGGTGACCGCGGCCGTCAGCCGGCGCATGCCCGGGTCGTGCCGGAACTCGGGGTGGTCGAGCAGGACTGCGGCGATCCTGAGCCGCAGCGAGGTGACCGCCACCAGCGCGGCCAGGGACTCCCGGCCCAGCGCCTCCCCCGCCGCGCCGAGCAGTCGGCCCACGCCGTCCGGTGCCACGATCGCCGCGCCGCCGAGCCCCTGCCTGTTGGTGAGCGCCCGCAGCAGTGCCCAGCGGGCGGCGTAGCCGGTGCGGGGACGGCGGCGCGCGGAACCCGTCAGCGCCGGGGCGAACAGGACGGAGCTGGTCCGTGCGCACACCTCGCGGATGCCCTCGGCGACGTCCACGACGTCACGGGCGCACTCCCGCAGCAGTTCCTCCGTGGGCGGCCCGGAGGCATGCCGGTGCGCTGCCATCCGGCGCTCCCTGGGATCGACGACATGGCCTGGTCCCATCGTGTGCCCTGGACCCGGTGCGCGCACCTTCGTCCATGCGGGTGACGGTGGGCGCCGCGCGGAGCCCGTCAGGCGTCGTCCGCGAGGCCGGCGGCGACGGTCGCGCCGAGTTCCCAGCACGCCTCGAGGTCGGCCTTGCCGGGCTCGCCCGTCACCGTGACCGGCTGGGCCGCCCGGCGCCAGCCGAGGCCGGTGGTGATGGAGTCGAGGGCGCGCAGGGCGCCGGTGACGTCGTTGCCACCGTGCACATAGGCGCCGAAGGGACGGCCCTGTGTCTCGTCCAGGCACGGGTAGTAGATCTGGTCGAAGAAGTGTTTGAGGGCGCCGGAGACATAACCGAGGTTGGCCGGGGTGCCGAGGAGGTAGCCGTCGGCCGCCAGCACGTCGGAGGCCGTCGCGGACAGCGCCGCCCGCCGCACGACCCGCACCCCCTCGATCTCCGGGGTCGTGGCCCCGGAGACCACGGCCTCGAACATGGCCTGGCAGTGCGGCGAGGGGGTGTGATGGACGATCAGCAAGGTGGGCACACCGGCACCCTGCCGTGCGCGGCCCGCCGACGGCAACCCGCGGGGCCGCCGGTCAGGGCTGTGCGGGCATGGTCCAGCAGTTGGAGACGGCCGGCAGGCCGGACAGCCGGGCGGTGAGCCAGGCGACGGCGTCGCCCTGGTCGGTCAGCAGGGGCCCGAAGTGGTTGAGCAGGGCGCGGCCCGCGTCCGGCAGCACGACCGGCACATAGGTCACGTCCGCGCCTTCGTCGCACCAGTCGACGGCGAGCCGGCGGGCCTGGGCGTGCGGGACGAGGTCGTCGCTGACGCCGGTCGCCAGCCGGACCGGGCTCGCCGGTGCCGTCCCGCCGATGCGCTGGTCGTCCAGGAACGCCTGGAGGGCGGGCTCCTCGCCGATGATCTCGGAGATGGAGCTGCCGTCGGTGGTCCAGGCGGTGCTGTGCTGGGAGCCGTAGGCGAGGATCGCGTCACCGACGCACATGGTGGACAGGTCGGTGAGGGCGGCCCGGCCCGCGGCGCCGAGGTGGGCGTCGACGATCGGCCGCAGCGCCGGGTCGGACTGGACGAAGCCGTTCACCGCCCAGCCGAGGGCGCCGGCCAGGTCCGTGCCGTCGATGGCCGCGGTGACGGCGGTGAGATCGGCGGGCGGCGCCCCGGCGTAGGTGCCGGAGAGGGTGACGTCCGGGGCGTAGTCGGGCTGGAGTTCGGCGGCCGCCGCGGTCGCGCCGCCGCCCTGGCTGTAGCCGAACAGGCCCACCCGCGAGGCGGCGGTGACCGTGGCGCCGGGGACGTTCCGGGCGGCGCGTACGGCGTCCAGGACCGCGTGGGCGCCGTCCAGCCGGTTGACGTAGGTGTGCAGCCGGTCGGTCGCGCCGAGCCCCACGTAGTCGGTGACGACGACCGCGACGCCCTCGGCGAGCAGCCGGTAGATCGACAGGTCCTCGTAACCGACGGACACTGTTCGCCCGTTGAGGAGCAGCGGGTGTTCCAGGCCCAGGGAGGCGGCGCACTGGTCGCCCTGGCCCATGGTGCCGGGCGCCAGGGCGACCAGCGGACGGGCGCCGGGGCCGAGCCAGGGCAGCGTCGGCTCGATGTAGGCGCCGGTGACCGCGACGGGGCCGCCCGCCGAGTCGGTGGACCTGTACATCAGCCGGGTCGCGCGGCCCGGCAGCGGACCGGGCAGGCTCGGCAGGCTCAGGGCCAGCGGGAGGGGTTCGGTGCGGATGAGGGTGCCGTCGGTGGCGGGGAGACCGGCGGGCGGATCGTAGAAGGCGGGGATGGTGACGCCCCGGGAGACCTCCGCCCGGGAGGCCGTGGCCTGCACGGTCTGTACACAGAGGCAGGCCGCGGCGGCGACGGCGGTGGCCAGCAGGCGGATGCGAACAGGCATGGGGGTACCTCCTTGACGTGCGGGACGTGGGAGGTGGCGCGGGGGTCTCCGACGGTAGCGAGCACCTTGTTACCCGCGGTAGCAGCCGTCAGGTTACGGTTCAGTAATATGACAGTCCGTCAACACAGACTCACCGGACCAAAACCCGTCCGGTCCTGTCGTAGCCCTCGATTACAGTGACCGGCCGGGGACGCCGAAGGGGAGGCAACGGGTGGGGACCCTGGGGAGAAGAGCCGTACCGCTCGCGCTGCTCGCGGGGCTGCTGACGGGGTGCGGGGTGTCGGCGCGCGCGACCGACGTCACGGACTCGGGGCAGGCGTCCAGCGGGGCGGCCCAGAGCGGGGGCACGGTCGGCGCCGCCGGTTCGGCCTGCGCGCTGCCGGTCACGTTCGACATCGCCCGCGGCTGGCGGGCGGACGCCGTCGACGGCCTGGCCGCGGACGCCTCGAACGGCACGGACGGCGACCTGGCCCAGAGCCTGCTGCGTCAGGGTCCGGTGACCCTGGCCTGCGAGATCGACGCCAAGCCCGCCGGGGCCATCGGCTTTCTGCGGGTGTCGACCGGAAAGCCGGGCAGCGGTGACGCCGGCGCGGTGCTGCGGGCCTTCGTGGCCGCCGAGAAGGGCACCGGCAAGGCCAGGTACCGGACCTTCACGTCCGGCGGGCTCACCGGGGTACGGGGCGACTACGTCTACACGAGCGAGCTGCTGGACGAGACCAAGAGGGAGTCCGCGCTGGCCGTGGTCACGCCCCGCGGACCCGTCGTCCTGCACCTGGGCGGGCTCGACAGCGCGGAGCACGACGAGATGCTCCCCGCGTTCGAACTCGCCCTGCGGACGCTGCGCTCCGCCTGACCCCGGGCACAGGGGTCAGGCGGAGCCGCGTCGACTCCGTCAGGCCGAGGCCGGACGGAGTCGCGTCGCACGCGTCAGGACGACCGCCACCGGGTGCGCCACAGCAGCACGAACCCGGCGGCCAGCAGCACTCCGCCGAAGAGGGCCGGCCACAGGTGGGCGCCGGTCTCGGCGAGATCGCCCTGGACGGCCTGCGGCTCGGTCTGGGGTGCGGTGGACGGCGCCTCCTGGCCCGCCGGGGCGGCGCCGGCCGTGGTCGCCGTGCCGGTCGGGGTCTCGGTCGCGGGCCGCTCGGTCGGCCGGCTGATGACACCGCCCCCCGTGCCCGACGACTTCTTGGGCGAAGCGCTCGTGTAGACCTGCGGCAGACCGGTGTCGCCGGCGGCGGTCTTCGTGGCGGACGGCTCGGCCGGGGGCTCGGAGGGCTGGGCACTCTCGGTCTCGGCCGGCGGGTCTGCCGGGGTCGCCGTGTCGCTCGGCTCGGTGACCGGGCTCGCCGACTCGGACGGCGGGTTCTCCGGGCTCGCCGACTCCGACGGGTCGGGGTCGGCGCTCTGCGACGGCGGCTGCTCGTCGGCCCCGGCCCCGCAGGTGCGGCCGGAGTTGATGCAGCCGACCATCTTCCGCATCAGGCTCTCGTCGAAGACGTTGATGAAGTCACCGTGGTCGGTCACCGGCTTGTGCAGCTGCTCGGGGAACGAGTCCACCGCGAACAGTGGAACCGTACGGCCGCCGTCCTGGAGGCTCGGTGCGTCGACGTCGTAGACGATGCGCTGCACCAGCTGCGGAATCGCCTGGAACCCGGCCGGGCAACTGCCGTCGGCCGCGGCGAACGCCACATGGGTGCGGTGGTTGGCGCTGTCGATGTTCCGGCCGTCCCAGCAGCTCTGGAACCTGAAGGTGCGCACGACGTCACTGCCCGAGGGGCAGAGCGGGTACTTGTCCTTGAGCTGCCGGTCCTCGAAACCGGTGCAGCTCCAGGAGGCGTTGGCGTTGGCCGGGCCGTTGACGAAGGCCTTGGCGTCGCCGGTGATGATGCGCAGCAGCCGGGGCATCTCGGTGACCTTGGAGGTCGGGTTGCCCTCGAAGGTGAGCGTGACCTTCTTCGCCGTCACGATCTGTCCGGCGTTGCCCTCGGTACCGCCGCCCGGCTTGTCGGCGTCCCGCTCCTGCTTGCCGTTCTGCAGCCGCAGCACGGGCCAGTAGTACGTGGACTTGTCGCCCTGGTCGGCACAGCTCGTGTCGGCGTTCGCGAGGTCGTCGTCGCTGGCGAAGGCGTTGTTGGACTGGTTGCCGATGTAGTCGTGGAAGTGGTGGGCGCCGTTGGAGACTCCGGGCGCCACGATCACGTTGTCCGAGTTGAACAGGCCGTTCGCGTTGACGCCGCAGCTGGAGGCGAAGGTGCCGGTGGAGCCGTCGGGCCGCTCGGCCGGGGTCGTGACATTGGGCTGGACGGTGGTGATGTCGGCGTAGTCGGCGGCGACGGGGCCGTTGCCGCCCTGGCCGCCGATGCCCGCGCCGGCACTTGCACTGGCACTGGCACTGGCGCTCTGGCTCGGTGTGGCGCCGTCCTGCGGCGACGCCGACTGCCCGGCGCCCTGGTCCGAGGAGCGCAGGGTGCAGGCGGCGAGATCGTCGAGGCCCTGCGGGCGGTCGCCCTCGCGGCCGATGGCGTCGGCGATGCGCTGAAGGGACTCCGACCGCTTCTCCTTCAGCGGATCGAGGATCGTCTGGTCGGCGAGGCCGGGGTTCTGCTGGATCGCCGCGGCCGACTCCTTGAGCTGCTGGTAGGCGGCCACGATCTGCTGGTCCAGCTGGGCGAGTTCACCGTCGACGTCCTCCCGGGCCGCGTCGGGCACGTCCGTCAGCCGGCTGCCGACGTCGGGGCAGTAGACGGTGGGCGCGGACAACACCTGAGCGGTGGCGGTCTGCCCGGACTGGTCCGATTCGGTGGCCGAGGCGTAGACGTTCACCGCGACCAGTGTTCCGCCGCCGAGCATCAGGGCGACCGCTGCGAAGGTCGCGCGTTGTGCGCCGGTCGGGCGTCTGCGCCTGTTGGGTCTCAAGGTCGTTCCCCTGCATGTCGTGGTCGGCCGGGCATGGAAATCCCCCGCCCTATACGCGGCGCGGCGCCACCGTGTTCAACGACCCCACGAATTCACGGTGACCTCACAGGAAGCAGCCCCTCGGGCCGCCGCCGGTCCAGCTCCGACGGGCGTACGACGGCGATCGCCACGCCGGCGAAATACCGTCCCGCGACGGCCGGTTGTCGAACGCTACGACGAACATCACAATTACGTATCGGACATTACGCACTTCAACCTTCACACGAGTGACACAAGTTGGCTAAGTTGACGGGCAAGCCGTTCGGCTCCCCCCGGCGAATCCCGTCGGGCCGCGCGGCCTCCGCCTAATCCGGTGCCCAACGGGGCGATCCGGAGCCGGGGACCCAACCGAACCACTGGGGTGAATCGGCCGACTGCCCTGAGGGGCAAGGGCCGTAGGGCATGCCTTCCGGATCGACCCGCCCGAACCCGACAGCTAACTCGGTAGGCGGAGCACGGAAGGAGCACGACCCCCATGGCGTCCGAGAGCCGTGACGAGGTTCGACAGCGGATCGACAGCCTCTACGACCAGGCAGAGAACGCCACCGGGAACTACAACGCCACACGTGCGATGAACGGGGGCTCGCGGTCCCGCGGTGTCCCGCTGTTCAAGCGGCCCCGGCGCGACGACCCGGGCCTCGACAACATCGCCAAGGAGTGGTTCGACAGCGCACGCTCGCGGCTGGGACCGAGTGTCCCGGCGGCCCTGCCCGCCGACCGGCTGCCCGCCCGCCCCGGCCCGCGACGGCCCGTCAGCGCGATGGCGGCCGACCTGCTCGGCCAGTTGGAGGGCTCCGACCCGTCCCGGCCGGAACTGACCGCGGGGCCGTCCGCGAACAGCGACATCGAGGTCGTCCGCGAACTGACGGAGCGCCCGAAGCTGGAACTGACGGCCGGGTCCCCCGCGGCACTGCCCCCGGGACCGTCGAGCGCGGCCAAGGCGCTGCCCGCGGCCGCGCCGCGGCGGGCCACACCGGGCACGTCCAAGACCAAGAGCCAGCTGAAGATCGCCAAGGCGCGCGAGGTGCTGTCGCAGCGCACCGGACAGCGTGCGATCGCGGCGCTCGAACCGGCCGCGCCCGCCCCGGCTCCGCAGGCGGCCCCGGCCGCCCAGACCTCCTGGCCCACGCCCGAGGCCCAGGTCCCGGCGCAGCAGTGGCCGGCTCCCGCCGGTATGCCCGGCCAGTACGGCGACACCGGCTCCTTCCGGACCGACGCCCTGACCGGTACCGGCGCCTTCCCGGCGGTGACCGTGACGGAGACGGGCGCCATCCCGGTGGTGCCCGCGACGGACACCGGCGCCTTCCGGGTCATGTCCCCGGGCGCCGCCCAGCCCATGTCCCCGGCGGACACGGGCGGCTTCCGCATCATGACTCCGGGCGCCGCCCAGCCCATGTCCCCGGCGGACACGGGCGGCTTCCCGGCCGTGCCCCCCATGGACGCGGGTGCGATGCCCGCCGCGAGCCCGGGCGACACCGGTTCCTTCCGGGTCATGACCCCGGGCGCCACGGGCACGTTCCCGATGCCGGCCGACACGGGTGCGTTCCCGACCGCGACGCCCACGAACACGGGGGCGTTCCCGACCGCCGCCCCCACGAACGCGGGCGCCTTCCCCACCGCCGCGCCCACGAACATGGGCGCCTTCCCGACCTCCGCCCCCACCGACACGGGGGCCTTCGCCACCGGCGCGCCCGCCATGCCGGCCGCGGCGGTCCCGGGCACGATGGGCACCGGTTCCTTCCCGGGCATGGCGCCGGACGCGACCGCCGCCTACCTCGGCGCACCCCCGGCCGCCGCGGAGACCGCTTATCCCACCGCCGCGTACGCCATGCCGACCGCCGCGATGCCGACCGCCGCGTACGCCATGCCGACCGCCGCCACACCGTCGGCCGCCGCGTACGCCATGCCGACCGCCGCCACACCGTCGGCCGCCCTGCCGTGGGCCGACTACGGCACCGGCGCCTTCCCCGCGGCGCCCGCCGCCGACCTGGGCGCCTACGCCGCCGGAATGCAGCCCGCTGCCGCCGCCTACGCCACCGCACCGGCCACGACCGCGCTCGATGGACCGATGCCCACGGCGGTGATACCCACCGCGGTGACGGACCCGCCGTGGGCGATGATGGCCTCCCCCGCCGTGCTGACCTCGCCTCCCATGGCGACGGCCACCGCCGCCCCGGCCCCGCTCCCCACCGCGCCTGTCCCCACCACCCCCGTCCCGACGGCGCCCCCGGTGGTCACCACCCCCGTCCCGACGGCGCCCCCGGCCGCCTACCCGACCGCACCCGTCCCCACCGCACCCCCGGTCGCCTACCCCGCGGCGGCCGTCACCGACACCGGCTCCTTCCTCGTGCCCGGTGCCGCGGCCGAGCCCGGCAAGGCCATGAAGGCGCTGGCGTTCGCCCGGGCACAGATCGGGCGGCCCTGTGTCTGGGGCGCGACCGGGCCGGAGTCGTACGACTGCTCCAGCCTCACCCAGGCCGCCTGGCGCGCCGCCGGCGTGTCGCTGCCGCGCAGCGCGCCGGACCAGACGTTCGCCGGCACCCCGCTGACGCTGGCCGCCATCGAGCCCGGTGACCTGGTCTTCTTCTTCGACAACGACAGCCACGTCGGGGTCTACGCGGGCAACGGCATGATGGTCCACGCGCCGAGCCCGGGGGCGTCCATCCGCGAGGAGTCGATCTACACCGCCGGGGAGTCGGCGATCCACCGGGTGGTTCGCCCGGCCTGAACCCCGGCCGTCGGGTTCGTCGGGGTCAGACCCTCCGTCGCCGCGTGCGCCAGCTCTCGTGGTGGTCCAGGAGGGTCTCCTCGACGGGCCGGTAGGTGAGGCCCAGGTCCTGGACGCCCCGGCTGTTGTCGACGCGGAAGCGGATGCCGAGGTGCTTGCGTATGTAGTCCTGGGTGAGGCCGAAGGAGGGGCCGAGGATCCGTACCGGCCAGTGCGGGAGCGCGGTGCGCGGCAGACGCGGATCCCGGGGACGGCGGGTGCGGATGATCCGGGACATCTCGTGGAAGGACGTCATCGTCTCGTTGGCCACGATGTAACGGCCGCTCGCCGCCGGGTTCTCCGCCGCCGCGATGTGCGCGTCGGCCACGTCGCGGACGTCCGCGGTGGTGAAGCTGAAGTCCGGGGCGCCGTAGCAGAAGTAGCCCTTGAACAGCTCGTCCAGCAGGAACAGGCTGCCGGACTCGGAGGCGGGCGTGAGCGAGGGGCCCAGTATCAGGCCGGGGTTGACGGAGACCATGCGCCAGCGGTCCTGGGCGGCCTCGGCGTCCCAGGCGGCGCGCTCGGCGACCGTCTTGGCGTAGTGGTAGGGGTTGCCGGCCACCGTGCTGGTGGTGTTGAAGTACTTCTCCGTCAGGATCCCGCCGGCCATCTCACGGACGTCGGAGTAGTCGCCGAAGATCGCACCGACGGTGGAGGTGAAGACCAGGGTCGCCACGTCCGGGGCGCGGTCCACGCTCGCGAGCACGTTGCGGGTGCCCAGCAACGCCGGGTCCACCACGTCCCGGCGGCCGTCCCTGATCCGCTCCGGCATCAGGAACGGCGAGGCCACGTGGAAGACGGTCGCACAGCCGCGGAACGCCTCGTCGAAGGAACCGTCCTTGAGCAGGTCCGCCTCGAACAGGGCGAGCCGGCCGGGGAAGGCCTCCTGGAGCTCCCACAGGGGCCGGACCTTGGCCGCGTCACAGGCGCTGCGGACGGTCGCGTGCACCCGGTAGCCCCGCTGCAGCAGCCTGCGCACCAGATGGCTGCCGACGAATCCGCTGCCGCCGGTGACCGCGACGGTCGTCTCCCCGCGTGCGTCCACGCTCTCACCCCTCGCCCTCCGGTCACCGTGCCTCGGTGCGCCGCAGAGGACAGGTTGGTGCATGCCCGGGGCGGCCGCCAAGCACCGGGACGGGAGCTGTATCGTCTCCTGGCCATAAGCGGGACCCGACAGAAGTCATAAGTTCGTCTTATGAGGTCATAGACCGGACCCGCGTACTAACTTAGGACTGCCTTAGTTTAGGCTTCCCGTTCGAGATCGAATGTCCTCACTCGAAGGGAACCTGATCATGCCGCGCCCCCTGCGGGTAGCCATCGTCGGAGCCGGCCCCGCCGGGATCTACGCCGCCGACGCCCTGCTCAAGTCCGAGGTGGCCGCCGAGCCCGGCGTGTCCATCGACCTCTTCGAGCGGATGCCCGCCCCGTTCGGCCTGATCCGTTACGGCGTCGCCCCCGACCACCCCCGCATCAAGGGCATCATCACGGCCCTGCACCAGGTGCTCGACAAGCCGCAGATCAGGCTCTTCGGCAATGTGGACTACCCGACCGACATCAGCCTCGACGACCTGCGCTCCTTCTACGACGCGGTGATCTTCTCGACCGGCGCGACGGCCGACCGCGAGCTGCGCATACCCGGCATCGAGCTGGACGGCTCCTACGGCGCGGCCGACTTCGTCTCCTGGTACGACGGCCACCCGGACGTGCCGCGCACCTGGCCGCTGGAGGCCGAGAAGGTCGCCGTCCTCGGCGTCGGCAACGTGGCCCTGGACGTGGCCCGCATCCTCGCCAAGACCGCCGACGAGCTGCTGCCGACCGAGATCCCGCCGAACGTCCACGACGGTCTGAAGGCCAACAAGGCCCTCGAGGTGCACGTCTTCGGCCGCCGTGGCCCGGCGCAGGCGAAGTTCTCCCCGATGGAGCTGCGCGAGCTGGACCACTCCCCCAACATCGAGGTCATCGTCGACCCCGAGGACATCGACTACGACGCGGGCTCGATCGAGACCCGGCGCGGCAACAAGCAGGCCGACATGGTCGCCAAGACCCTGGAGAACTGGGCGATCCGCGATGTCGGCGACCGCCCGCACAAGCTCTTCCTGCACTTCTTCGAGTCGCCGACCGAGATCCTCGGCGAGAACGGCAAGGTCACCGGCCTGCGCACCGAGCGCACCGCCCTGGACGGCACCGGCAACGTCAAGGGCACCGGGGAGTTCAAGGACTGGGAGCTCGGCACGGTCTACCGCGCGGTCGGCTACCTCTCCGACAAGCTGCCCAAGCTGCCCTGGGACATCGACTCGGGCACGGTCCCGGACCAGGGCGGCCGCGTCATCGAGGAGAGCGGCAACCACCTCCGGTCGACGTACGTCACCGGCTGGATCCGCCGCGGCCCGGTCGGTCTGATCGGTCACACCAAGGGCGACGCCAACGAGACGGTCTCCAACCTGCTGGACGACTTCGCGAACGACCGGCTGCACACTCCCGAGTCGCCCGCGCCGCAGGCCGTCGACGCCTTCCTCGCCGAGCGGAACGTCCGCTTCACCACCTGGGAGGGCTGGTACCGGCTGGACGCCGCCGAGCGGGCGCTGGGCGAGCCGCAGGGCCGCGAGCGGGTGAAGCTCGTCGAGCGCGAGGACATGCTCCGGGAGAGCGGCGCGTGACACGACGCTGAACCGCTCGAAGGGCTCGAAGGGCTCAAGGGGGCCGACGGATCGCCGTCGGCCCCCTCACCTGTTCACCGTCGGCCGGGCGAACGGGGCCCGCCCCGATGCGGATGGACGAGCAGACCCCGTTCGCCGCACCATTGTCCGGAATCCGCCTGGTCGGGGACACAGGTGAACCGGCGTCGCACGACGCACACGGTGCACACCCCGGGTGCGGGGCGCATTCCCCGTGCGCGGGCGGCCCCAACCCTGTGTAACACGCTCCCGAGCGGTGATACTGGAACGCACACCCCGCTCCCATCAGCAGATTGGCCCATGTCGAACTCCGCCACCGACCGCGCCGTCCTTCCGCCGACCGTCTGGGCCGCCCGCGGGCGCCACACGGGCCCGGACTCCGAGGAGGTGATCCGCCGGATCCTGCGCCGCCGCAAGGAGACCGGCGCCCTCGACGACTTCGCCGAACCCGCCGTGCCCGCCGTGCCCGCCGTGCCCGCCGATTCCGCCGTGCCCGGGGAATCCGGCCCGCGGATCTTCGAGGCGCGCTGGCGCGTCGACGACGGCACGGTGACGGTGCGCGCCCGGCTGACCCTGGTGGCCCAGGCGGCCGGACGGGAGTGGCAGCTCGTCGCCGAGGCCGAGCGGCCCTGGGACGAGGCCTGGCCCTCTCCGGCGACGGTGTTCTGGCCCGACGGCGACGAGGCCGGGGACGGCGGCGAGGCCGCGTGGGACTACCACCCGGCCGTCGCGGGCCTGCGAATGCGCACGGTCAACCCGCTGCCCGCCGACGACAAGGACATGCGGCGAGTACTGCGCGAGGCCGCGAAGGACGCCTGGTGCGTCAACCTCGTGGTGCACGAGGCGATGACGCCCGACGCGCTCGGCCGGCAGCCGCTGGTCCGGCAGCTGCCGCCCGGCCTCGCCCACCGTGTCGTGGAGCACCGGGCCACGCCCCAGCAGTTCCGTGCCGTCAACTGGGCGGTGCGCGACCTCGGCGTCGAGGTGCCGCGCGGCGGTGCCGTGCTGCTGCCCCCGGATCCGGCACCGTCCGGCTACGACGCGCGGGAGTACGCGGTGCGCAGCGTCTTCCTGGACGGCTCGGAGTCCACCGAACTGATCGCCGTGCTGCGCCGGTTCGCCGCGCTGTCCAAGCCCGCGCCGCAGGGCGCCGAGGAGGCGCTGGCCGATCTGCGCGACAACTGGACCCTGATGACGCTGGAGGAGGAGCTCGCCCGCGAACGCGAGCGGGTCGCGCAGTACGCCGAGGCCCTGGAGGCCATGACCAGGTCCCGCGACCTGTACCGGGAGGCCGCCGCGCGGGCCGACGAGGCGCTCGCCGCCCTCCGTGACACTCCCGCCCCCGCCGTACCGGCCTCCCAACCCGGCTCGCCCTTCCAGCAGTTGACCCGGGTCTTCAAGGGCCTGCGGCCACCGAAGGATAGTGCCGGGCCGGCGGTCATGCCCGAGGACGAAACCGGGAAGACGGACCACTGAGGAGTCCCGGGCCGGACCGGGGCAGGACGGCAGGACAGCCATGGACACCACCACGACCGTGCTCGTGATCTGCGCGATCGTCGCGGCGGCCCTGCTCGCCGGGGCGGTCACCGTGCTCGTACGACTGGTCCGCACCCGGCGCACCCTGCGCCGGGCCGGGCTGCCCACCGGACCGCGCTGGGTGTTCTGGGGCGCCGTCCTGTACCTGGTGCTGCCGACCGACCTCCTCCCCGACCCGATCTACCTGGACGACATCGGCGTCCTCCTGCTGGCCCTGCGCTCGATGCGCGCGGCCCGGGTGCTGCCGACGGAGGAGCCCGAACTCTGAGCCGCCCAGGGCATGATGGGCTGATGCGAACCACGTTCACCGGTGTCTCCGGGCTCTCCTCGCCGCCCGATGTCGCCGTGGTCGTCGACGTGATGCGGGCGTTCACCGTGGCGGCCGGGGCCTTCCGGCGGGGTGCGGAGCGAATCGTCTTCGCCGAAACCCTCGACGAGGCGCTGGAGTTGAAGGCCCGCCACCCGGGCTGGCTGGCCTTCCAGGACGGTCCGGTGGTGCCGGGCTTCGACCTGGCCAACTCACCGGCCCGGCTGCGCTCGCTGGACGTCGCGGGCCGCACCGTCGTCCAGCGGACCACCGCCGGGACGGCCGGGGCGCTGGCCGTCGCCGGGGCCCGGCTGCTGCTGTGCGCGAGTTTCGTGGTCGCCGGGGCCACCGCCGCCGTCCTGCGGCGGGAACGGCCCGCGGAGGTCACCTTCGTCGTCACCGGGGACGGCGGGCGGGCCGAGGAGGACCTGGCCTGCGCCCAGTACATCGCCGGGCGGGTGGCCGACGACGGCCTCGACCCGGGTCCGTTCGTGGACCGGGCCCGGAACTCCGAAGCCGCCGCGCGGCTCGCCGAGGGGGTGCGGCTCGGCTGGGAGGGCATCCACCCCGAGGACGTACCGCTGTGCCTGGAGACGGACGCCTTCCCGTTCGCCATGGCCGCCGCCCGGGAGAACGGTCACCTGGTGCTGCGCCCGGTCGCCGACGGCTGAGCCGGCGCTCCGCGAGGAGCAACCGGTCGGTGCCGCCCGGGTGCGTTCCGTGGGCGTCGTGGCGCATTCTTGCTGTGTCCCCACCCGGCGGTGCACGGACGAGGTAGGACCGGATGACTGGGAGCGGCGAGCACCTGGGCCGGGCGCGTGAACGGCTGACCGCGCTGCTGGTCGACGCCTCGACCGGCGCCCTGGACGCGGCCGGCGGCCACGTAGCCGGGGTGTACCTGCGCGCCGACGCCCCCGGGCTGCTGCGGCTCGCGACGCTGGTGGGGCTGCCCGGCCCGCTGTTCCGGCCCTGGTGGCGGCTGCACATGGACCGGCCCTTCCCGGTCGCGGACGCCTACCGGCTCGGGGTACGGGTCGTGCTGCCCAACGCCACCGAGATGGTGCGCCGCTACCCCCAGTTCGCGGCCGGGCTGCCGTTCCAGTTCGGATCGGTGTACACGCCCGTGCCCGGGGCCGCGCCGTCCTTCGGGGTGCTCACCGTGCTGCGTCCGGCGGTCCCGGACGCGGAGGACGAGCTGCCCGGCCTGGACCACCTGGGCCGGCTGGCCGAGGACCTGGGCGCCGGGCTGCGCGCGCTGGTGGCCGAGGAGGGCGACGCGGCGGTCGCCTGGGAGGGCGAGCCGGTGTGCGTACACCCGCCCACGACGCGTCCGGGGACGGCCCGCGCCGGGCGTTTCACCTGGGATCCGGCCACCTCGGCGGTGTCCGCGGACGACCGGCTGCACGCCCTGCTCGGCGTTTCGCCGAAGGACTTCCCCGCCACCGGCGCCGAACTGGCGGCGGCCGTGACGCCCACCGACGCCCACCAGGTCCTGACCGCGCTGCGCGAGACCGCGGCCGGCCGCCCGCCGGAGTCCCCGCTGCGGGTGCGGGCCGCGGACGGCGCCCCGCGCCTGCTGGAACTGTGGCGGCCGCCCGGCGCCCCGGACCCGCCCCTGGTCTTTGGGGTCGTCGTCGACCCGGGCCCGACCGGGTTCGCCGACAGGGTGGCCGATCTGCTCCCCCAGGGTGTGTTCTGCCTGGACCGCTCGGGGCTGCTGCGCTACGTCAACCCGGCGGCCGCCCGCCTGACCGGCCGGCCGCCCGCCGAGCTGCTCGGGCGGCCCGTGTGGGAGGTCATGCCGTGGCTGGGCGGATCACCGTACGACGACCACTGGCGCGGTGCGCTGCTCTCCCCCGACCCGGTGCACTTCCAGGTCCGCCACGGGGACACCGGCGAGGGCGACTGGCTCGCCCTGTCCCTGCACCCCGGCCCCGACGTCGTCACCGGCACGGTCGTCCCCACCAACCGGATCGACCCGGCCGTGACCCTGCCGAGCCCGCCGGAGCCGGGTGCGGCGGGCGGTCCGGCCGTCGTCGGCGGCGCCCCGACGGCCCCGCTGTACCGGCCGATCGCCCTGGCCATCGCACTGACCGACGCGGTGACCGCACGCCAGGTGTCGGCGGTGGTGATGCAGGAGCTGCTCCCGGCCTTCGGCGGCCGCCGACTGGCCATCTACCTCCTCCAGGACCGGCATCTCTACCTGGCCTGGGAGTACGGCTTCCCGCCGGGCTTCCTCGCCCCCTTCGACGGGGTCGGTCTCGACGCCCGAATCCCCGGCGTCGAGACCCTCACCACCGGCAGACCGCTGTTCTTCGAGTCGATGCGGGGGCTGGCGGACACCTACCCGGGCCTCGCCCTGGACGCCGACGTGGGCGCCCGCGCCTTCCTGCCGCTGATCGCCTCCGGTCGCCCGGTCGGCTCCTGCATCCTCGGCTTCGACGTCGAGCGCGGCTTCACCACCGAGGAGCGCACCGTCCTCACGGCGCTCGCGGGCCTGATCGCGCACGCGATGGAGAAGGCCCAGCGGTACGACACCGAGGCCGCCCTCGCCCGCGGACTCCAGCAGGCGCTGCTGCCCCGCCGGCTGTCGGCCCACCCGGGGGTGGAGACCGCCGGCCGCTATCTGCCGGGCACCCAGGGCATGGACGTGGGCGGAGACTGGTACGACGTGGTCGAGGCCGGCGACGGACTGGCCCTGGTCATCGGGGACGTCCAGGGACACGGGGTGCAGGCGGCGGCCACCATGGGCCAGCTGCGCAGCGCGGTACGGGCGTTCGCGCTCGGCGACCGGCCGCCCGACGAGGTGCTGTGCGGCACCAACCATCTGCTCATCGATCTCGACCCGGGCCAGTTCGCCAGCTGCTGCTATCTGCGCCTGGACCCCGCCACCGGACTGGCCCGGGTCGCCCGGGCAGGTCATCCGCAGCCGCTGCTGCGCGCCCCGGACGGCCGCACCCGCGTCCTGGAGATCCCCGGCGGAGTGGTGCTCGGCGTGGACCCGCGGGCCCGGTATCCGGTGACCGAGCTGGAGCTGGAGCCGGACGCGATCCTCGCCCTTTACACGGACGGGCTGGTGGAGCGGCCGGGCGAGGACATCGACGACGGCATCACGGCGCTGCGGCTGGCCCTGGCCGAGGCCGGGGCGGCGCCGGGCCGGCGCGGCGGCCGATCACTGGCCGGGGTGGCCGACCGGCTCACCGCCACGGCCCGGCACGCCACCGACCGGCCCGACGACGTGGCGCTGCTGCTCGCCACCCGCCGCCGGGCGCCCGGGGACCGGCCATGACCCGACACGACGGGGCATCGGGCCGGTTGCCTCCGGAGACCCTCTCGCCTCGCAGGGCCGGGCAGTGTAGACATGGGCTCATGGTCCGTCTGCCCGGCCGGTCCGAGACCCGGCCGCCTCCTTCCGAGGCTCCGCACGCGCCGCGCGCGGAGCGGGAGCGGACGGCGACCCGGCCGGGGCATATGCGTTCCGGACGGTGGTGGTCGGCGCGCAGCGGCCGCAGCGTGGCCGGACAGATGTTCATGCTGCAGGTGGTGATCGTGCTGCTGCTGGTCGTGACGGCGGCGGTGGAACAGGTCCTCCAGGTGCGGCACGACAGCAGCATGGAGGCCCGCAACCGGTCCGTGGCCGTCGCCGAGTCCTTCGCCAACGCGCCCGGCACCGCCGCGGCGCTGCGGCTGCCGGATCCGACCACCGTCCTCCAGCCGAAGGCCGAGGCGGCCCGCAAGGCGACCGGGGTGGACTTCATCGTCGTCATGAACACCGAGGGGATCCGCTACACGCACCCGAAACCGGACCGCATCGGGAAGAAGTTCGTCGGGAACATCGGGCCCGCGCTGGCCGGCCGGACCGTCACCGAGGAGGTCCACGGCACCATCGGGGAGCTGGTGCAGGCCGTGGTCCCGGTCAGGGACACCGACGGCAAGGTGGTGGGGCTGGTGTCGGCCGGCATCACCACCGCGCACGTGGGTGGCGCCGCCGACCAGCAGCTGCCGCTGCTGCTGGCCTCGGCCGCCGCCGCGCTGGCGCTGGCGACGGCGGGCACGGCGCTGGTCAGCCGACGCCTGAGGCGTCAGACGCACGGCCTCGGCCCGCACGAGATGACCCGCATGTACGAGCACCACGACGCGGTGCTGCACTCCGTGCGGGAGGGGGTGCTGATCGTGGGCGGCGACGGCCGGCTGATGCTCGCCAACGACGAGGCACAGCGCCTGCTGGACCTGCCCCCGGACGCGGAGCACCGCAAGGTGCGGGACCTCGGCCTGGACAGCGACACCGCGGAGCTGATCGCCTCGGGGCGGATGGCCACCGACGAGGTGCACCTGGTCAAGGACCGGCTGCTGGCCGTCAACCAGCGCCCCATCGAGGTGCGCGGCGGCCCGCCCGGCAGCGTCATCACCCTGCGCGACTCCACCGAGCTGCGCGCCCTGTCCGGGCGCGCCGAGGTGGCCCGCGAGCGCCTGAACATGCTGTACGACGCCGGGGTGGGCATCGGCACCAGCCTGGACGTCACCCGTACGGCCGAGGAACTGGCGGAGCTGGCCGTGCCCCGGTTCGCGGACTACGCCGCCATCGACCTGTACGACGCGGTCCTCAAGGGCGAGGAGCCCAAGCCCGGGGACGCGCTGCGCCGGGTGGCGTTCACCGGCCTCCGCAAGGACGCCCCGCTCTACCAGGTCGGCGAACGGATCCGGTTCGTGCCGTCATCGCCGCAGGCCCGCTGTCTGGACACCGGCGACTCCGTCGTCGAGCCGCGGCTGCAGGACGCGCCCGGCTGGCGGGCCCAGGACGTGGAGCTCACCGGCCGGATCCTGGAGTTCGGCATCCACTCGCTGATCACGGTGCCGCTGCGGGCCGGGAACCTGGTGCTGGGGGTGGCCAACTTCTGCCGTTCGGAGAAGCTCGCGCCGTTCGACACGGAGGAGCTGGCGCTCGCGGAGGAGCTGGTGGCCCGGGCCGCCGTCTCCATCGACAACGCCCGCCGCTACACGCGCGAGCACAGCATGGCGGTGGCCCTCCAGCGCAGTCTGCTGCCGCGCAGTCTGCCCGAGCAGAGCGCCCTGGACATCGCCTACCGCTATCTGCCGGCGCAGGCGGGGGTGGGCGGCGACTGGTTCGACGTCCTGCCGCTGTCCGGGGCCCGGGTGGCACTGGTGGTCGGGGACGTCGTGGGGCACGGGCTGCACGCGGCGGCGACCATGGGGCGGCTGCGCACGGCCGTGCACAACTTCGCGGCGCTGGATCTGACCCCCGACGAGCTGCTGAGCCTGCTGGACGAGTTGGTGAGCCGCATCGACCAGGACGAGGTCCCGGCGGACAGCACGGCCCCGGTCACGGGGGCGACCTGCCTCTACGCGATCTACGACCCGGTCTCCCGGCGCTGCACGGTGGCCCGGGCCGGTCATCCGCCGCCGGCGCTGCTCGGGCCCGACGGCAGTGTGCGGTTCCCGGACGTGCCGGCCGGACCGCCGCTGGGGGTGGGCGGACTGCCTTTCGAAACGGCGGACCTGGAGCTGCCCGAGGGCAGCAGCCTGGTCCTGTACACCGACGGGCTGGTCGAGGACCGGCAGCGGGACATCGACGAGGGGCTCGAACTGCTGGCCGGTGCGCTGGAGTCGGCGGCCGGCGGCACCCCCGAGGAGACCTGTGCGGCGGTCCTGGAGCGGTTGCCGGCCCGCCCCAGCGACGACGTGGCGCTGATCGTCGCCCGCACCCGGGCGCTCGGCGCGGACCAGGTCGCCGAGTGGCAGGTGCCGGCCGACCCGGCGGCCGTCTCCGAGGTGCGGGCCAAGGTGACCCGTCAGCTCGCGGACTGGGAACTGGACGAGCTGTCGTTCACCACCGAACTGATCCTCAGCGAGCTGGTCACCAACGCCATCCGCCACGGCCGTGCGCCCATCGGGGTACGGCTGCTCCGCGACCGGACGCTGATCTGCGAGGTCTCCGACGCCAGCACCACCTCGCCGCACCTGCGGTACGCGGCGACCACCGACGAGGGCGGCCGGGGACTGTTCCTGGTCGCGCAGATGGCCGAGCGCTGGGGCACCCGGTACACCCCCGCCGGCAAGGTCATCTGGGCGGAACAGCCGCTGCCCTGAGGCCCCGAGGGGGTGCCTCGCACAATTGTGTTGAGGACACGTCACCCCGCGGGTGATGATCCCCGGTATGTTCTCGCGCCGCAGCCGTCGCCCCAAGTCCGCCGAACTCGTCAAGGCCTGGGAGTACCTGGACTCCGGGGATCTGCCCGGGGCGGTACGCCAGTTGCGGGCCGCCGGGGAGGACGCGCCGGTCGCCGAGGTGGCCCTCGTGGTCGAGCGGGCCGCCGAGGCCGCCGGCTTCGAGGACCTCGGACAGGCCGCCGCCGCGCTCGCCGCCCGGCCCGACCATGCCAAGAACCTCTTCGACTTCGGGTACGCGTGTGTCGAACGCGGCCTGTCCTTCCTGGCGATCCCGCCGCTGCGCACGGTGCTGAGCCACAACCCGGATTCGCTGACCGTCCTGCGGGAGCTGGTGTCGGCGTTCGAGCGGGAGGAGCGCCACCAGGAGGCGATGACCGAACTGGCCCGCCACGAGGGCGACTTCGCCGACTGGCCGGACCGGTATCTGCTGGTGTACAACGCGCTCATGGCGGGCGACCTGGAGACGGCCCGCCGTCAGCACGCGCTGCTGCCCGAGCCGGAGGACGCGCGGTGGCTGCCCACGCGGGAGCGCCAGACCCGGATGCTGGAGCGGGCCGCCGCCCTCGGCGAGCCGTCGGGACTGCGTGACTGGCAGTACGTGATCGGCGGCCAGGTGCTGGGCACGCTGTCCCCGTTCGGCTTCGCCGCGGGCATGTCGGGCCGTTACGCCTGGCTCCAGGACAGCCCCGAGATGTGCCTGCGCGCTCTGCGTCGGCTGGCGCTCCTGCTGTCCACGACGCGGACGAGTCCGCGTTCGGTGTCCCTGCTGCCCGACCGCGGCTCGCGGATCCTGGGCCTGGTCGCCGCCGAGGTGCTGGACCTGCCGGCCGTGCCGTTCGAGCCGGACCGCCGGGACACCGTCGTCGTGGCGTACGACCTCAACGAGCTGGCCGGGCACCCGTCGGGTCCCGAGATCATCGGCGCCCTCTTCGAGCGCGCCCCGGGCCAGGTGTTGCACGAGCACGCGAGCTGCTGGACCGACACCCCGGCCGTCACCGCCGACAGCGTCGGTCTGCTGCACCAGTCGGTGGTGCCCCCGTGGGGCGAGCGACTGCGGGTCGGCGAGGACGGCGAGGCGGAGCGGGAGGCGGCCGACGACCGGCCCGAGGAGGAGCTGGCCGCCCAGATCGCCCGGGCCGACGCGGCTCCCGACGAGGGCGACGGCGAGGGGCCCGACGACCCGGACGAGGCGTTCACCGCGTTCGCGGGGTCCGTCCGGGACGGCTGGCTCACCGGCGACCGGGCCCGCGTCAACTCCTCGGGCCCGGTGCGCAGTTCACGGTTCGGGTGACCGTCAGCCGAGCGCCCGGTCCAGGTTGAAGGCCGCACTGATCAGCGAGAGATGAGTGAACGCCTGCGGGAAGTTGCCCTGTTGCTCTCCGGTGCGGCCGATCTCCTCGGCGTACAGGCCGAGATGGTTGGCGTAGGTGAGCATCTTCTCGAAGGCGAGCCGGGCCTCGTCCACGCGTCCGGCGCGCACCAGGGCCTCCACGTACCAGAACGAGCAGATGGAGAAGGTGCCCTCGTCGCCGCGCAGGCCGTCGGGGCTGGCCTGCGGGTCGTAGCGGTAGACGAGGGAGTCGGAGACCAGGTCCTCGCCCAGGGCGTCCAGGGTGGAGAGCCACTTGGGGTCGGTCGGGGCGATGAACTTGGCCAGCGGCATCATGAGGAGTGAGGCGTCCAGGACGTCACCGCCCTCGTACTGGACGAAGGCGCGGCGCCGCTCGGACCAGCCGCGGTCCATGATCCGCCGGTAGATGGCGTCCCGGGCGCCCAGCCAGTGGGCCAGGTCGGCGGGCAGGCCGCGTCGGCGGGCCAGCCGGATCGCCCGCTCGATGGCGACCCAGCACATCAGGCGCGAGTAGAGGAAGTTCTTGCGGCCGCCGCGGGTCTCCCAGACGCCCTCGTCGGGCTGGTCCCAGTGGTCGCAGACCCAGGCGACGAGCCGGGTGACGTCGTCCCACTGGCCGCTGGAGATGGGCTGGGCCCATTTGTCGTAGAGGTAGATCGAGTCGATGAGGGCGCCGTAGATGTCCAGCTGGAGCTGGTCGGCCGCGGCGTTGCCGACCCGCACCGGGGCGGATCCGCAGTGGCCCTCCAGATGCGGGAGCTCGCGCTCGGGCAGGTCGGTGCGGCCGTCGATGCCGTACATGATCTGCAGCGGCCCCGAGGCGGCGCCGTCGCCGGGGGTGATGCAGGTGGTCAGGAAGTTCATGAAGGCCTCGGCCTCGCCGGTGAAGCCGAGCCGCAGCAGGGCGTAGACGGCGAAGGCGGCGTCGCGGACCCAGACGTACCGGTAGTCCCAGTTGCGTTCGCCGCCGAACTGCTCGGGGAGGCTGGTGGTGGGCGCGGCCACGATGGCGCCGGTGGGCGCGTAGGTGAGCAGCTTCAGGGTGAGTGCGGAGCGGTGCACCATCTCGCGCCAGCGGCCCCGGTAGCGGGACCGGGACAGCCAGCGCCGCCAGTAGCGGACGGTGGCCTCGAACTGTCGTTCGGCCTCGATATGGGCGCAGCCGCGTGGCGCGATGTGCTCGCCGGCCTGGTCGAGGGCGAAGACCGCGGACTCGCCCTCGCCGAGTTTGAAGTCGGCGTGGGCGTCCTGTCCGTCGCTCTCCATGACCACCGTGGCGGTGAGCGCCAGGGACATCGTCTCGGACTCGAACAGGGCGGTGCCGTCGAGCAGGCGCAGAGTGTGCGGGTCGGCGCCGTAGTTGAAACGGGGGGCGACCCGGACCCGGAAGGGTACGGTGCCGCGCACGCAGATCACCCGGCGGATGAGCCGGTGCCGCTCGCTGTCCCCGGAGTCGCCGGTGACGGGCATGAAGTCCTGGACCTCGCCGACGCCGTCGTCGGTGAAGAACCGGGTGATCAGCACGTTGGTGTCGGGGAAGTAGAACTGCTTGGTGCGGGCCGGTACGGCCGGGGCCAGCGTGAAGTGGCCGCCGCGCTCGGCGTCCAGCACGGCCGCGAAGACGCTGGGGGCGTCGAAGGACGGGCAGCAGTACCAGTCGATGGTGCCGTCGCTGCCGACCAGGGCCACGGTGCGCAGATCGCCGATCAGCCCGTGCTCGGCGATCGTCAGGTAGCGGGGGCTACCAGGCGCGTTTTGAACGAACCGCTGGTCGATCATCGCGGCAGCCTCCCCGGAACGGATGTATGGGCACATTACATCCAAAAAGGGATAATTTCCCTCCGGCATCGGGTACCCGGTGCCGGAAGGGCCACGGTCCGCTCCGGATGCGGGGTGCGGCCGGGCGGGCAATCGTGAGAGTGTGCACCCGCTCCGCGAAGGAGAGACCATGTCGACCTCAGAACCCGAAGCGTCCCGGTCGTCCGACGACCGCGCCACGTCGTCCGACGACCGCGCCACCCCGGACTCCCTGCTGCACAGCGCCCCCGGCACCGGGGTGGCGCCCGAAGACCTGGTGATGGCCTCGGGCCGGGACGTCACCCCGGCCACGCTGGAATGGGCCAGGAAGAAGATGGAGCGCGAGGGGCCGAACTGCGTCGAGAGGCTCCTGCCCTGACGTTGGACAGGCGCCGCCTCCTCGGCCTCCTCGGATCGGCGGGCGTGGTGTCGTCCGGGCCCGCCGTACACACACCGCGACCCGCACCCGCCGTCGTCGTCGTCACGTCCACGGACGGCGACGGCGACGGCGACGGCGACGGCGACGGCGACGGCGACGGCGACGGCGACGGCGAGGACAACGCGCGGTACATGGGCGAGGACCACGCGCGGTTCATGCGGGCGGCGGTCGAGGAGGCGCGCCGGAACCCGCGCTACCCCTTCGGCGCGGTGCTCGTGGGCTCGGGCCGGGTCCTGGGACGCGCGGTGAACACCTCGGCCGAGAACCCGACGTACCACGGGGAGATGCTCGCCATGGCCGACTACGTACACCGGGTCGGCAACCACGGATGGGCCGCGACCACCCTGTACTCGACCGGGGAACCGTGTGCCATGTGCATGAGCGCCTGCGCCTGGGCGGGTGTGGGCCAGGTCGTCTGGGGCACCTCGATCGACGGGCTCGGCCGCACCGGGCTGGACCAGATCGCCCTCCCGGCACGGGCGGTGGCCGACGCGGCCAGGTCCTTCTACACCCCCCGGCTGCTGGGCGGCGTCCTCGCCGGGACGACCGACGCGCTGTTCCGGCGGGCCCAGATCCTGCGCGGCGACCGGCCGGTCGGGGCGCGGTGAGCCGGCCGTGCGCCGCGGGAAGCGCAACGACCCAGGTCCGTACCGGATTTCACGCGAAGGTTGACCGTTCTCTCTTTCGAAGCGGGGCCGCCTGCTGACAGACTCCGCAAGGTGCCAGACTTCGACATGCTCGTCATCGGATCCGGACCCGGCGGCCAGAAGGCCGCCATCGCCGCGGCCAAGCTGGGCCGCCGGGTCGCCGTGGTCGACAGCCCCGAGATGGTCGGCGGTGTGTCCATCCACACCGGCACCATCCCCTCCAAGACCCTGCGCGAGGCGGTCCTCTATCTGACCGGTCTCACCCAGCGCGATCTCTACGGCCAGAGCTACCGGCTGAAGGAGGACATCACCGTCGCCGACCTGACCGCGCGCACCCAGCACGTGGTCAGCCGCGAGGTGGACGTCATCCGGAACCAGCTCTCCCGCAACCACGTCACCCTCTGCTCCGGCACCGGCCGGTTCGTCGACCCGCACACCGTCGCCCTGCGCGAACCGAACGGCAACGAAAGACTGTTGACGGCGGAGCACATCGTCATCGCCACCGGCACCCGGCCGGCCCGCCCGGACAGCGTCGAGTTCGACGGCCGCACCATCATGGACTCGGACAACGTGCTGTCGCTGGAGCGGGTGCCGCGCTCCATGGTCATCGTGGGTGCCGGTGTGATCGGCATGGAGTACGCCTCGATGTTCGCCGCGCTCGGCAGCAAGGTCACCGTGGTCGAGAAGCGCGCGGCCATGCTCGACATGTGCGACGTCGAGGTCGTCGAGTCGCTCAAGTACCACCTCAGGGACCTGGCCGTCACCTTCCGGTTCGGCGAGACCGTCGCCGCCGTCGAGCGGCACCCCCGGGGCACCCTGACCGTGTTGGAGAGCGGCAAGAAGATACCGGCGGACACGGTGATGTACTCGGCGGGCCGGCAGGGCCTGACCGACGAACTCGACCTGGACAAGGCGGGCCTGTCCGCGGACCGGCGGGGCCGGATCAAGGTGGACGAGCACTTCCGCACCGAGGTGCCGCACATCTACGCCGTCGGCGATGTCATCGGCTTCCCGGCGCTCGCCGCGACCTCGATGGAACAGGGCCGGGTCGCCGCCTACCACGCCTTCGGGGAACCGGTCGGGCAGATGGACAACCTGCAGCCGATCGGGATCTACACCATCCCGGAGATCAGCTTCGTCGGCCGGACCGAGGACCAACTCACCGAGGAGTGCGTGCCGTTCGAGGTCGGCGTGGCCCGCTACCGGGAGCTGGCCCGGGGGCAGATCATCGGAGACTCGCACGGAATGCTCAAGCTCCTGGTCTCCCCCGACGACCGGCGGCTGCTCGGCGTGCACTGCTTCGGTACCGGAGCGACAGAACTGATCCATATCGGTCAGTCGGTGATGGGCTGCGGCGGCACGGTCGACTATCTGGTGGATGCCGTGTTCAACTACCCGACGCTCGCGGAGTCGTACAAGGTCGCGGCCCTGGACGCCACCAACAAGCTGCGACAGCTCGACCGGCTGGAGGACTGAGGGGCTCAGGGAACCACTGCTTCCGGTGTGGGGGTTGGCCACCCCAAGTGGCATATGTGATTACCGGTCGGTCAGCTTGAAAGGTCAAAGGGTGCCGCTATAGTCACACCCACACACGCGGTGTGACTGTTCGCCGACTCTCGGCATGCGGCCTTCACCACCCCTTTGTCTCTTCCGACCGGCCCCCTGCCCGAGGCCAACCCTCACCGGCTGCGAGGCGGGTCGTGCACCCCCGTACCACCGCGGGCCTGCACTCCCGTGCGCCCTGCACGACCGGAAAGCAGCACAACCATGAGCAACAACAGGGGCAGAGGGCTGCAGGCCAACGCCCTCGGCACGTTCGACACCGTGGTGATGGCCGTGGCGGGCAGCGCACCGGCGTACTCGCTGGCCGCGACCACCGCGGTCCTGGTGGGGGCGGTGGGGCTGGCCAGTCCGGCCGCGCTGCTGTGGTGCGCGATACCCATGCTGGGCATCGCGCTGGCCTTCAGCTACCTGGGCCGGATCGATGTCAACGCGGGCGCGAGCTACTCCTGGGTGGGCCGCACCCTGCACCCCTTCCTCGGCTTCGTCAGCGGCTGGGCACTGGTGGTGTCGGCCACCATCTTCATGGTGGCCGGCTCACTGCCCGCCGGCTCGATGACGCTGTCCCTGTTCGACTCGGGCCTCGCCGACAACGTGGCGCTGTCGACGGTGGTCGGGGCCGCCTGGTTCCTGGTCATGCTGGCGGTGGTGCTCGGGGGTGCCCGGCTCACGGTCCGTGCCCAGCTGCTGATGTCCGGCATCGAGCTGGCGATCCTGCTGCTGTTCGCGGTGCTCGCCCTCTTCCACACCGGCAACGCCCGCGCCTTCCACTGGTCGTGGCTCGGCTTCAGCCACTTCGACGGCGTCTCCGGCTTCGCCTCGGGCGCGCTGATCGCCGCGTTCTACTACTGGGGCTGGGACGTCACCAGCAACCTCAGCGAGGAGACCCGCAACTCCCGCCGTACGACCGGACTCGCGGGCCTGATCGGGGTGGGTGTCGTCTTCGCCCTTTTCGAGGTGTTCACCATCGCCGTGAACATCATCCTCTCCTCGGACCAGATCGCGGCGAACGACGCCAACGTGCTGGCCGTGCTCGGCGACGAGGTCGCGCCGGGCTGGGGCGGCAAGCTGCTGATCGTCGCCGTGATGCTGTCCACCATCGCCACCCTGGAGACGACTCTCATCCAGGTCACCCGCTCGCTGTTCGCGATGGGCCGCGACCGCACGATGCCGGCCGCGCTGGGCAAGGTGCACCGCACCTGGAACACCCCGTACGTGGCGATCGCCGTGGTCGGCGCGGTGGCTCTGGTGATGTTCATCGCCTCCAACGCGCTGGGCTCGGTGGGCGAGATCCTCTCCGACGCCATCTCGGCGATCGGCCTCCAGATCGCCGTCTACTACGGTCTCGCCGGCCTCGCGGTGGTGGTCGCCTACCGCAAGATGCTCTTCAAGTCCGCGGGCAACTTCCTGCTCGGCGGGCTGTGGCCGCTGCTCGGCGCGGTGTTCATGTTCTGGATCTTCGTCGAGTCGCTGAGCGAGCTGAGCAGCGCGGCGATCACGATCGGCGTCGGCGGTCTGGCCGTCGGCCTGATCCCGATGCTCTGGTACTGGAAACAGGGCAGCGACTACTACCGGCCTGCCAAGCTGGACGCCACCCACACCGTCGAGACCGACTACGTGCCCGACGACCACGCCACCGCACAGGCCCAGGCTTACGAAGGCCTCCCCACGGATTTCTGAGGTACGAGCCCGATGGCGAGAGACCGCTTCGTCCCCGACTTCGACCCGGACTGCGGGGACACCGCCCTCACCTCGGCCCGGCAGGACATCGTCATCGGCCGCTGGCAGGGACTGCGGGACCTGCTGCGGGCCACCGGCCCGGACTGGCTGGTCCGGGGACACCGGGTGCGCCTCCTTGCGCAGGCCTGCGCGGGCAGTTCGACGGCGGAGTCCTGGCTGGCCGCGGAACCGCACGGCGCCGACGCGTTGGCGCTGCGGGCGGCGACCGAGACGGCCCGGGCGTTCACCCTGGCCATCTCGGCGGGCCGGGGTGCCCCGATCGACCGGTCCAGGATCGACGCCGCCGTGCTGGCCTGTCTGGCGGCCACGGAGGCGTACCCGCAGGACCCTACCCCCTGGGTCTCCCTGATCTCGGTGGCACGGCTGTATCCGACCGGGGTGCGCCGGCAGGAACTCGCCCGCTGGTGGGACGAGTTGCACCGGCGCGACCCGTACAACGTGGAGGGCCATCTCCAGGTGCTCCACTACTACTCCGCACGCTGGCACGGCACGCACGGCCTGATGTACGACTTCGCCCGGGACGCGGCCGGGGTCGCCCCGCCGGGCTGCGCGCTGCCGGTCCTCGTGCAGTACGCCCGCGTCGAGGAGTTCCGCTACGCCCTGGACGAGGCGAGCGGGCAGCAGACCTCGGTGGGGCACGGTCAGCACTGGAAGCACGACGGCGCGGTCAGCGACGTACGGCGCACCTGGGAGCGCTGGATCGCCCAGCGCGGTGAGGAGCCCGTCGCCCCCGGCGAACTGCGTGACCTCAACTACCTCACGCACGCGGCCTGCCAGGCGGGGGTCACGGACATCGCCTCGGCCCTGCTGCGGATCCAGGGGCCGCGGGTGACCCGCACCCCGTGGTCGTACACCGGTGACGCGGAGAAGCAGATCGCCAAGTGGCGGGCGGACCTGAAGATCCGCGGCTGACGGCGGCGGGCTACGCCTCGGTCTGCTCGGCGGGCCGGGCGAGGCCCGTCGTCCACTTCTCCTCGATGCGGCCCGCCTTCCAGATCAGCAGGGCGATCGCCCAGGTGGCGAAGAACAGGCCGACGATGACGAAGCCCACGGTGTTGAGGTCGAGGCCGGAGACCCAGTCCCAGAAGGCGCCGTGCAGGTCCAGCTTGTCGGCGAGGAGGCCGAGGAGTTCCACCGTGCCGATGATGAGGGCGACGGCGACGGACAGGCCGGTGATGGTGAGGTTGTAGTAGACCTTGCGGACGGGCTTGGAGAACGCCCACTCGTAGGCGAAGTTCATGAACGAGCCGTCGATGGTGTCGAGCAGCGACATCCCGGCCGCGAAGAGCACCGGCAGGGTCAGGATGGCGTACCAGGGCAGTCCGGAGGCGGCGCCGGAGCCGGCCAGGACCAGCAGGGCGATCTCCGTGGCGGTGTCGAAGCCGAGGCCGAACAGCAGGCCCAGCGGGTACATCTGCCAGGGCTTGCGGATGGAGCCGGTGACCCGGCCGAGGAAGCGGTTCATGAAGCCGCGGTTGTTGAGCTGCGTCTCCAGGGCGGCCTCGTCGTAGGCGCCGGAGCGCATCTGCCGGAAGACCTTCCAGATGCCCGCCAGGATGACGAGGTTGATGCCGGCGATGAGGTAGAGGAAGGTCCCGGAGACCGTCGTACCGATGAGGCCGGTGACCTCGTGGAGGTGCGAGTTGTCGTCCTGGACCGGGCCGGCCAGGGTCTTCATGCCGAGCGAGAGCAGCAGGGCGAGGCCGAAGACGATGCTGGAGTGACCGAGGGAGAACCAGAAGCCGACGGACAGCGGGCGTTGTCCCTCGCCCATCAGCTTGCGGGTGGTGTTGTCGATCGCGGCGATGTGGTCGGCGTCGAAGGCGTGTCGCATGCCCAGGGTGTAGGCGGTGACGCCGATGCCGATCCCGAAGGACTCGGTGCCGACGCTGAAGTGCTGCGGCGCGATGATCCCGACCAGGGTGCCCCAGCCGATGACGTGCAGGGCCAGCACGAAGGCGGCCATCCCGCCGACCCTGATCCACTCCTGCCGTGTCATGGAGCCCCGGACACGGTGCCAGGCCGAGCGCTTGGACTCGGCCTGGGCGGGGAGGGACGGAGCGGAACCAGGGGCGGCCGTCATCGGGAGGTGCATCCTTCGGTCGAGCAAGTTGAGCAGCTGCGGTAAGCAGCCTGGTGTCATCCTCCCGTACTTGCAAATCGTTCGCACTAAAGGCAGTGGCAGGCCTTTCCCATGGGAAGGTAAAGGGAAGGTAAGGCGCTCAGCCGGCCAGCAGCCCGCTGCCCAGCCAGTCCTTGCCGTTCTTCACCCCGGGGAGGGCGAAGAAGTAGCCGCCGCCGGTCGGGGAGATGTAGTCGACGAGGGGCTCGTCGATCAGCCGGGTCTGGGTCGCCTCGAACTGGCGCCGGACGTCCTGCTGGTAACAGCAGAAGACCAGGCCCATGTCGAGGTTGCCGACGCCGTCGACACCCCGGTCGTAGTTGTAGCCGCGGCGCAGGATGCGGGAGCTGTCGGTCCCGGCGGTGCGCGGGTTGGCGAGCCGGATATGGGCGTCCAGCGGGATCGCGTTGCCCTGCGGGTCCTTGGCGTAGTGCGGGATGTCGGTCTCCTTGGCGCCGTCCAGCGGGGCCCCGGTGTCCTTGCGGCGGCCGAACATCAGCTCCTGCTCGCTGAGCGAGACCCGGTCCCAGAACTCGACCAGCATCCGGATGATCCGGATCACCTGGTAGCTGCCGCCGGCCGTCCAGGCGGGCTCGCCCTGGCCGTCGCCGACCCAGATCAGCCTGCCGGTCTCGCGGGCCGAGTTCACGTCCGGGTTGGCGATGCCGTCCTTGAAGCCGAGCAGGTTGCGCTGGGCGCCGGTGGGGCGCGGGGCGTTCTGGAAGCCGTCCACGCGCCACTTGATCTGCATGGCGCCGCGGGTGTGCTTGGCGATGTCGCGGAGCGCGTGCAGCACGGTGTCCTGGCTGTCGGCACAGATCTGCAGTGACAGATCACCGTGGCACTCGGCGGGCTTCAGGTTGTCGTTCGGGAAGGTCCGCATCGGGGTCAGCCGGGCCGGCCTGGCCTTCGCCAGGCCGTAGCGGTCGTCGAAGAGGGAGGCGCCGACACCGACGGTGACGGTCAGCGCGTCGGAGGGCACCTCGGGGCCGAGGATGCCGTTGTCGGCGGGCGGCGCGCCGACGCCGAGGTCGGCCGGGGTGCCGCCGGAGGTGAGGAAGCGGGCCCGCTCGGTGATCGTCCTCAGCAGGTCGGCGAGGTCCTGCCGGGTGTCGGCGATGACGTCGAGGGAGACGAAAGTGGCGGCGGCCGGGGCGGGGGTGAGGATGCCTGCCTGGTGGGTGCCGTGGAAGGGGACCCTGGCGGTGCCGCTCGCGTCGGCGGCCCGGGCCTCGGTGGTGGAACCGGCCTGGCTCAGCGCGAGTCCTCCGCCGGCCAGGACCGCGCCCGCGGCGCCGGCGCCCAGTGCCGTCCGCACGAACGAACGGCGGCCCGCGCCCATCGGGCAGGACGGGGTCTCGGCAGCGGACATCGGAGGGTTCCCTTCGTCGTACGGGTGCTGGTGCGGTGCGGGGTTCATCAGGCGGACTTCCTGATCTCCAGGAGGTCCGGCACCGGGGAGAGGTCCTCCAGGAGCTGGCCGGTGGCTCCGCTGATCCGCTGCCGGGTGACGGTGTCGAGCTTCTCGACCGGGGTCCAGCTCGCCCCCTGGTGCTCGGCGTCCAGGAGCTTGCGCAGACGGTCGAGGTCGGCGTCGACGGTCGGCAGCAGCTCGGGCGCACGGGTGGTCAGCAGCGGCCTGAGCACGGTGAGCAGCTCGCGGGTGCCGGCCAGGTTGGCGTCGGCGGTGGCGAGGTTGGTGCCGCTGCCCTCGTCGGTGTCGGCGGTCAGCTCGAACTGGAGGGTGTTCTCCAGGATCTCGTGGGCGCGCAGCGGCAGGTCGCCCGGATCGAAGTCCTGGGCGGGGAACGCCTTCTGGAGTCCGGCCGCCGCGTCGGCGAGTGCCTGGGCGGGGGCCTTCAGCCGATCAGCCGACTGCTCGTGCCACAGCCCGTACTCGACCCGGTGGAACCCGGCGAAGTCCTTGTCGGCCACCCCGCCGGCGAGCCCGTCGGCGCGGCCGTTGATCTTCTGGTCGTAGTCCTCGAAGGTCCCGTAGGCGGCACCGAGCGAGGCGTAGGTGAGATGGGCGGTCAGCCAGTCGGTGCGGGCCTTGTCGAGGTGGTCGCCCGCGATGTCGGCGTCGAGCGTGCGGGTCTGGGTGACGAGGGTGGCCAGGCCCTGCCCGACGTACGCCTTGTAGGCCTTCAGGGGCGCCGCGAGGTCCTGTTCGGAGACCGGTACGACGGCCCGGGCGCCGCTGCCGCCGCCGGAGACCGTGACCGACGCGGAGGTGACGGCCCTGCCGCTGGAGGGGACACAGCGCCAGGCGTAGGTGCCGCCGGCGACGGTGGCGACCAGGGCGCGGGTGGTGCCGGGGGCGAGACCCTCGACCTCGCCGTAGACGGCGTTGCTGCTCGGATCGATCAGATACACCTCGGCGGTCCTGCTGCCGGTGTTCCGCATCTGGAAGGTCTGCCGGCCGGGCCTGGGCGCGGTGAAGCCCTTGCCGCACTCGGTCCCGGAGACGGCGACGGTCTCGCCGCCGGTGGACTTGGGCCGGGCGAAGGCGACGACGAGTCCGGCGACGACGGCCGGGACGGCGACCACGGCGACCGGGACCACCCAGCCCGGCCGCCGACGCGGCACCCCGACCGGCCGCGGGCGGGGGCCGTCGGCCACGGGCGCCGGCCGCGGTTCCGGCCTGTCGACGGCGGACGTCGACTCCGGGTCCGACTCCTGCTTGTCCGCGGCGGGCGCCGACTCCGGCTCCGACTCCTGCCCATCCGCGGCGGACGTCGGCTGCGATGCCAGTTCCTGCTTGTCCGTGGCGGGCCGCGCCTCGGGCTCGGCGCTGGTCGGGCGCGGTGCCGTGGCCCGCACTCCGCGCACGAACAGCGTCATGACGACGGCGAGGTATCCGGCGTACCCGATCACCTGGAGCCAGGTCATGGCCGGAGTGATGTTGAGGACGCCCTGGAGGAGGGTGCTGTACCAGGAGCCGGCGTCGATGGAGCCGCTCAGGTCGAAGGCGTACGCCGTTGGGCCCGGAAGGACCCCGCCCTCCTGGAGGTCCCGCAGCCCGTAGCCGAGGACGCCGGCCGCGATCACGATCAGCACCGCCCCGGTGCGGGTGAAGAACCTCGTCAGGTTGATCTTCAGGACCCGGCGGTACAGCCCCCAGCACAGGGCCGCCGCCAGGACCAGGCCGATCCCGGCGCCGGTCAGCGGGCCCGCGGACTCGCCGGCCGCCTGGGCGGTGGTCCACAGGAACAGCGCGGTCTCCAGGCCCTCACGGCCGACGGCGAGGAACGAGGTGACGACCAGTACGCCCGAGCCCATGGCCAGGGCGCCGGTCACCTTCTCCCTGATCTCGCCGGAGAGGCTGCGGGCCGAGCGGCGCATCCAGAAGACCATGGCGGTGACGAAGGCGACCGCGATCACACTGAGGCTCCCGCCGAAGGCCTCCTGCGCGGTCGCGGAGAGCGAGGCGGCGGTGAAGGTGAGGACCGCGCCGAAGCTCAGCGCCAGCGCGATCGCGGCCAGGACACCCGTCCAGACCTGTGGCAGCCGGTTCCTGGCGCCGGCCCGCACCAGGGTGGCCACGAGGATCGAGACGATCAGGCCGGCCTCCAGACCCTCCCTCAGCCCGATCAGGAAACTCGGAAACGCGTCGTCCCACATCCGTCGCAGCCCTCCCGGCAGACCCGTCCCCGCCGTGCGGCTCGACTTAGTGAAGGCATGCCTTACTTCCGCCGACCATGATGACTACAACCATGTAGTCAGTCGGTCATGAACCGGCAATGGTGCGGCAAAGGTCACGACCGGACCCGGACTCGCACACCGGGGAACACCGGCAGGGCACCGATCGTCTACATTCCAGTAGACAGTCAGCGCGCAGGAGAGGGCCGCCACCGGGGTCATGAACCGCAAGAGGACCGCGGAGCTCGCGGGAAGTGTCGGCCTCGGCGCCTGGGCGGGGTTCGCCGTGCTGGCCCTGGTCGTGGCCGGCCGCCACGGCACACCGCTCGCCCTGGACCGCACCCTGCTGGCGTGGTCCCTCGCTCATCGCCCGGACCTGGCGGTGGCCGTGGCCCGAGGGCTCACCGCGACCGGCACCGGGGTCGTGCCGTACGCCCTGGTCGTGGTGGCCGGACTGCTCGTGGGCCGCACCCCGCGGCAGCGCATCGTCGCCGTGCTCCTCTGCGTGACCTGCCTCGCCCTGGGCCAGGCGGCCCGGTACGGCGTGCTGGAGCTGATCGCCCGGGCCCGGCCGCCGCAGGCCTACTGGCGGACCCACGCCTCCGGCTGGTCGTTCCCGTCCGGCCACAGCACGACGTCCGCACTGACCGCCGGTCTGGTCGTCCTGGCCCTGGGGATCCGGCACCCACGCGGCCGTACGCCGTGGTGCGTGGCAGTCGGCTGCTGGGGACTCGCCGTCGGGGCCACCCGGGTGTTCCTCGGCGTGCACTGGTGCACGGACGTGATCGGCGGCTGGCTCTTCGCGGTCGGCTGGCTCGGGGCCTGCTGGTGCGTGGCCGCCCATTGGGTGCCGGATCCGGGGGCCCCGGACGACGTACCGGAGAGTCCGGTGACGGAGACCGGCCCGGAGCACGGCGGTTGAAGCCGGGGCCGGCGCCGCCGGACTCCCCCGGGTGCGGCCCGCCCGGTCACAGTGCCCGGCGCCGGACCAGCAACCCGAGGACCAGCAGACCCGGCAGCAGCGGCAGCCACATGGTCAGCAGCCGGTAGCCGAGCACGGCGGAGGCGGCCGCGGCGGCCGGGGTCCCGGAGGCGGTCAGGGCGAGGGCGAGGGCCGCGTCGAGCGAGCCGAGCCCGCCGGGCGTGGGCAGCAGCGCGGCGGCGCCGCTGGCGGCGAGGTACAGCAGCGCCACCCGGGCCGGGGACAGCGAGAGTTCGACCGCCCGGGTCACGGCGATCAGGACCAGGGCGTGCAGCCCGGCGAAGGCGAGGGAGCCGCCCCACAGCGCGGCGGCGCGGACGGGGCGGGCGTGCAGGGCCCGGATGTCGCCGGCCACGGCGGTCACCGCACCCCGGCAACGGGCCCACACCCGGGCCCGGATCAGGACGACGAGCAGGACGGCCGCGGCGGTCGCGGCGAGGATCGCGGCCACGGACACGTGCGGGATCCGCAGCAGTCCCGGGCAGGCGGGGGCCAGGACGGCGATCAGGACCAGCCGGACCACGGCACCGGCGGCGGCCTTGACCGCCAGGGCCGACGCGCTGCGGCCGGCCGGGAGGCCGCAGCGCATCAGGAAGCGCAGGTTCACCGCGCCCGCGCCGAGCCCGGCGGGCAGCAGGTGGTTGGCGGCCGAGGCGGCGAACTGCGCGGCGACCAGGCGCCCGCCGGGCAGCCGGTGGACGACCGCGCCCTGCTGGGCGAGGGCCGAGGACGCCCAGGTCCCGACCGCCGCCAGGGCCGCCACGAGCAGCCAGCGCTGGTCCGCGACGACGAGCCGGAGCGCCCCGTGCTCCACGGTCGGCCAGTGCCGGCGGAGCAGCCAGCCCGCACCGGCCAGCAGGGCGAGGCAGAGGCCGGTCTGCCAGTAGACGCCTCGGCGCCCCATGACGGGCGTGACGTTCACGTTCGGGACCATGGAGGGACCCACCCCTGTTCCCCTAGAGCTCGCAGGACCGTTCTTGGGCTTCAGGGACAAACAGTGACAAACTAACGGGAATTACTGGTGGAGGCAGCGCAGGTACGTCCATACGAACGTCGGCACTACGCGCTGTAAGGTTGTGCCATGGCTGGCACAGGTTCCCGCGGCAGGGCGGAGCGGCGCAGCGCGGGAGAGCTGGAGAGCGAGGTGCTGGCAGCCCTGTGGGCGACCGAACGCCCCTTGACCCCGGCCGAGATCCAGTCCGAGATCGGCGGCGGACTCGCCTACAACACGGTCCACACCATCCTCAAGCGGCTGTACGACAAAGGACTGGTGCTGCGGGACGCCGACGGGCGGCGCGGCGCCTACCGGCCGGCGAAGAACGCGGCCGAGCTGACCGCCGAGGCCATGCACGAGGCCCTGGACCGGGGGCCCGACCCGATCGCCGCCCTCCAGCAGTTCGTGTCCGGGCTGAGCGCGGAGGAGGAGCGGGCGCTGCGCAACCTGTTCGCCGGGGGCAGCGCATGAGGTACGACGTCTACACCCCGCTGCTGGTGTCCCTGCTGCTGCCGTCGGTCAGTCCGCTGATCGGCCGCCGGGTGGCCCCGGCCCTGGCCGCACGCGTGTTGACCGCCACCGCCGCACTGACCGCCGCCGCGACCACCTGGTCCCTGGTGCTGCTGACCACCGCCCTGCTGGGCGACGCCCCGCCGGTGATCCGGGAGGCCCGCGAGGACGGCCGCCCGCTGACCGACCCGGTGCCCGAGGTGATCGGCCTCGCCGCCTGTCTCGCGCTGGCCGTGGTGGGGTGGCGGGTACAGCGGGCGGTGCGCGCCGAGCGCCGGACCCGGCGGGCGCTGCGACGGCTGTGCGAGGGGCATCCGGGGGACACCGAACTGGTGGTGGCCGCCTGCGAGGTGCCGCAGGCGTTCGCGATCCCGGGCCGGCCGGGCCGGATCCTGGTCACCTCGGCGATGCTGAGCGCGCTGGCACCGGCGGAGCGGCGGGTGCTGCTGGCTCATGAACGGGCCCATCTGACGCACCGGCACGGCCGCATGGTGACGGCCGTGACCCTCGCCGCGGCCGCCAACCCGCTGCTCGGCCCGGTCCGGGCGGCCGTGACCTTCCTGGTGGAGCGGTGGGCTGACGAGCAGGCGGCGACCGACGTCGGGGACCGCGGGACCACCGCCCGGGCGCTGGCCCGGGCGGCGCTCAGCACGGGCCGCGCCCGAACGGCGTGCGCCCTGAACTTCACGGACCGCGCGGTCACCCGCCGGGTCGCGGCGCTCCAGACCAGCCCGCCGCCCTCCCTGTGGCCGGCCGCCGCGGCCGTACTCGCACTGGGCGCACTGGCAGCGGTGTTCGCGGCCGACGCGACCGGCGATCTGGTGGGGCTGCTGCTCAACGCGCTCACGTGAAGCGCGCCTTCAGGGGCTTGGGGAACCGCGCGACCAGCCGCGACGGCGGCGCGGACGGCCGTGGTGGAGTACCGGTCGGCTGTGGCTGATCGCGCAGTTCCCCGCACCCCCGGAGAATCGGGGCGCTGACGCTCAGGACGGTCGGGTCGGTGACCGGTGCGGCGGCTGCTGCGGGGTCGGCCCGGGACGGACCGGCGGCACCGCACGTACCGCGGGGTTGTCGGTGCTGACCGTGACCGGCTCCCCGTGGTGGTGGACGGTGAGCGGCGGGCCGTCGAGGAGGGTGTAGGTCGCCTTGTCGGCGCCGATCTCCACACGCAGTCTGCTGCCCCGCAGTTGCAGATTGAAGGCGAGACGGCGCAGCCGCTCCGGCAGCCGGGGGGCGAACCGGGCCCCGTCGTCGTAGTGGCGCATCCCGCCGAAGCCGGCCACCAGCGCCATCCAGGTACCGGCCAGCGAGGCGATGTGCAGTCCGTCGCGGGTGTTGTGCTCCAGGTCGTCGAGGTCCATCAGCGCGGCCTCGGCGGTGTAGGCGTGGGCCAGCGTCAGATGCCCGGCCTGGGCGGCGACGACGGCCTGGCAGCAGGCGGAGAGGGAGGAGTCGCGCACGGTCAGCGGCTCGTAGTAGGCGAAGTTGCGGGAGATGTGCTCCTCGTCGAAGTAGGCTCCGCAGGTGTACATCGCCAGGACCAGGTCGGCCTGTTTGACGACCTGTTTGCGGTAGAGGTCGAAGTAGGGGAAGTTCAGCAGCAGCGGGTACTGCTCGGGGCTGGTGTTGGCGAAGTCCCACCGCTGGTAGCGGGTGAACCCGGCGTGCTGTTCGTGGACGCCGAGTTCGTGGTTGTAGGGGACGTGCACGGAGTCGGCGGCGTCCCGCCAGGCCGCGCTCTCCTCCGCGTCGACACCGAGCCGCGCCGCCTGCCGGGGGTGGCGTTCGACCACGTCGGCGGCGGCGAGCAGGTTCGCCCGCGCCATCAGGTTGGTGTAGGTGTTGTCGTCGGCGACCGCGCTGTACTCGTCGGGGCCGGTGACGCCGTCGATGTGGAAGGCGCCGCGGCTGTCGTGGTGGCCGAGCGAGCGCCACAGCCGGGCGGTCTCCACGAGCAGCTCGACGCCGGTGTCCCGTTCGAAGTCGGTGTCGCCGGTGGCGGCGACATAGCGGACCACCGCGTCGGCGACGTCGGCGTTGACATGGAAGGCCGCGGTGCCGGCCGGCCAGTACGCCGAGCCCTCCGAGCCCGCGATGGTCCGCCAGGGGAACGCGGCCCCGTCCAGGCCCAGTTGGGTGGCGCGTTCACGGGCGGCCGGCAGGGTGTTGTAGCGCCAGCGCAGCGCCTCGGCGACGGCGTCGGGGGCGGTGTGGGTGAGGACGGGCAGCACGAACATCTCGGTGTCCCAGAAGGCGTGCCCGTCGTATCCGGAGCCGGTCAGCCCCTTGGCGGGTATCGCGCGCTGTTCGGCGCGGGCCCCCGCCTGCAGCACATGGAAGAGGGCGAAGCGGACGGCCTGCTGGACCTCCTCGTCGCCGTCCACCTCCACGTCGGCGCGGGACCAGTAGTCGTCCAGGTAGCCACGCTGGTCGTCGGCGAGCCCCTGCCAGCCCTCGTGCGCGGCGGCCGCCAGGGCCGCGTCCACCTGGTCGGCCATGGCGGGCAGCGAGCGCACCCCGGACCAGCCGTGGGCGACGAACTTCTCCACCCGCAGCCGCTCCCCCGGCTCCAGCACGGAGGTGACGGTCAGCCGGGCCACGTCGGTGTCGCTCTCGGCCTGTGTGGTGGTCCCCCCGGGACCGGCGACCGTGTGGTCGGCGGCGACCGCGACCCGCAGGCCGCTGCGCCGGGTGCGGTGCACCAGGCGCAGCCGGCGCCCGGAGGCGAAGTCGTCCTCCTGCTCCAGCGGTGACTCCAGCGCCACCGCGGCGCGCGGGTCGCCGTTGGCGCCGGGCAGCTGCTCGTTGGCGACCAGCTCGGACTGGATCACGATCCGGCAGCGCCGGTCGACGGCCTCGACCTCGTAGGCGACGGCGGCCACCGCCCGCTGGGTCAGCGACACCAGCCGGGTGGAGCGCACCCGCACGGTGGACCCGGCCGGCGAGGTCCACTCGCAGGTCCGCTCCAGCACGCCCCGGCGCAGGTCGAGGACCCGCTCATGGGTGACCAGCCGGCCGTAGCGCAGGTCGAAGGGCTCGTCGTCCACGAGCAGCCGCAGGATCTTGCCGTTGGTGACGTTGATGACGGTCTGCCCGGACTCGGGGTAGCCGTAGCCGGCCTCGGCGTACGGCAGCGGGTGCACCTCGTGCACGCCGTTGAGGTAGCTGCCGGGCAGGCCGTGCGGCTCGCCCTCGTCGAGATTGCCGCGCCAGCCGACATGCCCGTTGGACAGCGCGAACACCGACTCGCTCTGCGCGAGCACGTCGAGGTTGAGGGCGGTCTCGCGGACCGCCCAGGGCTCCACGGCGTACGACCGGTGGGTGATCACTCCTTGCCTCCCAGCTCGGCGAGGTCCGTCACGACGGTGTCCGCGCCGTGTGCGTACAGGGCGTCCGTCTGGCCGACGCGGTCCACGCCGACGACGTACCCGAAGCGGCCGGCGCGACCCGCGTCCATGCCGGCGAGGGCGTCCTCGAAGACGGCGGCGTGGGCGGCCTCGACACCGAGGTCGTGGGCGGCGGCCAGGAAGGTGTCCGGGTGCGGCTTGCCGGGCAGATGGCGCTCGGCGGCCACCACCCCGTCGATGCGGACGTCGAAGAAGTGCTCGGCGCCGATCGACCGCAGCACGTCACGGCAGTTGGCGCTGGAGGAGACGATGGCGGTGCGCAGTCCCTGCGCGCGGACCGCCTCCAGGTAGCGCAGGGTGCCGTCGTAGGCCTCGACGCCGTCGGTGCGGATCTTCTCCAGGAGCAGTTCGTTCTTGCGGTTGCCGAGGCCGTGCACGGTGGCGGCGTCCGGCGGGTCGTCCGGGGTGCCCTCGGGCAGGTGGATGCCCCGGGAGTCCAGGAAGGCGCGGACCCCGTCGGCGCGGGGGCGTCCGTCGACGTACTCGTCGTAGTCGGCGACCGCGTCGAAGGGCCGCTGGCCGTCGTAGCCGCGCAGGAAGGCGTCGAAGGTCTCCTTCCAGGCCGCCGCGTGCACGACGGCCGTCTTGGTGACGACCCCGTCGAGATCGAAGAGACAGGCCTGGATGGTGTCGGGCAGACCGAGTGCTGTCATGTCCGGCATCTTCCCCACCAGGCGGCTTCCAGGGGGTGGTACACACCACATCCCGGGCCTGATGTCACACTTTTTGCGTGCCGCTGACTTTCGACGACCTCCTCGACCGGGCCCGTTCACTCACCGGACGCGGTCCGCGCGCGATCCTCGGCATCGCGGGCAGCCCCGGCGCCGGCAAGACCACGCTCGCCGAGCGTCTGGTGCGCGAGCTGAACGGCTCCGGCGAGCCGTGGGTGGCGCAGGTGCCCATGGACGGCTTCCATCTGGCCGACGTCGAACTGGACCGGCTGGGCCTGCGGGACCGCAAGGGCGCGCCCGCGACCTTCGACGCGGCCGGGTACGCGGCGCTGCTGCGGCGGCTGCGCGAGGACACCGGCGAGGTGGTGTACGCGCCGGGCTTCGAGCGGGTCCTGGAGCAGCCGCTGGCGGGCGCGATCCCGGTACCGCCGACCGCCCGGCTGGTGGTGACGGAGGGCAACTACCTGCTGCTGGCGGAGGAATCCTGGGCGCGGGTGCGGCGGGCCCTGGACGAGGTGTGGTTCTGCGAGATCGACGAGGCCGAGCGGATACGGCGACTGGTCGCCCGGCACGAGGAGTTCGGCAAGGCGCACGAGCATGCGGTGGCCTGGGTGGCGGGCACCGACCAGCGCAACGCCGACCTGGTCGCGGCGACCCGGGACCGGGCGGACCTGGTGGTCCCGGAGGCGGCGCTGCCCACGCCGTAGCGCCCCAAAGGGGCGCTGGGGGTACCCCCGGCCGAAGGCTGGGGGAGGAACTTCGCGACCAGCCACGACGGCGCAGCAGCCGTACGACGGCACGGCACGGCACGGCACTTGCGGCGGAGCGCTCAGCAGCCGGTGACGGCGAGCCCGGGATCGCCGTGGGCGTCCGCGGTCTCGATGACGGCCGTGAACGCCTCGGTGTGCACGGTCAGATCGCCTTCGAACGACGGCGTGAACGCTCCGCCGGGCCCGTACCGTACGGCGAAGACGTGCAGGTGCTCCGGTGCGCCCGGCGCCAGTTCGGCCTCGTACGCCGTGGAGGTGACCAGGTGGCGCCAGCCCTCGTCCGGGTTGCCGTAGCCGCGCGGGTCGGCGGCGAGCGCGAACGCGGCCTGCTCCTGGGTGAGTTCGGAACGGGCGTCGAAGTGGTCGGCGCCCTGCTGTGCGGGGTGGGTGAGGCGCAGCGCGCCCGCGGCGGCGATCTCGCCCTCGGCGACGCGGCGCACCCGGTCGCCGTCGTCCGCCGCGTACGGCAGCCCGGCCAGCAGGTACGGCGTTCCGTCGAGGCGCTCCAGGGCCACCGTCACCCACAGCCGGGTGCCGTCCGTGACGTACAGGGAGCGCACGTGGCGCAGCACGTGGTCGCGGCCCACGACCGGCTTGCTGACCAGCTTGGCGGCCAGGCCGTCGGCGCGCACGTCCCGGACCCGGACCTCGCCCATCGGCCGGCAGTACAGGAAGCCGTCCAGGACCGGGCCGAAGCCGTGCTGCCGGTTCACCGCCGCCGGGAGGTGGTAGGTGCCGGCCGCCTCGATCAGTGCCGGGGTCATCCGGTGGTCGAAGGCCACCGAGACGGTGCCCGCGCGGAGTTGGTGGCGGGCCGGGACGGTCGAGGGGGTGCGGTGCCAGGGGGTGGTGTCCTGGATCTGCCAGACCAGCATCCACGCGAAGTGCCCGTCGACACCGCCGTCCGCCTTGACCGCGTGCCGGCCCCAGTTGGTGTCGCCCCGGTAGCGGCCCAGGTCGGAGCCGATCCTGGCACCGAAGTAGCGCAGCCCCAGGACGGACTCGAAACCGGAGTGCTGTTCGCTGTAGCGGGGGCCGCCGTTGTCGAAGCCGCCGCCCGGCAGACGGGCGTCGAGGTAGCGGGCGAGGGCGTCGCCGTCCTCCGCGAACATCGCCTCGCCGCTGATCCGGTGGGCCTGGGCGAGGAAGGACAGGGAGATCGGGCCGTAGTTGTTGTCGTAGGCGCCGCCGTGCTCGGGGGGCAGCAGGGCGCCCCGGTCCAGGACACGGTGGGCGCGGATCCTGTCGGTGTACAGGGCCAGCGCCCGCCCGCGGACCTGCTCGCCCTCCCCGGCGGGAAGGTGGCGGGCCAGCATCAGTCCGCCGACCACGCACCCGATCGCCTGGTTGCCGGCCTCCTGCGGGTTGAAGAAGGTGGCTTCGGTCAGCCAGCGCCAGTAGCCACGGCCCACCTCGGTCAGCGCGGTGCGCTGTTCGTCGTCGACCAGGCCGTCCGCGAGGTCGAGGACGTTGACGGCCTGGAGCAGCGCCCACACCGTGCTGGGCCAGTCCCCGATCGGGTGCGCGCCCGGCGCCAGGACGTAACGGGCGTACGGGAGTCCCGAGTCGCGGACCGTCAGGTTCGGATAGCCGGGGTTGTCCTCCGTGTAGACGCGCTCGCGCAGGTGGAAGGCGAGGCTGCGGTGCACGGCCTCCGGCAGCCGCGGGTCCTTGGCGCGCTGCCAGGCGAGGGCCAGCAGCGAGGTGACGCCGAGGGAGGTGTCGCCGATGTCGTCGTCGGCGTCGGGGTGTTCGAGGTTGCCCTCGGGCGTGAGGCGGGCCAGGGCCTGCTCCACGACGTCGGCGAGGACCGCGTCGTACGCCTCGGGAGTGGACGGCAGGTCGTGCAGCGGGCCGAGCTGGCGTGGCAGGTGCATGGGTGGATCAGCCCTTCATGCCGGTGGTGGCCATGGCGTGGTTCGTCAGGGTCGGACGACAGGCGGGAGACGGCGGGCGCGCAGTGCGACGGTCAGTGTCTGAGGGCCGTGCCCGCCGAGGTAGACGCGGTTCCCGGTCGTCGCGTCGGTGCCGCCCACCACGGTGTGGTCCTGACCCGGGTCGTACCGTAGTAGGTCGCTCCGGTCCGGCCCGGCGAGCGGCTCGCCCGCCTCGACGTCGGCCTCGACCCGGATCTCGTCGTCACCGACCCGGTAGGTCATCGGCCCGGCCGTCAGGCACCAGCGTCCGTCGCCGATCGGTACGGCGCCCGCCGACACGCCGCCCGGCCGGAAGGTCAGTTCGAGGGCCCAGGGCACCCGTGGTCCGCTGATGTCGATCCGCAGGTCGGCGCCGTCCTCCCGCAGATCGGCTTCGACGCGGGTCGTGTGGGAGACCTCGTCCCGAGGCCGGTCCGGGAAGGCCATCGCGGCCGAGAAGCGTCCCTCGTCCGCCATGCGGTAGGCGCCGTCGTCCCGTCGCCGGTCCGGCGGGAGCGGCTGGTAGTAGGCGGCTGTCAGGGTTTCGGTGAGCCGGAACCGGTTGTCGCCGAGCTGTTGCATGCCGGCGGCGCGGAACGGGCCCAGGTCGAAGAAGCCCCGTGAGAGGCGGACCGCGTCGAGGACGGCGTCGCCGGCGAACAGGCGCAGGAAGGTGGGATTGCAGGCGAGGCCCGAGCGGATGCGCCGGTGCTCGGGCACGTCCGAGCCGCCGTACAGGACGCTGTGCGCGGTGGCGGAGGCACGTGCGGCAAGGCGCGCCGTGGCGATGTACCGGTCGCGGGAAAGGGGTTCCGGTGCCGGTGGCGGCAGCACGCGGCACAGGTCGGGGGTGAGGATGGTCTCGGCGAGCAGGTTGGGGTCGTCGATGCCGCCGGCGGCCGCCAGCCGCGCCGCCCGGCTGAAGTCGCGTCGGCCGGAGCGGATCGCGAGCAGCCGGTAGTGCGCCAGGTAGGGCGCCAGCGGGAACGGGTGGTTCTGGTCCTGCCGTCGCGAGTGGACGGTCTCCACCGTGCCGTCCGGTCTGATGAGGTCCAGGGTCGCGGTGAGGTTGCGTTCGACGGCGTCCCACAGGTCGGTACGGCCGAGGACGTCGGCCAGGAGCAGCAGCGACGGGTTGGACACGTGGGCCGCGTAGTTGGCGCTCCGCTCCGAGTACAGGCCCTCCGCGTCGATGTCGACGCCCTCGGCGAGCCACGCGTCGACGCGGTCGAGCAGCCGGCTGTCCGGGAACGACCGGTGCAGCCGGGCCAGCGCCGCGCACAGCTCCCAGCGGTGGTTCGGGGTGTGCACCCCACCGGTCAGGAGAGCGCCGGCGGCGGCGCCGGCGATCTCGGCGAGCGCGGCCGTGACGTCGCGCAGTTCCGGTCCCGCGCCCGCGGCGAGGACGTGCGCGTCGCACACGTCGTTGACGGTGAACGCGGAGTCCGGCGGTGACTGCACGTTGTCGCCGCCGGCGAAGAGTCCGGTGCCGGTCTGCGCGGCCCGCAGGGCACGTAGGTGGGTCATCGCGGCGGCGACGACCTGCCTGCTGCCGTGCAGCGCCGAGTCCGGGGAACGGTACGCCGCGACCATGGTCTTCACCCGGCGTGCCAGAGCACGGTGGGTCACACCGGCGGGTTCCTCGTCGGGGCCGGCCGCCGGCGGGCCGGCCAGCCGGTCGGCGGCGCGTGCCACCGCGCGGACGAACTCGTGGTCGAGCGGGATGGTCACGGTCAGTCCTTCAGACCGGCGTTGATGTCGGCGCCCATGACGTAGCGCTGGAAGACCAGGAAGATGACGATCAGCGGGATCATGGAGATCACCGACGCGCCGAGCAGGACCGACCAGTTGATGTTCTGCGCGCCGACGATGCTCTGGATGCCGATCTGCACGGTGAACTTGTTGGGGTCGTTCAGCATCAGCAGCGGCCAGATGTAGTCGTTCCAGCGCCACTGGAAGGACAGGATGGCGAGCGTCAGCATGATGGGCCGGGAGAGCGGCACCATGATCCGCAGGAAGATCGACAGTTCGCGGGCGCCGTCGATGCGTGCGGCTTCCACGAGTTCGTCGGGAACCGTCAGGAAGAACTGGCGGAACATGAAGCACCCGGTCGCGGTGAGCACGGCCGGGAGGATGATGCCGGCGAACGAGTTGTAGAGGCCGAGGTTGCGGACCACCAGGAACTCGGGGGCGAGCATGACCTCGCCGGGCAGCATCGTGGTGGCCAGGATGCAGATGAAGAACGCCTTGAGCCATTTATTGTCGTACTTGGCCAGCGCGTACCCGGTGCAGCAGCTGACGCCCACCGTGAGGATCGTCGTGATCACGCACACGAGGGTCGTGTTGATGAAGTACTGGGAGAAGTTGGCACTGCGCCACGCCGTGAAGTAACCCGACAGAGTGGGGTGGTGCGGAACCAGCGTCAGCGGATAGGAGAACAGGTCCCCGGCCGGTTTGAGGGAGCTGAGGATGAACCACAGCACCGGCAGCCCGTAGAGGCACGCCAGGATCCACAGCAATGTCGTCGCGGGTACCGCCCGCCGGAGCCCACCACTGCTCGCCCCGCGGGGCCGCTTTTTGGAAACGGCCCGTCCGGGGCCGGCGTCGGCCTTGCGTGGCATGTCTGTGGTTGTCATCGGTTCTCCACCCGCCGGTTGACGATCAGCTGGATGATCGCGACGGCCATCAGGATGAGCATGAGCACGAATGACGCGGCGCTCGCGTAGCCGATCTGGCCCCGTTGGAAGCCGGTCTGATAGATGTACTGGACAAGCAGGTTGTTCGACGTTCCGGGTCCGCCGTTGTTGAGGGAGACGAACACCGGGTATTCCTTCATCGCGTTGATCGTGTTGAGCAGGATCACGATGAACGAGGTGGGCGCGATGCTCGGCAGCGTGATGCTGATGAACTGGCGCCAGGGGCCGGCGCCGTCGAGCGAGGCCGCCTCGTAGTACGACACCGGCACGTTCTTGATCGCCGCGATGAACAGCAGCATCGAGAAGCCCGTCCAGGCCCAGGATGCCGCGAACACCACCACCAGCAGCGACAGGTCGGCATTCGACTGCCACGGAACGGCGTGCCCGCCGAACTTCTCGATGATGTAGTTGACCAGTCCGAAGTTCTCGCCGAACAGCCACCGCCACAGGACACCCACGACGATGGGCGACAGCAGCCACGGGACGAAGAAGATGACACGGGCGACGGACGCGCCCTTGGCGTGCTTGCTCACCAGCAGGTTGGCGGCGAGCAGGGAGAGCGCGAAGTTCAGGGGAACGAAGAGGACGGTGTACAGCAGCGTCCGGGTCAGCGCGTCGTAAAAAGCGGAGTCCCCGAACAGGTTGTGGTAGTTGTCCAGTCCGACAAACTGGAACGCCCCCACGCCCGTGTAGTTCGTGAAGGAGTAGACGAGCCCGATCACCGCCGGCCACACGAAGAACAGCGCGAAGAGCACGACATTGGCCGCGATGAGGACGAGCGGCGCGAGAATGTAAGTGCTGCGTCGTCGCCTGGGCGGGCTCACGGACACGTCCGCGGCGCTTTTTGTCATCTTCCTGACTTCCGTGCTGGTGGATGGATTGCGTTGGGCTCACGCCGTGAGCCCGGCATCACGTGGGCGGCCAGGGCCCGGGCGGCGGTGTCTCGACCCGCCGCCCGGGCCCTGTGGCCTACGATCCGCTGCCGACCGCCTGGTTGTAGCCGTCCACGATGTTGTCCAGGGCCTTGTCGACCGACTGCTGGCCGTTGATCGCCTTGCCCAGCTCCGTCTTGGTCGGGTCGGTGGCGAGGCTCTTGCCCTTCAGCACCCAGTTCGTCTGCGCGCCGTTGAAGTAGCCCGAGATCGGGGCGTACAGCGGGATCTCCTCGTTGTACAGCTTGAACGCCGCCTGCGCCGCCGCGGAGGTGAAGGGGTACTTCGGGCTCAGACCGCTCTCGACCGGGAGGAACCCGGAGGTCTCGACCAGCTCGGTGTACTGCTTCGGCTCGTACACCCAGGACAGGAACTTCTGCGCGGCGGTGGCCGCGGCGCCGTTGTTGTTGAAGCCCACCATCATGCCGCCGCTGTTGACGTCACTGGCCTGCACCGGCTGGGCGGGAGTCGGGACGCTCGCCCAGTCGAACTTCTTGATGCTGTCGGCGAAGGAGGCGACCTGCCACACGCCGGACCAGTAGGCGACCACGTCACCGCTCTGGAACATGGCCGACGGGTCGGCGCCGCTGGTCCACACCGACTTCGGCATGGTCTTGTCGTCGTTGAGTCCGACGAAGTACTTCACGGCCTTCTTGGTCGCGGCGTCCACGGAGAACTTGCCGGAGGAGTCCGCGTGGACGTACTGCCCGCCCATCTCGTACACCATGGCGCGCAGCCGGGACGGCGACTGGTCGAACGTGAGGGAGTACTTGGCGCCGGTCTTCTCCCGGACCTTGTTCGCCGCCGCGATGAACTCGGTCCAGGTCCAGGTCTTCTGCGGCGAGGTCGGGACGGTGACGCCGGCCTTCTTGAACAGCGTCTTGTTGATGAACAGGCCGGACGCGGTGACGTCCGAGGGGATGGCCAGCACCTTGCCGGACGAGTCCTTGGCGAGGAAGTTGGCGTTGATGTTGTTGCTCTTGTCGTTGGCGATGGAGCTGAGGTCGATCAGCTTGTTCGACCAGATCGGGTCAAGGGCCGGCACGTCGGCAACATCCGGCAGCGAGTTCGCCTGCGCGGCGTTGTGCAGCTTCGTCGGGTAGCCGTCGTAGGGAATGTTGACGAGCTTGACGTCGACGCCGGCTTCCTTCTTGTACTGCGCCACCAGCTTCTTCCAGCCCGCGTCCTGCCCCGGAACCGTGGAGATCCAGAACGTCAGCGACTTGGAGGTGCCGCCCGAGCCGGATCCCGACCCGCAGGCGGAGAGCAGCAGGGCCCCTGCCGCGGCCACGGCAGCGAGAGGAACCAGACGGCGTATGCCGCCGCGGCCGAGTCGGCGAGAGCGCCGCACACCCACACTGGTCATCTTCAATCCCTTTTTCGTCGTAGCGGAAGAAGCACGGCGCCTGCCGAGGCGGCACGGGTGCATTTTGCGGGAGATTTCGCTTTCCGGGGGCACGGCCTCGCCCGGCCGTGTCGCCTTGACGGGTGGGGTTCCCGGCCATGACGGCCGGCGTCGCACAAGCACGCCCTCGTGCGGCTGCCGTACTTCGCGTACGGGCTGAAGGCTCACCCGGAGTCGGCGTCCCGGCCGACTTAGAAAGCGCTTGTCCGGACATTGGCAGACCGATCAGGAAGCCGTCAATCCTTCACCTGCACGCCTTCGGTCACGTTTTGGACTCCCTTGGCCACGGCGAGCCGGGCGGCACCCACTACCGTACCGAGATCGCCGATCTGGCTGCTGACCACCTCGGTGGGCCAGCTCAGCCGCCCCAGCTCGGCCCGCACACCTGGCAGGACCTGGGGATCCGCGCCGGTGCTGCCGCCGAGCACGATCAGCCCCGGGTCCAGCACGGCGGCCACGGCGGCGGCCAGCCGGCCCACGTCGGCGGCGTGCCGGGCGACCAGGCCGCGGGCGGGCTCCCGGCCCTCGGCGGCCAGCGCGAAGAGCCCCTCGGCGGTCCGGGGGCGCGGCCCGTCACCGGCCCGCCAGGCCTCGGCGGCCCGGCGCAGCAGGGCCTGCGAGCCGACGTAGGCCTCCAGGGCCTCCTGGCGGGGCTCCCGGTCGTCGTCCCAGGGGTAGGGCAGCCGGGCCAGCTCACCGGCCGCGCCGTTGGCGCCGCGCAGCACCTGGCCGCCGATGACGATGCCCAGACCGATACCGACGCCGATCCGCAGGTAGCCGAAGGTGCGGCGGCCCCGGGCGGCGCCCTCGTGGAGTTCGGCGAGGGCGGCGCAGTTGACGTTGTTCTCCAGGTGGACCGGGACCCCCGGCGGCAGGGCGACCGAGACCGCGTCGAAGACGGGGCCGGCCTTGGCGGTCGCGGGGCGCATCCCGGTGCCCGCCAGGTCGGGGGCGGTGACGTCACCGATCGCGACGACGATGGCCCGCAGCGGGGCGCCCGCGGGCAGCGCGGCCAGGGCCTCCCGGACGGCGTCGGCGGCGCGGGGACGGGGCGTGTCCGCCTCGGCGAGCAGCGTGCCGTCCAGGGCGCAGCCGCGCACCCGGGTGCGGGCCGGGCCGAGGTCGACGGCGAGGACCGAGCCGGAGGCGGGCCCGAGGCCGTAGACGGCGGCGGAGCGGCCGGTCCCGCCGGACGCGGTGCCGGAGTGGGTGGCCAGCCGGGCCCCCTCCAGCTCCGCGACGGCGGCGGAGACCGTCGGCTTGGACAGGCCGGCGAGGCTCGCGAGCTGCGGCCGGGTGGCGCTGCCGGCCTGGGCCAGCACGGCGAAGACCGCACCGGCGCTCTCGGTGAGCCGGGGGGCCTCAGTCACGACGTGTTCCACAGTTCCCCCAGGGGTCAGGGGCCGCGCTCCCCCGGGTGTCGCGGGATGCGGCGATGCGGTGCCCTTGTGCCGCGCGGTTCTGACCTCGACAGCGTCCGTTGATCGAGTCCGCGGCAACTCTTGACGCACTGTACTTCGTTAGTTAACTTCCTAACGAAGTACACGGTACTCGCCTGCCGTGCTCCGCAAGAAGCCCGTCCCGGGGCTTCCCGACTTGCTCAACTCCTGTTCGGCCAGGCACGGTTCGCCCGCCGTCGCAGCACAGTGCCAGGCTCTTCGGCGCTGTTCGCCCAGACGACGAAAGAGGATCCGTGCAGGACACTCCTTCTTCCCCACTCGTGATCGGCATCGACGTGGGGGGCACCAAGACCCATCTCCGCGCACTCACCGGCGCGGACCTGGTCGCCGATCACGTCCGTTCGAGCAGCGGCTGGCGGCCGCACGACCCGGCCGCCGCCGCCCGCTGGCTGACCGCGCTGGTCCACGAGGCCCTGCCGGCCGGTACCCGCCCCGCCGCCCTGGCCGTCGGCGGGCACGCCTGTGAGACCCCCCGCCAGTGCGCCCAGATCACCGCCGCGCTGCGCGACTTCCAGGAGACACCCGTCCTCGTCGTGGGCGACGCCGAGCTCCTCGTCCCCGCCGCGGGCCTGGACAAGGGCGTCGGCCTGGTCGCCGGCACCGGTTCGGTGGCCGTCGGACGGCACGCCGACGGCAGCCCCGTGCAGGTCGGCGGCTGGGGCGCGGTCCTCGGCGACGCGGGCGGCGCCGCCGGACTGGTCCGGGACGCCGCCCGCGCCGTCTGGGCCGCACACGACCGCGGTGAGGCCCCCGACGCGCTCGCGACCGGACTCGTCGCCTCCTTCGGGGTGGCCGAGGTACCCGCACTCGGCGCCGCGCTGGAGGGCGCCTCCGACGTCTCCGCCGAGTGGGGCCGGCACGCCCCGGTGCTTTTCGCCGCGGCCGACGCGGGCTCCCGGCTCGCCGCCGACGTGATAGCCGACGGCGGCCGCGCTCTCGCCGGCCTCGTGGTCCGGCTCGCCGCGCGCGGTCTCGCCGTGGACGACGTGGTGGTCGCGGGCGGCACGATCCTCTCCCAGCCACGCCTGTACGACGCCTTCGCGGCCGCGCTCGCCGAGGCCGTACCCGGGGCGCGGCCACAGCGGTTGCGACTCCCGCCGGTCGAGGGCGCGGTGGCGCTGGCACGTTCGATCCTGTGAGAAACCCGTCCGCCACCCGTCCGGTCCCGCGCGCCTGGACCACGGGCTGTTCGACGCTGCGAACACGCTGGTCCAGGCCTGTTCTTCCGGTGAACCACCGGGCCGACCACCGGGGCGCCGTTCAACTCCGGGTCATGTGACGGTCGTCGGACCATGACCGCCGGGACACGAACTCGCCCTAGAACTTCGCTCGTTCAACACTTTTCCCACGCGAACCCACACGCTCACGCAGCTCTGAAGCATCGCCGTCCGCGTGAACTCCCCCAGACCTCAAGAGAGGCACACCCATGCCGTCATCTGCCGGGCACCACACCTCCGCACCGGCCCGCGGACTCGCCGTCGGCCGACGGGGATTCCTGAAGACCTCGCTCGGCGCCTCGGCGGGTGTGCTGGCGGCCCCGACGTTCGCCGGCTGGCTCGCCGCCGCGGACGCCAAGGCCGCGACCGCTCTCGCGTTCGTCGACGACTACAAGACGAACATCAGCACCAACCTGACCGCCGACACCAACGCGGTGGTGCGCATCCTCGGCGGCTTCGCGCGGGTGTGGAAGACCGGTTCCGCCTGGAACACCGGTACCGTGCTGCGCGCCGACGTCCTGCGCGACAACATGCGGTACTGCGCCAAGATCACGCGGGGGCGCTCCGCCGCCGAGGCGAAGAAGGCGTTCGTCTACGACCGCCAGCACCAGAGCTACGCGATGATCGCCGGCCTCGGCCCGCTCGCGGACCTGTACAAGGCAGGCTCGCTCGCGGTCACCTCGATCACCGGCGCCCCCGACGGGACGCCCGCGACCACCATCAACGACGCCGTCCCGGCCGACGCCCCGGCGGGCTCCGCGCTCGGCGCCGGCTCGCACGACTCGGCGCTCGGCAAGGTCGCCGAGCTGGTCGACACCGTGCGCGGCAACTACGCCTCCGGCAACCCCTCCAAGTACGCCTACCAGTACCCGCGCCCGTGGCGCATGAACGAGGACAGCGAGGTCGTCGACACCGGCAGGACCGACGCCTACGGCTTCCCGGTCTACGACTCCGAGGTGGTCGTCGCCCCGCAGCTGCTGCGCCAGCGCAGCACCTCCCCGGTCGACGACGGCGGCTTCCCCTCCGGCCACACCAACGCCTTCCACCTGGCGGGCCTCGCCTACGCCTACGCGGTGCCGGAGCGCTTCCAGGAGCTGGTCGCCCGCGCCCTGGAGCTGAGCGACACCCGCATCATCGCCGGTATGCACAACACGGTCGACGTGGTCGGCGGCCGCATCATGGCCACCGCCCTGGCCGCCGCGACCCTCGCCGACCCGGTCAACGCCGCCCTCAAGGCCGCCGCCCGCGCCCAGGCCCTCGCCTACTTCGAGGCGCGGACCGGCGCCGGCGCCGACACCCTGTACGCCTACGCCCACTCGGCCGGCACCGCCACCGACCCGTACGCCGACCGCGCGGCCAACGAGCGCGCGGCCACCCCCCGGCTGACGTACGTCCTGCGGCGACAGGGCGGCGACCAGCCGCTCACCGTGCCCAAGGGCGCCGAGGTGCTCCTGGAGACCCGTCAGCCCTACCTCACCGCCGACCAGCGCCGCGAGGTGCTGCGCAGCACCGCCCTGCCCGCCGGCTACGTGCTGCTGGACGGCGTCGAGCAGTGGGGTCGCCTCGACCTGTTCGCCGCGGCGGACGGCTACGGCGCCTTCGACACGGACGTCACGGTCACCCTGGACGCGGCGGCCGGCGGCTTCTCGGCGGCCGACAGCTGGCGCCACGACATCGACGGCCACGGCGGTCTGACCAAGCGTGGCACCGGCACGCTGACGCTGACCGGCGGCAACGGCTACCGCGGCGGCACCGTGGTGGCCGGGGGCACCCTGGTGGCCGCCTCGGACCAGGCGCTGGGCCGCGGCGACGTCCGGATCGAGGCCGGCACCCTGCGGGTGGCCGGGGACCTGTTCGTGCGGGGGACGTACACGCAGGACGCGGGCACCTTGCAGGTGACGCTCGGCCAGGGCCGCGGGGCGCCGCTCCAGGTGAAGCACCTGGCCGTGCTCGGCAGGGGCAGCACGCTGTCGCTGGAACTCGACATCGAGCACCCGCCGGCCGCGGGCCGCACCCTCCCGGTGCTCGACGCTCCGCGACTGCGCGGACAGTTCGACCACATAGAGCTGAACTCCGACAAGCTGCGGGCCGTACCCGTGTACACGGCAGACGGTCTGTCGGTACGACTCGTGAAGCGGTGACGCGCCCGGTGGCGGGAGCGATGCGAGAGTGGGGCCCATGATCCTGCTCCTGATCGCTCCCGTCACCGCGGGCCCGGCGTCCCCGCGGGGCGGATGATGGCAAGCGAACAGCAGTCGGTCCTCGATCCCGGCGCCCTCGGTGCCCCCGCACCCACCCCACGGCCGGCCCCCGCGGCGCGGCTCACCGCCGCCCTGCGCGCCCGGCGCCGGTGGCTGGTGCCGGTCCTGGTGGTGCTGCTGCTCGCCCAGATGGCGGTCGCGATGGTGACCAGCGCCGTCGAGCAGACACCCACCATCGACGAGCCGGTCTACGTGGCCGCGGCCACCGACTACCTGCACGAGCACCGGCTGCGCTACAACCCCGAGCACCCGCCGCTCGGCAAGCTGATCGTCATGGCCGGGATCGCGGTCGCCGACCCGCACTACGACCCGTCGTACCAGGGCGACCAGGGGCAGGTGGGCCGGCATCTGCTGTACGCCTCGGGCAACGACCCCTGGCGGCTGATGCTGTGGGCCCGGCTGCCGGTGATCGCGCTGACGCTGCTGTTCGCCCTGGTGGTCTTCGCCTTCGCCCGGGAGGTCCTCGGCACGGCCGCCGGGCTCCTCGCGCTCTCCCTGTACTGCTTCTCCCCCGACCTGATCGCGCACGGCTCGCTGGCCACCCTGGACGTGCCGTCGGCCGGGTTCGTGCTGACGTCTGTCTGGCTGCTGTGGCGGGCGCGGCGCCGCCCTGGGCTGTATCTGCCCCTCGCCGGGGCCGCGTTGGGCGCGGCGGTGGCGACGAAGATGAGCGCGCTGCCCGCGCTCCCGCTGCTGGCCGCCCTGGCGGTGCTGTCGGTGTGGGGCGTACGCCCCGGCCGGGTGCGGCGCGCGGTCACGGCGGCGGCGGTGGTGACGGTGACGGCGGTCGCCGTCGTGTGGCTGTCCTATCTGGCCGTCGATCCCCGGCTGCGTTCCGTGTCCGCGGTGCCGGTCCCGGCGATCCACGGTCCGCGGGGCCTGCTGATCGGTCTGATGCCCTTTCCGCACGCCTACCGGGACGGCATGCGCCTGCAGTTCGGCCTGGAGGACTATCCCTGGCAGGGCTATCTGTTCGGGCACCTCTACACCGGCTCCCGCTGGTACTACCTGCCGGCCGCCCTGCTGGTGAAGACCCCGCTGGGGATGCTGGCGCTGTGGGCGGCCGGCGCGGTCGCGGTGATGGCGGTGCGGCGGCTACGGCCGGCCGCGCCGTACGTGCTGCTGCCGCCGGCCGTGCTGCTGGTCTCGGCGATGACCGGGTCGCGGGACTTCGGGACGCGGTACGCGCTGTTCATGCCGATGTTCCTGGCGGTGGGCGGCGCCGCGGTGCTGGCCGTGCGGTGGCGGTGGTCACGGCCGGTGGGCGGGGCGCTGCTGCTGTTCGTGGCGGTGAGTTCGCTGCGCACGTTCCCGTTCTATCTGCCGTACTCCAACGAAGCGTTCGGCGGTCCGGCGAAGACGCATCTGCGGCTGCACGACTCCAACGTGGACTGGGGCCAGGACCTGGGCCGGCTCGCCGACCGGCTGCGGGAGCGCTACCCGGGCGAGCGGGTCTGGCTGGTCTACAAGGGCAGTGGCATCCCCTCTTACTACGGCATCCACGCCACCGATCCCCGCACGGTGCCGCCCCGCGAGGTGCACGGGCTGCTGGTGGTCTCGGACTCGTCGGTCGCCAAGGCACGGGGGCGGCTGGCCGCGCTGATCGACAGCAGCCGTGCCGTCGACGACGTCGGGCATTCCATCACCGTCTACCGGCGGTGACCGCCGGAACCCCGGTGCCCGACTCGCACGTTGCGCGTTCGGCCGCCGGGGCGGTCGGACGGTCGGCACAACCCCTGGTCACCACGGTCCGTGAGCTATGTTGAGTCCTCGTGGGAGACAAAGGAGGCGCTTCGGTGCCATCGCCGCAGCAGGCTCGCGCCCAGGCGTCCGCGATCACCTCGGGCAAGACGGTGCCGGAGGCGGAGGCCGCGCCCACCTCCCAGCTCCGCGAACTCTTCGACGGCCCCCGGCTCTCCCCCGGCCAGCGGCGCATCGCCCAGTACCTGATCGACCACATCACCGAGGCGGCGTTTCTGTCGATCACCGACCTCGCCGAGCGGGTCGGGGTCAGCCAGCCGTCGGTGACCAGGTTCGCGGGCGCGGTCGGCTTCAGCGGGTACCCGGCGCTGCGCGAGCGGCTCCAGTCGATCGCGCTGCGCACCCTGGCGGGCGGCACCGGAGCCGCCACCGAGCACCGCAGCAACGAACTCCAGGCGGCCGTGGACGCCGAGATCGAGAACCTGGAGAACCTGCGCCGGGACTTCGCTGACCCGGACCGGGTGATCTGGATCGGCCGCGAGCTGTCCCAGTCCTCCCCGCTGACCGTGCTCGGGCTGCGCATCTCCGTCTCGCTGGCGGAGTACTTCGCCTACGCCGCCCGCCGTATCCATCCCGACGTTCGGCTGGTGACCCGGGGCGGAAGCGTGGCCTACGACGCGCTGCTGCAGTCGCGGGAGGCGGGGGGCACCTGGGTGCTGGCGTTCGGGATGCCGCGGCACGCGCAGGAGACGCTCACCGCGATCCAGGTGGCGCGGACCGCGGGTCTGCGGGTCGCGCTCGTGACCGACCTGGCGCTCGGCGCGCTGGCCGACGAGGCCGACGTCACCTTCAGTACCGGGATCGGGTCCCGTCTGGTCTTCGACACCTACGCGGCGCCCGGCCTGATGGCCGCCGCCCTGCTCCAGGCGATGACCGATGCCGACCCCGAGCGCACCCAGGCGCGCCTGGAGGAGTACGAGCACGTCGCCGAGCAGCACCAGTTCTTCCTCAAGGACTGACCCCGGGGCCCGGCGCACCGGCCGCCCCTCCCCGCTTTCCGCCGCAGGAGCCCGTAGCGGGACCATTCACCGCAATTCACGCATGAATGTTTTCATACGTCTTGCAAACCGGTCGGCATATATAAATACTGCTCACGGATCACCCCCGGCACACTCCGGGCACGGTCCGCACCGAGGACGCACCGCTCGCACCCGCCCCGAGAAAGCCGACGGACCGCCCATGCGCACGCAGCACCACCCGCAGTGCCGGCGGCCGACGCCCGGGGTCCCTGCACGGACACCTCCAGCCGCCGTCTCCTACCCGCGTCGGCGCCCGGGGTGTTCGAACGGGCATCGCCTGCGCGATTCGCCCGCGGCGGCTCCGGCCATCCCCTAGGCCGGAGCCGCCCAGACATCCGTCGACCACCCTTCCCGACGCCGCACCCCGGAAGCGATGATCATGACCCTGACGACGACCACCCGCATCAGTCCCGACTGGCCCTGCCAGGTCAAGACGCCGGGCAGTTACGACTGGGAGCGCTCCGCCACCAAGTGGCTGCGAGAGCTGGTGCCGGCCCGCTACGCCAGCTATCCGGCGCTGATCCGGCACCCGGTACTGCTCGCTCGGCACGCGCAGATCCAGGTCCAGCACGAGATCCGGGTGGCCCGCACGGCACTGCAGACCGCACGGGCCGAACTGCCTGTACTGGGGCTGCCGGAGTCGGTCATCGAGCACACCATCAAGCTGTACGCGGCGGAGGTGCTGCAACTCCAGCACATCGCGCGCAGCGTCCGTGCGGTCACCGAGGCGCTCGTCGGGCACAGTACCGGCCGCTGACCGTTTCACTTCGAGTCCGTTTCGAGGATGCACAACTCCTTCACTGATCTGGCACGGGTGTGATCGGATACCCCTTCCTGTGCCATGCTCGATCCGTGACGAGCGAGCAAGCGCCGACGGTCGGCACCGGGGCCGGCGCCGAGTCGGCGGACCTTGCCAAGGTGGTGTCCCGGCAGCGCGCCGAGCTGGACCGGCTGCGGGACCAGGCGGCCGCCTCCGCCGTGGTGGAGCGGGCCACGGGCGCCCTGATGGCCACCACGGGCTGCTCCCCCGACGCCGCGCACGAGGCGCTTGCGCAGCGGGCCCGGGCGGGGAACCGCACGCTGCTGGAGGAGTGCTGGCTCGTCCTCGGCACCCTGATGCCCGCCGCGCCCCCGGCCGCCGACCCCGACACCGAACCGCCCGCCCCGGTGGAACGCCGCAGGTCGCCCACCCCGCCCGGCACCGCCGAGACGCTCGGCCGCCTCGGCAAGGCCCTGGTACGCGTCGGCTCCCCGCAGGAACTGGCCGGCGCGCTGCTCGACCAGCTGGCGCCCGGGACCGGCGCCGACGCGGTACTGCTGTACCGGCGGCTGCCCGGCCAGGGACTCGAACTCATCGGGTACGCCGGTGTCGACGCGTCACTCGCCGCCCGGTGGCGCCGGGTACCGCCGCTGAACGGGTTCGCCCCGCTGGAAAGCCTCAAGACCGGTGAGCCCCTCTGGCTGGAGCACTTCGCCCGGGACCGGCAGGAGTACCAGCTCATCGACGAGCCGCCCGGTCGCTGGCTGTCCCGGGCCTGGCTGCCGGTCACGACCGGGGACGCGACCGGTGTGACCCTCGGTGTGCTGCGCCGGCACGGCGCGGTCTTCGATCCCGCGGAACGCGAGCTGCTGCGGGCCGTCGCCCGGCTGTGCGCCGGCCGGCTCACCTCTCTCGGCACCCCGGCCGAACCGCCGGCCTCGGACTTCTCCCGGACGGTGCAGACGGTGCTGGACGCGCTGCCCGGAGCGGCGGTCCTGCTGACCCCGCTGCGTACCGCCATCGGGGAGGTCGAGGACTACCGCATCGAGGCGGCCACCCCGAACGCCGTCGACATCCTCGGCCGCACCGGCCGCGAGCTGGTCGGCGCGCACATCCTGGAGAGCTATCCCTCCGTCGCCGGGGAGTCGCTGTGGCAGGGGTATCTCAAGGCGCTCGACGGAGAGCCGTACGAGGGTGAGCCCTTCATCCACGAGGAGGTCGTCGCGGGCACGACCGTGCGGGCCGCCTACTCGGTACGGGCCACGCGGCTCGGCGACGGGCTGCTGGTGACCTGGCTGCGGCACGACATGGAGGGGCGCCAGGAACAGCGCCTGGCGGACATGCAGCGGCTGGGCAACCTCGGCTGGGTGAACTGGAACCTGATCACCCGTCAGGTCAACTGGTCGTCCCAGGTGTACACGATCCTGGGCCGCGACCCGGGACGCGGAGCGGTCGCGCTCGACCTGCTGCCGGACCTGGTGCTGCCCGAGGACGCCCACGCGCTGGCCCGCGCGGTCGCCGAACTCGCCCGCAGCGGCGGGTCGTTCGACGTCCCGTTCCGCATCAGGACCGGCAACACGGTACGGCATCTGCGAGCCGTCGCAGAGGGGGTGACCGCCGCGGACGGCATGGTCGTCGAGGTGCACGGCTTCGTCCAGGACCTCACCGCGCAGCGCAGTGCCGAACTCGCCCTGGTGGACAGCGAGCGGGCGATCCTGATGCAGCGCGGCATCCTGGAGGCCGAGCGCGCGCTGGCCACCCGACTCCAGCACGCGCTGCTGCCGCTGCCCAGCGGGCCGGTGCGGCTGTGCGGGCTGCGGGTCGAGGTCGCCTATCTGCCCGCGCAGGCGGGGGTACACGTCGGCGGCGACTGGTTCAGTGCCATCGAACTTCCCGACGACTCCGCGCTGTTCGTCGTCGGCGACGTGGCGGGCCACGGTATCGACGCCGTCGCGACGATGGCCCAGCTCCGGTTCACCGCCAAGGGCATGGTGACCACCGGCTCCTCGCTGACCGGCGCCCTCGCCCGGCTCAACTTCCTGCTCCTGCACTCGCGCGACAGCCAGTCCACCGCGACCCTCGTCCTCGCCCGGTACCAGCCCGCCGAGCGCCGGCTCGTCTGGGCCCAGGCGGGTCATCTGCCGCCGCTGCTGGTGCGCGCGGGCGAGGTCCGGCGGCTCGACCGCCCCGACGGCATGCTGCTCGGGGCCTCGACGGACCCGGTCTACGAGTCCGCCGAGTTCCAACTGGAGCCGGGCGACCGGCTGCTGCTGTACACCGACGGCCTGGTGGAGCGGCTCGGCGAGGACATCGACCTGGGCCTGGCCCGCCTGGCCGAGGCCGTCCGCACCCCCGAACCCGGGTCCCTGGACGCGCTGCTCGCCGCGATGCTGGCGGGCGAACGGCGGGACGACGTGTGCGTGGTGGACATCCGGGTGCCGACGGCGGACGAGGAGTAGCGGAGCGGCAGGCCCGGGATGCGGGAGCCGTTCATCGGCATGGCCGTCGCCCGGCGTTCCAAGGCGTCCGCCGGACCGGCCGACGGGATCGGTCACCGCGCTCTGCGGCCCCGCTCAGCCGTCCGTCGGGCTGGTGCGCGACTCCAGGGCGCGGCGGGTGTCGTCGCCGTAGACGCCCCGCTCGTCCCCGCTGATCCCGTACCAGATCTGGAAGCGTTCCACGGCCGCGGTGAGGGCGGCGTCGTACGTTCCGCCGGTCGAGCCGTCGCGGTACACGTCGGGGATGCGCAGCAGGCGCTGCTCCAGGTCGACGACCTCGGGGCCGGTGTCGCCCGCGCGGAGGGTGCCGGCGCCGTCGGGATCGGTGGAGGTGTCCGAGGCGGGCGGGGTGGTGGCCGGTGCCGTGGTGGCGGACGGGGAGGGCTGGGCGGCCGAGGCGGTGCCCTCGCGGCCGGGCAGCAGGAGTGCGCAGCCGAAGCCGACCAGGGCGGCCGCGCCGACGGCCACCGCGGCGGCGGCCCGGCGCAGTCCGGGGCCGAATCCGAAGGCGCCGGAGGAGTGGGCGCCGTGGCCGCCCCGCGCGGTGCGCGGACCGTCGACGACCGGCGGCAGCTCCTGGGTCTCGTCCTCCGTGCCGGCGTCGGGCCAGCGTTCCCCGTCGAAGGCCTCGAAGTCCGCCGGACCCGGCTGTTTCCCGGCCTGTTTGCCGGGCTGCCTGCCGGTCTCGGCCTGCCTGCCGGTCTGCTTGCCGGTCTGGTTACCGGCCTCTCTCGCCTTCTCGTCGGCCTCCGCCTCCTCCCGGATCTCGCGCATCAGCTCCGCGAGAGCGTCCAGTCGGCGGGGGCGCAGGACCCGGATCGGTTCCAGGACCGGCCCGCGGTGCGGTTGCTCAGGGTCGGGCGGTGTCGACACACTGCTCTCCTTCTACGTCCCGTGCGCACGGGTGTCCGCGATCCCCGAGAACACATACGGCAGGACCGGTCCACCGGTTCAGCCCGGGCAGGACCGGCGACACAGGAGTGCACTCAGTTCCCCGCGGGGTGTGCACTGAGTGCCATGAGGTGCGGTGGAGTGCTACGTTCGCGTCCATGAGCTCCAGCAGCACCGCCCCGCGCGCGAAGCCGCCCATGCGGGACGCCCTGGTAGCGGCGGCCTTCCGGCTCTTCCTGGAGCGCGGCTACGAGCAGACGACCGTCGACGACATCGTCGCCCTGGCCGGGGTCGGACGGCGCTCGTTCTTCCGCTACTTCCCCTCCAAGGAGGACGTGGTCTTCCCCGACCACGAGGGCTGCCTGGCCGACATGACCGCCTTTCTGGCGGCGAGCGACCCGGAGTGCGAGCCGGTGCGGCGGGTGTGCGACGCGGCGCGGCTGGTGCTGCGGATGTACGCGGAGAACCCGACGTTCTCGGTGCAGCGCTACCGGCTGACCAAGAAGGTCCCGGGACTGCGCGCCTACGAGCTGTCGGTGGTGTGGCGCTACGAGCGCGCGCTGGCCGAGTACCTGCGGGGCCGGTACGCCGGCCGCCCGGACGGGACACTGCGGGCGGACGTGGTCGCGGCGGCCGTGGTCGCGGCGCACAACAACGCGCTGCGCTCCTGGCTGCGTTCGGACGGCGAGGGCGACGCGGCGGCGACGGTCGACCACGCCCTCGGATATGTGCAGACCGCGTTCGGCACCGAGGCCGCCGGGCCCGCCGCGGGCGGGGTGTCGGCCGCGCTGTTCGGCGCCCCGGTGGAGCATCCGGACGACGTGGTCGTCCTGGTCTCCCGGCGGGACGCCCCGCTGTGGCGGGTGGTGCAGGAGATCGAGACCGCGTTCGGCCGTGCCTGACGGCCCTGGAATCCGCCGCCCTCCGCAGAATCCCCCCAAATTTTGGGGTACGCAGTGCCTTTACGACTGACACTGAGTGCCATACGCTGACGGCGTGCACGGTGGCACGGCGAACCGGGCACATGCGTGCGCGGCCGGGTCCGGGCACGCGGGATTCGGGTTTCCGGGCGAGCGCAGGGAGTTGACCAGCGTGTACCACCACTCAGCGAGCGCCGCGCAGTCGGCGGTCGGATTCGCGACGAGCGTTCTCGACCCCATGCCCGCGGACCACCGCCCCGCGGACCAGCACAAGGACGCCATCGTCTTCCAGCGCTGCACCTGGTGCGGCACCGCCACGTACCACCGGCTGCTGTGTCCGGTCTGCCAGGGCAGCGAACTGCGTACGGAGCGCAGCGAGGGCATCGGTACGGTCCGCCACTCCACGGTGGTGCACCGCAACACGCCCGCCGCGCGCAACGTCTCCCTGATCGAGATGGCCGAGGGGTTCGTCGTGCGGGGCCGGGTCATGGGCCCGCCGATCGGCATCCACAGCGGCGACCGGGTCAAGCTCTCCACGGCCAAGGACCCGGTGCGGGGCGAGCCGGTCTTCCAACTGCTCGACGAGCCGTACCGGGCCTGGAGCTGACGGACCGAAATCCGCTTGCACGGCAGCCGGCGGCCTGGCGAGCATGCGTCCATGAGTGATGAATCGGCCCAGGTGGAGGCGGCGATCGCGGGCGAGCTACGGCTCATGGACCCGGAGGTGCGCGCCTCGCGGGAACTCGCGGGCGAGCTGCTCGACCCGGAGTTCGTGGAGGTCGGCGCGTCCGGCCACCGGTACACGTACGAGCAGGCGCTCGGCGGACTCCCGGACCGGACCGGCGCCTCGAAGGGCGGCCCACGCTACGAGCCCTCCGGCATGACCGGGGTGGTACTCGCTCCCGGTCTGGTGCAGCTGACCTTCGAGGCCCGCCTCGGCGACCGCCGCACCCGGCACAGTTCGCTGTGGCGCAGGCGCGACGGGGAGAGCGGCTGGCGGATGTACTACCACCACGCCACGGTCGTGCCGCCCGGCGTCGAGTAGCGCGGGGTGCCCTCGCCGGGTGCCGCCCCTCCCGTACGTAACCAATCCCTCTCCCTGCACAGGCAACCCACAGACTTTGCTCCCCGTCCTCCGGGGGGCGAGGGGCTCCTCGGGACGGCCGGGGCGCCCGTACTCGCCTTCCGAGGAGGGAACATTGGTCCGTACCCGGCGCATATGGGTCACCGCGGCCGCGGTGCTCGCGCTCGTGGGAGGGGTGTCCGGCACCGCCGCGCACGCCCGCCCGGTCCCGGCGGCCGCCGAGTCCGGCGGGAAGCTGCCGCCGGGCTGGCGCATCGACGAGGGCCGCTCGGCGCCCCAACTGGTGTGGCGGTCCGCCAGACAGGTGCCGATGGGCGACGCGCGGGTGGAATTCCGCGCGGACGGACGGCTGTTGGGGGTGCCGAAGCCCGAGCGGGACGGACACAGCTTCCGGCTCGGCCTCGAAGCAGCCCGCACCGGTGAGCTGACGGATCTTCAGGTCTGGTCGGGCGGACGGCGGTTGGACACCCGGTCCGCGGCCACCGAGGCACCCGCGGCGGCCGCCGGGCCACCGGCCCCACTGCCCGCCGGCCCGGTGGATCCGGGCAAGCCCGGCCACTACCGCACGACCACCGGCGAGTACCGGCTCAAGTCGGTACGCCTGCCCGGGTTCTCCGTCCCGGTCGAGATGAGCGCCGTGGTGGTCGCGCCCACCGGCGTCACCGGCCCGCGCCCGCTCGCGCTGTTCCTGCACGGCCGCCACGCCACCTGTTACACCCCGCACGGCGACGACGGGCAGGCCTCCGGCGCCTGGCCCTGCCCGGCCGGGACGCTCCCGATACCGAGTCACCGGGGCTACCTCCGCGACCAGCGACTGCTGGCGTCCCAGGGCTATGTGACCGTGTCGATCTCGGCGAACGGGATCAACGGCCAGGACTGGCAGGCCGAGGACGGCGGCGCCCAGGCCCGTTCCTCGCTGATCCGACTGCATCTGGGCCACTGGGCCGACTGGGCACAAAACCCGCGGCAGGCACCGCCGATCGTCCGCGAGGCGCCGCGCGCCGACCTGTCCCGGGTGCTGCTGATCGGCCACTCGCGCGGCGGCGAGGGTGTGAACCGGGCCGCGCTGGACAGCCTCTACCCCCCGCCTGCCGCCCAGGACGGCTACCACGGAAAGGTGAGCTGGCACATCAGCGGCACCGTGCTGATCGGCCCCACCGTCTTCGGCCAGAACCCGGTACCGGACGTGCCCTCGCTCACCGTCCTGCCGGGCTGCGACGGCGATGTCTCCGACCTGCAGGGCGAGATGTACGTCGACGGCACCCGTGCGGTCAGCGCCGGCAAGGCCCTGCACAGCGCGGTCTACGTGATCGGCGCCAACCACAACTTCTTCAACACCGAGTGGACGCCGGGACAGGCGCAGGCTCCGGCGGAGGACGACTTCTACGACGACCCCGACCGGCGGGACCCCGTCTGCTCCCAGGGGACCGCGACCCGGCTGACCGCCGACCAGGAGCACCGGGCGGGCTCGACGTACATCGCGGCGGCGGCCCGGCTGTTCGTCGCGGGGGACGACAAGGTGCGTCCGCTGCTGGACGGTTCGGGGCGGCGGGCGCCCTCGGCGGACCCGGCGCGCGTGCTGAGCCACGCGGTCGGCGCGAACCGTGGCGCCGGGTTCCTGCCGGACGGCAAGGTGACCGTGAGCGGTGGCCGGCTGTGCGCCGCGGCCGATCCGGACCCGGCGGCGGCCTGCCTGGGCGAGGGAGCCGAGGGCGGTTCGCCGCACTTCGCCCAGTGGGAGACGGCACGGGAGTCGGGGCGGAACGCGGTCGCACTGCGCTGGACGTCCGTGGGCGCCACGACCCGCGTCAAGGTGGCGCGGCCGGTCTCCCTCAAGGGCGCCGAGGCGCTCGCGCTCCGGGTCTTCGTGCCCCCGAACACCAAGGGCACCCGGCTCGACGTGGCCGTCACCGACACGCACGGCCGTAGGGCCACCCTCGGCCGGGTCCGGGTCGACGGGCTGCCCGGCAGCGAGCGCACCGCGTCCTACTGGGCGCGTGAACTGCGGGTACCGCTGAGCGCCGCCCGCCGGGCCGGGGTCGACCTGAGCTCGGTCAAGTCCCTTGAAATGACCGGGCGTTCGTCCTCCGGCAAGGCCTGGCTGATGGACGCCTGGGGCTGGCGACCGGGCACTGCGGCGGTACGGGCGGCCGTGCTGCCGCGCGTCGACGTGGGCCGTCTCCGGGTCGACGAGGGCGACTCGGGCGTCCGCACGTACCACGTTCCGGTACGGGTGTCCGGGCGGGGCAGCGGCCAAATCCGGCTCTACGTCGTCGACCCGGCGACCGGCACCGCGAAGGACCGCCTGGTCACGGTACGGCCCGGCGGCCGCGCCGTCGACGTGCCGGTCGAGGTGCGGGGCAACACCCGCTACGGCGCGGACCTGTCGTACGACGTGCTGGTCAAGGCCGTCCACGGGGCGGTCGTCGGCTCCTACCGGGGCGGGCTGACCGTGCACGACGACGACCCCGCGCCCGAGGTCACCGTGACCCCGCTCGCGGACAGGGTGACGGAGGGTTCGGCGCTGAAGTGGCGGATCTCGCTGTCGAAGGCCGCGGACACGGACATCGGTGCGCTGTTCGTCCCGGTCCCGCCCGGCGGTGGCGCTCCTGAACTGTCCACCAAGGACGTCGACCCGCAGTGGCTGGCCGACGCCTCCGGCGCCGCACCGGACCCCGAGCGGCCGCTGTCCAAGGTGGACGGCCTCGGTCTGTGGCTGGACATCCCGGCCGGCCGGACCAGCCTCGACGTGTCGGTGCCCACCGTCGTGGACCGGGTCGGTGAGCCGGCCGAGTCGGTCGGTTTCCGGCAGACCGGCGACGACGGTACGCCGCTGCCGGACGGCCTGCTGCTCAACGGCACGGTGCTGGACGCCTCGTAGCGCTCCTCGCCCACCCGGACGCGTCCGCGCTCCTCACCCGGCCGGACGCGTCCGCACCCCTCCCGCGGGCCGGATCCGTCTCGCGCCCCTCGCGCGGCCGGACCCGTCTCGCGCCCCTCGTTGCCCTGGGGAGACACGGCCTCCTCAGGGCGCGAGGGTCACCCGGATGCCGACGGTGCCCTCGCGGCCGCGCCGCAGCCTGCTGCCGAGCAGGGTGAGGCGTCCGGTGATGCCGTACTTGCGGGCGATGAGGCCGCGGTAGCGGGCGGTGGTGGCCTCGTCGGCGATCTCGGCGGCGGCCGGGACCGGGTCGCCGGTCGGCCGTCCGCGCAGGTCGCAGGGGCCGACCCGGACATCGGCGCGGCGGCGGATCCGCTTGACCTTCCACGAGTCGGCGGTCGTCCAGACGCCGAGCGTCTCTCCGTCCCGCACCACCCAGACCGGAGTGGGGACGGGGGTGCCGTCCTTGCGGTAGCTGGTGACGAGCAGGTACTTGCCGGCGCCGAGCCGGTCGAGGTCGGTCCCGGTGGTGTCGTCCATGCCGGAAGTGTAGGGGGCGCGCCCGCCGCACGGTGCCTCAGACCAGGGCCGCCGCCATCCGCCGTACCGCCTCCGTGAGCACCTCGGGCGAGGTGGCGAGATTGAGCCGTACGTGCCCGGCGCCGCCCGTGCCGAAGGGGATCCCGGAGTTGACGGCGACCCGGCCGCGCGCCAGGAAGGCCTCGGCCGGGTCGTCGCCGAGCCCGAGGGCGCGGCAGTCGAGCCAGGCGAGGTAGGTGGCCTCGGCGGGCCGGTACCGGACCGCGGGCAGGTGGCGGTCGAGGAGGCCGGCCAGCAGACGCCGGTTCTCGTCCAGCCCGAGGAGCAGGGCGTCCAGCCAGGCGGTGCCGTCGGTGAGGGCGGCCGTGTGCGCGATGACGCCGATGTGACTGGGACCGTGACTCACCTCCTCCGGGAGGCGGGCGAGGTCGGCGGCGGCCCCGGGTCCGGCGACGGCGAGCGCGGCCTTCAGGCCCGCCAGGTTCCAGGCCTTGGAGGCCGACATCAGGGACAGTCCACGCTCGGCGCCCGGCACGCTCAGATACGGGACGAATTCGACGCCGGGGGCGGTGAGCGGGGCGTGGATCTCGTCGGCGACGACCCGGACGCCGTACCGCTCGGCGAGTTCCGTCACGGCGGTGAGTTCCTCTGCGGTGTGAACGGTGCCGGTCGGGTTGTGCGGGCTGCACAGCAGATGCGCGGCCCGCGCGCCGCCGAGCCCGCCGAACGCCTCCTCCAGGACGTCGAGGTCGATACGCCCGTCGGCGCCCAGCGGGGCCTCCACCACCCTCCGGTCCATGTGCTCGATGAACTGGTAGAACGGCGGATACACGGGCGAGTTGACAACCACCGGGTCGCCGGGCCCGGTGACCAGTCTCAGCATCTCGACCACCCCGAGCATCACGTCGGGGACGATCGCGGTGCGGGCCACGTCCAGCCCGTGCCAGTCCCAGCGTTTCGCGGCGAACGCGGCGAGCGCCTCGGCGTAGCCGGTGCCCGCCGGGTAGCCGGTGTCCCCGAGTTCCATCGCGTCCGTGACCGCGCGGACGATCGGCCCGGCGAGCGGCACGTCCATCTCCGCCACCCACAGCGGGAGCACGTCCTGCGGATAGGTGCGCCATTTCATGCTGGTACGGCGTCGCAGTTCGTCGAGGGTGAGGGCGCGCAGCGGGTTCGTTTCGTCCGGGTTCTCCTGCTGGATGCTGGTCATGGGGCCAAGATAGGCGGCCCCCGGGTGCCCGGGAACGCGCCCGGACGGCCATGTCGTACGGCCATGGGATCGCAAAGATCACCGCTCTGGTGAACACCCCCGCGCCCGGCCCCGTATGGAGAGCAGGGCGCTCGACGACCGGAGGGCCCCGCGGTGCAGACACCGCGCGTTCGGGGTTTCGGGAGCCATGGATGAGGCACGCACGACGACGGGTCGTCCGGCGGGGGACACAGCTGGCGGCGGTCGGCGGACTCCTTCTGGGAGGCGCGATGGTCACCACGGCCATGGCGAGCGAGACTCCCGGCACGTCCGCCGTCCCGTTCAGCTCGGCGACCCAGGCCGGTGACACCGGCTCCGCGCTGGTGGCCAGGCTCGGTACGGCCCGTACGGCGGGGAGTTGGATCGGCGCCGACGGCAAGCCGGTGGTGGCGGTGACCGACGAGCAGGCGGCCGCGATGGTGAAGCGGGCGGGCGCCGAGCCCAAGATGGTGTCGCACAGCATGAACGAGCTGAAGGCGGCCACCGCCACGCTCCGTGGGGCACCGCGGGTGGCCGGCACCGCTTGGGCGGTGGACTACCGGACCAACCGGGTGATGGTGGAGGCCGACAGCACGGTCTCGGCCTCCGACTGGTCGGACCTGAGCCGGGTCGCCGCGGGCATCGGCAGTTTTGTGCAGATGCAGCGCTCTCAGGGCACGTTCACCCCCCGGCTCAACGGGGCGCAGCCGATCCTGTCGACGGGCGGCCGCTGTTCGGCGGGGTTCAACGTCACCAACGGACAGACCGACTTCATTCTCACCGCCGGTCACTGCGGTCCCGCCAACACCATCTGGTTCGACGACAGCCAGGGCAACCAGCAGCTGGGCACCACGATCAACACGCAGTTCCCGGGCAACGACTTCTCGCTGATCCAGTACGCCGGCGGAAAGGCCGGTGACAACGCGGACGTGGTCGCCATCGGCAACGGCCAGGGCGTGCGGATCACGGGGGCGGCCGATCCGACGGTCGGGCAGAAGGTGTTCCGCAGCGGCTCCACCAGCGGGCTGCACGACGGTACGGTGACCGCGCTCAACGCGACCGTCAACTACCCCGAGGGCACGGTCACCGGGCTCATCCAGACGAACGTGTGCGCCGAACCGGGCGACAGCGGCGGTCCGTTGTTCTCCGAGGGCATCGCGCTGGGCGTGACCTCGGGCGGCAGCGGTGACTGCACCGCGGGCGGGGTGACGTTCTTCCAGCCGGTGACGCGGGCGATGGCGGCGCTGAACGTGCAGTTGATCGCGTCGACGCAGAACGCGGCCGGGGGGCAGGGCGCCTCGCCGGCGCCGTCGGCGGCGGCGACCCACAGTGCGATCGCGCCGAGCGCGGCCTCGCCGGGTTCGGCGGCGCCGGTCGGCTCCTCGGACGACACCAGCCTGGTCGCCCGGCTCACGGACACCCGTAATGTCGGTCCGGGCCTGCTGGTGATCGGGGGCAGCCTGGTCGCCCTGGTCGCGACCCGCTACTTCCGGGCGGAACAGGACCGTAAGGCGTACCAGCGCTACTACTCGGCTACTTGGGGCTGACGGCGAGGACCCGGGGAGGCTCCGGAAGGACCCACGGGGCTACGAGAAGGGCACCCGTCCGGACGGGTGCCCGGGACGGGCGGTCAGGCCGCCTGGTCCGGCTGGTGCGGGGACGCGGCCGCCCATTCGAGGACGAGCCGCCGGTATTCCTCGCGCTGCTCGGTGCTCAGTGTCCCGCCCGACCGGAGCCACAGGGCCCGGATCTCCTCGTTGACCTCGTCGGCCGATCGCTCGGTGACGGCTTCAACAGTGGTGGACATGGTGTGAAGCATATGCCGATCGACGTGAAGGCGCCGTGAGTAAGTACGACCGATATGGACATATCGGACCGTGTTAATCATCACGTCAATGAGTCGGGGAGAAAAGGGAGTTAGATACCGGCCGACGGCGGACGTCCGGGCGGAAACGGCAGTTCAGGCCCCGTCACCGCCGAGCACCAGCACCTGGATCGCCAGCACGGCCGCGCCGCGCGCCCAGTCGTGGAAGTCGGAGACCTTGGTCTCCAGGTGGATCGGCGCCGCGAGCGGATGCCGGTGGGCGCGGACGGTGTCCCGCACCGTGTCCCCGGCCACCTCCATCAGGCCGACCCCTTCCCCGGCGAGCAGGATCTTCTGCGGCATGACGAAGTTGGCGATGTGCGCGAGCAGGGTGCCCAGCGCCCGGCCGGCCTCGCCGATCACCCGCGCGGCCATCGGCTCGCCCTCCGCGGCGCGCGCGAGGATCTCCTCGTAGGACGCGTCGAGGCCGGTGGCGGCCCCGATCTGGTAGCGGATGCTGGGGATGGTGAGCAGCGACACGGCGCTGCCGCGTTCACCCTGCGGGGTCAGCGGGCCCTGCGGGTCGATGATCCAGTGCCGGCCGAAACCCCGGTCCTCCTCGGCGTACGGCACCCGCCGGCCGCCGAGCACCAGCCCGTAGCCGATACCGGCGCCGATGGTGAGGACGACGAAACGGTCGAGTCCCCGGCCGGCGCCGAACCAGGTCTCGGCCTCGACCAGGGCGGCCACGTCGTTCTCCACCACGACCGGCAGCCCGGTGCGCCGCCGCACCAGCTCCGCCAGCGGGACGTCACGCCAGCGCAGGTACGGCGACTCGCCGACCACCGCGTGCTCGCGCACGAACCCGCCGACGCCGATGCCGATACCCGCGACGGCGGGGTGCCTGGCGGCCAGCTCCGCGGCCATCCGGGCCAGCAGGTCGGCGACCTCCTCGGGGTCGTGGCTGGTGAGCGGGCGGTCGAGGCGGGCGACGATGTCGCTGCGCAGGGTGGTGACGACGCCGTACACCGTCTCGTCGGTGACCTTGAAGCCGAGAAAGAGGCGGGACTCGGCTACCACGTCCAGCGGCTGCGAGGGACGGCCCTGGCGGGCCTCGGCGGGGGCGCCCGCCCAGGGGGCCTCGACGAGCAGCCCGGACTCGATGAGCGGCTTGGTGAGGCGGGTGAGGCTGCCCTGGGAGAGGTTCAGCCGGCGGGCCAGCTCGGTGCGGGACAGCGGGCCGTGCACGAGTACCTCGATCGCCACGGAGCGCTCCGCGGGGCTCAGCGGCAGCCAGTCGGACACGGCACCCCTTTCCTTTCGGAACTGAAGTAACTCGGCCACCCTACCGTGCGCCGGGTGCGCCGCAGAAGCGCCCTTCTGACGTCCTTCCTACTTCCGTCCGCCCCTTGACGGCGAGATTCTTCCGAAGCAAAAGTAACCACCATGACTTTCTCACTCGGCATCGTCGGTGCCGGCCAGTTCTCCGGCCAGTTCGCCACGCTGTTCCAGGCCCATCCCGGCGTCGGTGACGTGTACGTCACCGACCTGCTGCCCGAGCGGGCGGAGCGGCTCGCCGCCGCCCAGCGGCTGGCGGGGACCTTCCCGTCGTACGAGGCGATGCTGGAGTCGGCGGACGTCGACGCGGTCGCGATCTTCACCCAGCGCTGGACGCACGGCCCGCTGGTCCTGGCGGGCCTGAACGCCGGCAAGCACGTGTACTCGGCGGTCCCCATGGCGATCACCGCCGAGGAGATCGCGGCGATCATCGACGCGGTCAAGGCGACCGGTCTGACGTACATGATGGGCGAGACCAGCCAGTACAACCCGGCGACCGTGCACGCCCGCAACCAGATCGCCGAGGGCGCCTTCGGCCGGCTGTTCTACGCCGAGGGCGACTACGTCCACGACATGGACCTCGGCTTCTACGACGCCTACCGCTACAGCGGCGGCGACAACTGGAAGGCGACCGCCAGCTATCCCCCGCTGCTCTACCCGACGCACGCGGTGGGCGGGGTGCTCGGCGCCTGGCAGACGCACGCGGTGAGCGTGTCGGCCATCGGGGTGGTGGACGACCGCGGCGACGGCGTCTTCGACAAGGACGTCAGCCAGTTCGGCAACGACGTGTCCAACGCCACCGCGCTGTTCGAGGTCGCGGGCGGCGGGTCGTTCCGCACGAACGAGTTCCGGCGGGTGGGCTATCCGTCGCACATCCGCGAATCGCGCTTCCGGTTCTTCGGGACCGAGGCCAGCATGGAGCAGCTGGCGACGGTGGCGCTGTGGCAGGACAAGAAGGGGGTGAAGGACATCAGCGAGCTTCTCGAGCCCAAGCCCACCATGTCGCCCGACGATCCCTCGCTCCAGCACATCGCGCCGGAGCTGCGGGCGGCCTTCACCTCCGGGTCGGCGCCGGTGCACGACCGGGCGCGGCTGCCGCGGGAGTTCGACACGCTGCACAACGGGCACGAGGGCAGCCACCACTTCCTGGTCGACGACTTCGTGACGGCCGTCAACACGCGCGCCCTGCCGACGGTCAACGCGTGGGTCGCCGCCCGGTACACCCTGCCGGGCATCATCGCGCACGAGTCCGCGCGGCAGGGCGGGGCCAGGCTGGAGATCCCGGACTTCGGGGACGCCCCGGAGAGCTGAGCCGGGGCGCCGGCCGGGGCCGGGTGCCGTCAGGTGCCCGGCTTGCGGCCGTACACGTAGACGTCGTCGCCGTTCTTCAGCAGGGACCAGTACTTCTTGGCGTCCTTGGTGGTCATGTTGACGCAGCCGTGCGAACCCGGCGGGTTCCACATGCTGAGACCCACCGAGTGGAAGGCCTGGCCGCCGTCGAAGAACTGGCTGTAGGGCATCGGCACGTTGTACACGGACGAGACGTGGTCGATGTCACGCCAGTAGATCTTCTTCAGACCGGTCCGGGTCTCGTACCCGTTGCGGCCGGTACGGACCGGCACCGGGCCGTAGACCAGCTTGTTGCCGTCCTGGACCCAGCTCAGCTGGAGCGTGAGGTTCACGCACGCGATGCGCCCCTTGTTGGTGGGGCACTTGCCGGCCTTGTTCGGCTTGTTGCCGACGGCCTTCTGCTTGTTCATCAGGTCCATCACGCCCCAGGTGACGGGGCCGGCGTAGCCGATGTCGGGCGTGATGCCGTGCTTGTCCTGGAAGGCCTTGATCGCCTTGCAGTCGGCGGCGGACTGCTTGCCGTCCACCGGCCGGCCGAGGAACTTCTCCACCTGCTTCTGGTACGGCCCCGCCTGCGTGGTGCAGCTCGCGGCCTGTGCCGGAGCGGAGGTGAGGGCGAGCGTGAGCGGCGCCACCAGTCCGGTGACTCCGAGTACGACGACACCTCGTCTACGTATGTCCCCCATGTGAAGTATGTCTCCTTCCTGTGTCCTGCGATCTCGTGGTCCTAGACCAGTCGATCGAGGGCATTGGTTGTAGCACCGGTCGGGCTGTGACGAAACGGTTAACTTCGGCGTCGGGGGCGCGGGCGGCCTAGGCTGCCGCCATGCACCGCATGCTTGCCGACGATCTCGCCCGGTTGCCCGAACTCCTGCGGTCGGCGCGTGACGTGGCCGCCCGTGCGCTGGACGGGCTGGACGAGCGGCCGGTGGCCGCGCTCGGCCCCGTACCCGCGCGGGCGGCGCTGCCCGAGCGGGGGGAGGGCGGAGATGTGGCGCTGGCCCGGTTCACCGAGCGGTGGGCGCCGGGTCTGTCCGCCTCGGCCGGCCCACGCTACCTCGGTTTCGTCACCGGTGGTGTGACGCCCGCCTCCCTCACCGGCGACTGGCTGACCTCGGCGTACGACCAGAACGCGGCCGGGGCCGTCGGCTCCTGGGGTACCGCCCTGGAGCGCGAGACGGTGGCCTGGCTGGCCGAGCTGTTCGGGCTCGGCGAGGCGCACAGCGGGGCGTTCGTGACCGGGGCCACGATGTCCAACACGGTCGGTCTGGCCATCGCCCGGGAGTGGCTCGGGGAGCGGCTCGGAGTGGACGTCTCCCGGGCGGGCGCCGCCGCGCTGGGCCCGGTCGAGGTGCTCTCCGGCAGCCCGCACTCCAGTGTCGGCAAAGCGCTGTCGGTGCTCGGCATCGGGCGGGACCGGCTGCGGCCGGTCAAGCTGCTGCCCGGCAACCGGGAGGCGGTGGACGTGACCGCGCTCGACGCGGCGCTGGCCGCGCTCCAGGGACGGCCGGCGATCGTCGTCGCCAACGCCGGCACGGTGAACACCGTCGACTTCGACGACCTGCGGGCGATCGCCGCGCTGAAGGAGCGTCACGCCTTCTGGCTGCACGTCGACGCCGCGTTCGGTGCCTTCGCCGCCCTCTCCCCCGCCCACGCCCCGCTGGTCGCCGGTCTGGACGCGGCCGACTCGGTCTGTGTGGACCTGCACAAGTGGCTCAACGTCCCCTACGACTCGGCCGTGCAGTTCACCCGCCGCCGCGACCTCCAGGTGGCCGTCTTCCACAACGAGTCCCCCTACCTGGGCCCGCCCACCGGCGACCCGGACTTCCTGCACCTCACCCCGGAGACCTCCCGCCGGCTGCGGGCGCTGCCGGCCTGGTTCTCCCTGACGGCGTACGGCCGTGCCGGGTACCGCGAGATCGTCGAGCGCAACGTCGCAGAGGCCCGGCGCCTCGGCTCGGCCATCGACGCCCTTCCGGACCTGCGCCTGCTGGCCCCGGTCCGGCTCAACGTGGTCTGTCTCACTCTCACCGAGAACCCCACGCAGGAGCGGGTGGACGCCCTGGCCCGGGCCCTCGCCGCGGCCGGGGAGACGTTCCTCACCCCGACGGTGTACGGCGGGGTGCCGGCGCTGCGGGCGGCGTTCAGCAACTGGCGGACCACCGAGGACGACACCCGGCGGGTGCTGGCCGCCGTCACGGCGGCGTCAGCCGCCCTGTGAGGCATGGCGGGCCTCCCGGTGCGGCCGCAGCGCCGCGTGGAAGCCGCTGTGGACGGCGGTGAGACCGCCGTCGACGCGGAGCGTGGTGCCGGTGATCCAGGCGGCGTCCCCGGAGGCGAGGAAGGCGACGGCCGCGGCGACGTCCGCAGGCTCGCCGACCCGGCCGAGCGGGTAGAGCGGGCGGAGGGCGTCGAGTTCGTCCTCCCGTCCCGCCCAGGCCGAGGTGCGGACCGTGCCCGGCTCCACCAGGTTGACCCGGACCCCGCGCGCGGCGGCGTGCCCGGCGAGGGTGCGGGTCAGCGAACCGAGGCCGGCCTTGGCGGCGCTGTAGGCGTGGTTGCCGAAGTCGGCCTCGGCGTTGACGGAGCCGATGGTGACGACGGCGCCCCGCCCGGAGGCCGCCAGGTGCGGCAGGGCGGCCCGGCAGCAGCGGTGCACGCCGGTGAGGGTGATGTCGAGGTCGAGGTCCCAGCCGTCGTCCGGCTGGTCCTCGAAGAGCGGGACGTCCGGAGTGCAGTGCGCGGCACAGTTCACCAGCACGTCGAGTCGGCCGAAGGCACCGACGGCACGGTCGACGGCCGCCGCCACGGAGTCGCGGTCGGCCACGTCGCAGCCGAACGCCTCGACCGCCAGCCCCTGTTCGCGCAGTACGGCCGCCGTCCGCTCCGCCTCCGGCAGGTCCCGGTCGGTCACCAGCACCCGTGCGCCCTCCTCGGCCAGCCGCCGGGCGACGGCCGCGCCGATGCCGCGGGCCGCGCCCGTGACGAGAACCCCGTGTCCCGCAAAGCGATTGAGTCCGGTCATGGCAACGACCGTACGGGCCAAAGGATCAACAGGACAGATACCGTGCGGGCATGTCCGCGTTCTTGCAGCAACTCCCGGCCCTCATCGGCGTCGTGATCGGCGCGCTCGGTTCGTATCTCGCCGTGGTGCGGGGTGACCGGGTGCGGTTCCGGCGGGAGCAGGAGGCGCGCTGGGACGAGCGCCGGCTGACCGTGTACGCGGAGTGGGCGCAGGCGTTGAAGAAGACCGTCTCCGTCGACTACCGGGTCGCCGCCCATCTGGGCAACGACCCGCATCCCCACCCGCTCTCCCCGCAGGAGGCCGAACCGCTGCTGGCGGCGGCCCAGTTGGCCCGTGATCCGTACGGCGAGAAGCTCATCATGCTGGGCAGCCCGGCGGTGGTCGCGAAGGGCCAGGAGTGGGTGCTCGCGGTCATGGCGATGGAGCGGTTCCTGCGGGAGGGGCGGCGGGATCCCGAGGCGTGGCGGATCCTGCTGGAGCGGCAGCGCGACGGCCGCGACGACTTCTACGCGGCCGTCCGCGAGGACCTGGCGCTGCCGCCCGGTCACTCGGGACGCCTGCCGCTGGCGGAGGCGTAGTCACCGGCCGGTCCGTCGAACGGTCCGGCAGGTCAGGCCTCCGGCGCGTGATCCCTCGCGGTCTTGGCCGAGGGTCGCGCGGAAGCCTGACGTCCTCCGTCGCCCTTTCGGCGTCAGTGGCCGCGGGTGACCCACTCCGCCAGATGGGGGGCTTCGGTGCCGATGGTGGTCGACTCGCCGTGTCCGGTCAGCACCTTCGTCTCCGGCGGGAGGGTGAGCAGCTTGTCCCGGATGGAGTCGATGATCGTCGGGAAGTGGGAGTACGACCGTCCGGTCGCGCCGGGGCCGCCCTGGAAGAGGGTGTCACCGGTGAAGACGGTGGCCAGGCCGGGCTCGTAGAGGCAGACGGCGCCGGGCGCGTGGCCGGGCGTGTGCAGCACGGTCAGGTCGGCGCCGGCCGCCTCGATGACCAGCCCGTCGGACAGGTGGTTGTCGGGGTCGCGGTCGGGGTGGGTGAGCTTCCACAGCGGCAGGTCGTCGGGGTGCAGCCAGATCTTGGCGCCGGTCAGGTCCGCGAGGGCGGGCGCGGCGTCGATGTGGTCGTTGTGGCCGTGGGTGCAGACGATGGCCTTCAGGACCCGGTCCTCGACCGCCTCGGCGATGGCCTGGGCGTCGTGGGCGGCGTCGATGACGATCACTTCGCGTTCGTCGCCGATGATCCAGACGTTGTTCTCGACGTCCCAGGTGCCGCCGTCGAGGGTGAACTGCCCGGCGGTGACGACGCGTTCGATGCGCGTGGTCATCACAGCACCACCACCGAACGCAGCACGTCGCCCTGGTGCATCCGGTCGAACGCCTTCTCCACCTCGTCCAGCTGGATGGTCTCGGTGACGAAGGCGTCCAGCGGCAGCCGGCCCTGCAGGTGCAGGTCGATCAGCATGGGGAAGTCCCGGGAGGGCAGGCAGTCGCCGTACCAACTGGACTTGAGCGCGCCGCCGCGGCCGAAGACGTCCAGGAGCGGCAGTTCGAGCTTCATCTCCGGGGTCGGTACGCCGACGAGGACGACCGTCCCGGCGAGGTCGCGGGCGTAGAAGGCCTGCCGGTAGGTCTCCGGGCGGCCGACCGCGTCGATGACGACGTCGGCGCCGAAGCCGCCGGTCAGCTCGCGGACCGCCTCGACGGGGTCGCTCTCGCGCGAGTTGATCGTGTGGGTGGCGCCCAGGGTGCGCGCCGTCTGAAGTTTCCGATCGTCGATGTCGACGGCGATGATCTTCGCGGCGCCCGCCAGCCGGGACCCGGCGATCGCCGCGTCACCGACCCCGCCGCAGCCGATCACGGCGACCGAGTCGCCCCGGCCGACGTTGCCCGTGTTGATCGCGGCGCCGATGCCGGCCATCACCCCGCAACCGAGCAGTCCGGCGACCGCCGGGGAGACGGCGGGGTCGACCTTGGTGCACTGTCCGGCGGCGACCAGCGTCTTCTCGGCGAAGGCCCCGATACCGAGCGCCGGGGACAGCTCCTGTCCGGTCGAGGCGAGGGTCATCTTCTGCTCGGCGTTGTGGGTGTTGAAGCAGTACCAGGGGCGACCGCGCAGACAGGCCCGGCAGTTCCCGCACACGGCACGCCAGTTGAGGATCACGAAGTCCCCGGGCGCCACGTCCGTGACACCCGCGCCGACCGACTCCACCACTCCGGCGGCCTCGTGGCCGAGCAGGAACGGGAACTCGTCGTTGATGCCGCCCTGTTTGTAGTGCAGGTCGGTGTGACAGACCCCGCAGGCCTGTACCTGTACGACGGCTTCGCCCGGCCCGGGGTCCGGCACCACGATCGTCTCGACCCGCACCGGCTCGTCCTTGCCCGGTGCGATCACGCCGCGTACTTCCTGCGCCATGGACCTGACCCTTTCGTCGCTGTGCTGACGTGCCTGTCTTCCGACCCTACGCGTGACCGCTCGGTAACGGCACGGAGCACGTCGATGATCGCGGATCTTTCCCACCGGTCACCGCGGTCCCACCGGCCGGCGTGCGCCGCATACCCCTGGGCGTACCCCTGCTCCACGGCGCCCCATATGCCACCCGGGGGTAAGGGGACCGGGACCGGCCGAGACCGACCGAGCGCCGAGCACGCCCGGGTGATCCTCGCCGAGCACGGCGTCCGGGCCCTGGGGGCGGAGCGGGCCGACGTAGCCTTGGTGCGCCGCCCACCGCTCGGCCGAGGAGCACCGTGACCACCGCAGACGCAGTTCCGCCGCGACGGACGGCAGACCCTACCGGTCCGTCCGCGTTCCGGCTGCTCCTGTCCTACGTACGACCGCACCGTTGGGCCCTGTTGGCGGGTGCGGTGCTCTCGCTGCTGACCGGGGCGACCGGACTGCTGCTGCCGCTGGTGGCGCGGGGGTTGATCGAGGACCTCTCCCACGACCGTTCCATCAGCGGGAAGTTGCTCGTGATGGCGGGTCTGGTGGTCACCAACACCGTGGTGGGCGCCCTGGGTTCGTACGTGCTGCGGCGCACCGCCGAGTCGGTGGTGCTGGGGGCCCGGCGCACCCTGTCGTCGTACCTGCTACGGCTGCGGATCACCGCCGTGGACCGCACCGAACCCGGTGACCTGATGGCGCGGATCACCTCGGACACCACCCTGCTGCGCGAGGTCACCACGGACTCGCTGGTCGCGCTCGGCACCGGCGGGCTCACCCTGGTCGCCACCGTCGTGATGATGGGGGTGGTCGACCCCGTACTGCTGGGTGTCACGCTCGCGGTGATCGCCGGGGCGGGCATGGTGCTGGGCACGATCGTGCCGCGCATCAACCGGGCGAGCCGGCGGGCGCAGGACGCGGTCGGGGTGATGGGAGCCTCGCTGGAGCGGGTGCTGGGCGCGCTGCGCACCGTGAAGGCGTCGGGCGCCGAGCACCGCGAGGAGCGTGCGCTGCACGAGGCCGCCGAGGAGTCCTGGCGGCAGAGCGTGCGGGCCGCCAAGTGGGCCGCCGCCGCGGGCAACACGGCGGGGCTCGCGATGCAGCTGGCGTTCATCACGGTCCTGGCGGTGGGCGGGGCGCGGGTGGCGACCGGCGCGATCGGCATCGGCACGCTGGTGGCGTTCCTGCTCTATGTCTTCTACCTGATGTCGCCGATCCAGCAGGTCGTCGGCGCGGTCACGCAGTACCAGACCGGCGCCGGCGCGCTCGCCCGGATCCAGGAGGCGCTCCGACTGCCCGCCGAACCGCCGTCCGAACCCGCCGAGTTGCCGTCCGCCGGCGCCGAACCGGCCGCCGTCACCTTCACCGACGTGCGGTTCCGCTACGCCGACGACCTGCCGTACGTCCACCACGGGGTCGACTTCGCGATACCCGCACGGGGCATGACGGCGTTCGTCGGCCCGTCCGGCGCGGGCAAGACCACCGTCTTCTCCCTGATCGAGCGGTTCTACGACCCGGAGTCCGGTTCCATCACCCTCGACGGCCGCCCGCTCGCCGACTGGGAACTGCCCCTGCTGCGCTCGGCCATCGGATACGTCGAGCAGGACGCCCCCGTGCTGTCCGGGTCGTTGAAGGACAATCTGCTGCTCGGCAATCCGGAGGCGGGCGAGGACGCGGTGACACGGGTGCTGAAGACGACCCGGCTGGACGGTCTGGTGGCGCGGCTGCCGCAGGGCCTGGAGACGCTGGTCGGGCACCGCGGGACCAAGCTGTCCGGCGGCGAGCGGCAACGGGTCGCGATCGCACGGGCGTTGCTGCGCCGGCCCCGGCTGCTGCTCCTGGACGAGGCGACCTCACAGCTGGACGCGGTGAACGAGGCGGCCCTCAGGGACACCGTCGCCGACGTGGCACGGTCGACCACGGTGCTGGTGGTCGCGCACCGCCTGTCGACGGTGACGATGGCCGACCGGATCGTGGTGATGGACACGGGCCGGGTCCGCGCGGTGGGCACGCACCGGGAACTGGTGGCCGCGGATCCGCTGTACGCGGAGCTGGCGGCGACGCAGTTCCTGGCCGCCGAGCACTGAGCACGCGGTTCCTGGGCACCGGGCACGCGGTAGTCGACCGCCGAGCACCGAGTACGACGAGGGCCGCCCCTTGTCCGGGACGGCCCTCGGGGTGGGGCGTGGGTCAGTACTCGATGCCCGGCACCAGCCCCATGGCGGGCGCGGCCAGGTCGGTGAGCTGGTGCAGTTCGCTCAGCTTGTGGACTCCGTTCAGCCCCTGCACCTGCTCCGAGACCTTGGGGATCTGGTCCTGGTACTCCGCCGGGATGCCGATGCGGGAGACCGAGTCGAGCACGCCGAGCGCGGTGAGCTTCCCGGGGTTCTGTGCGCTCGCGTCGGCCGCGTTCGCCAGCGGGGCGGCGAGGCCGGTGACCCCGACGGCGAGGCCGACGGCGGCGACGATGCGTCGTGTTGAGATCATGTCTCCAGCAACGGCCCGGGCGCCGGGCCGGACACGGGCAGCCGGTCCCCCTCACCCGTCAGGCGGAGCGCCCGGCCTGCGCTTGCCGAGCCCGCCGGGGCGGAGGAGGCTCGAAGGTGGGGCTGTCGCGGCCCGCTCCGCATCGGGTCGCGGGCTCCCGCAGGAGGTCATCATGGGCACCGCGACAGGCTCCACGTTCGACACCGCCACACTGCGCCGGGCCGTAGAGGGGAACACCGGGAACACCCTGCTGGCGCTCTACGCGGACGACGCGGAGATCCGTATCGTCGACCGCACCGCCCAGCCCAGCCACCCCAAGGTCCTGCACGGCCGCAGGGACATAGCCGCGATGCTGGACGACGTCTACAGCCGGGACATGACGCACAAGCTGGACCAGTGCATCGTGCAGGGCGACCAGGCCGCCTACAGCGAGTCCTGCGAGTACGCGGACGGTGTCCGGGTGCTCGCCGAGTCGATGATCACGCTGCGCGACGGCAAGATCGCCGAGCAGATCATGATCCAGGCATGGGACGAGTAGCCGGAAGGACCGCGCGGGTCCAGGTCAGCGCCCGGCTGACCTGGACCTTCTCGGCACGAGCGGGGCTCGGGCACCGCCGCCGCACGCGTCCGCGTACGTCCGTCGTGCTGTTGCGGACGGCCCTGCGAGCGGCGCACCGTCGTGGGAAACGCTGAGGGTCTCGGTTACGCTGGGCGCGGGCCGTGACTGGCGCTGAGGTGGAGCACCACCGTGGAGCGGCCCGCACTGTCGATGCCGTGCGCCTGGGCGATCAAGGTCTGACCAGCTCAGGAGTGTGCCGCATGACCCATGCCCGTCTCATGGACGGAACCGCCGTCGCCCGCCGGATCGTCGAACAGACCGCGCTGCGGGCCGCCGAGTTCACCGCACGCACCGGCACCACACCGTGTCTGGCGACCGTGCTGGTCGGCGAGGACCCGGCCTCCGTCACCTACGTCCGGATGAAGCAGAACCGCAGCCGCAAGGCCGGCATCGCCTCCCGGCACGTGGCGCTGCCCGCCACCACGACCACCGAGGAACTCGTCGGCACGCTGCGGGAGTTGTCGGCCGACCCGGCGGTGCACGGCATCCTGCTCCAGCACCCGGTCGGCGAACACATCGACGAGCGGGCCGCGTTCGAGGCGATCGCGCCGGAGAAGGACGTAGACGGCGTGACCTTCGCGTCGTTCGCGACGATGAGCTTCGGCCTGCCGGGCTTCGTCTCCTGCACACCCGGCGGCATCCTGCGGCTGCTCGACGCGTACGACGTCGACCCCGCCGGGAAGCGGGCCGTGGTCGTCGGCCGCAGCGCGATCCTGGGCAAGCCGGCCGGCATGCTGCTGCTCGCCCGCGACGCCACCGTCACCTACTGCCACTCCCGTACCGCCGACCTGTCGGCGGCCGTTCGCGAGGCCGACATCGTGGTCGCCGCCGTCGGCCGTCCCCGGCTGATCCGGGGCCAGGACATCAAGCCGGGCGCGGTCGTGCTCGACGCGGGCTACAACGAGGGGAACGTCGGTGACGTCGACTTCGACACCGCCGTCGAACGGGCCTCGCTGATCACGCCGGTGCCGGGCGGGGTCGGCCCGATGACCATCGCCGTGCTGCTGGAGCAGACGGTCACCGCCGCCGCCCGGCAGCTCGGGGTGTGATCAGCGCATCCAGGCGCTGTACTCCATGACGTCACCGGCCCGCACGCCGTACTCGGGGTCGTCCCGGGTGAACGTGGTCTCCAGGCCGAGTACGGCACCGGTGGCCGGGTCCAGGATCAGCATCCGCCGGGCGCCCGAGGCCTCGACGTGGACGTATGCCTGCCCGGTGCGGCCGAGCCGGTCGGTGACCTGGCCGGCCGGGCGCAGCCCCTGGGCGTCGGCGAGGAGGCGGGCCAGGGCGGCCGACTCCCGGGCGCCGAGCGTCCAGTTGTCGAGCAGCTCGCGGGTGGCGTCCAGGAGTTCCGGCGTGGTGAGGGTGTGGCTGTAGATCAGCTCGGTCAGGTAGGTGCGCAGTTCCGCCGGGTCGTGCGGGGGTGTGCCGAGCGGCGGGGCGTCGCCCCACATCGGCGGGAAGGTGCGCCGGCTGAGCACATGGCCGTCCTCGACCAGCCGCGACCGGTCGCCGTCGTCGGTGAGGACCGGGCGGCCGGGGTGGGACGGGTCGGTCGCCACGACCACCTCGGTATGGCTGCCGTCCGCGGCCCAGCGCACCACCCGCTCCTCCGGCAGCGTGACCGGCGGCTTGCCGTCGCTCATGCCGAGGCTCCAGGACTGCACGTGGGTGCCCTGCCGCAGCGCCGGGGACCCGTCCTGGGCCGCGACGGCGGCCAGCTTCGCGACCTCGGCGAGTGGTACGGGGGTGGAGTGGGCGCGGACGGCCAGCGGCCGGGGTGCGGCGACCGCGCGAGTGCCGGCGGGACCGCCGAGCAGCACGGTCAGTACGGTTGCCACGGCGACGAGGGCCGCGGCGAGCGACCACACCAGTCGCGGCCGGGTCCGGCGCCAGGGGTGCGGAGTGTCGTGCAGCAACCGGACGAGGTGCCGTTCGGCGGTGTGGTCCAGGGGGCCGTCGCCGAAGTGGGGGCCGTCGGCGGGTACCGGGTCGGCGGCGCGCAGCAGGTCGAGTTCGTCAGCCATGGCGGTGTTCCTCGGAAAGAGCCTCGACGGCAAGGGGTCGCAGTCGGTCGATCTCGGCTCTGAGCCGGCGGCGGGCGCGGTGCAGCCGCATCGCGGCGGCCCGGCTGCCGCAGCCCAGGACGACCGCCACCTCGTCGACACCGAGTTCCTCCCACGCGGTCAGCCGCAGCACCTCCTGGTCGGCCGGGGAGAGCCGGCCCAGCGCCTCGTGCACCCAGGAGCCGGGGCGTTCGCTGTCCGGGCCGGCCACGGTCTGCCGTCCGTGGGCGCTCTCGTCGTTGCCCAGCCGGTCCACCAGCCGGCGCCGGCGCCCGTATCCGCGTACCGCGTTGGCGAGGCAGTTGCGTGCCACGCCGTACAGCCAGGGCAGCGGGGTCGCCGGGAGGTCGGCGCGGCGGCGCCAGGCCACCGTGAACACCTCCGCCACCACTTCCTCCACCTCGCTGGTCCGCCCGTCCAGTCGCCGCGCGACATAACGGCTGACCGCCCAGTAGTGCTCGCGATAGGCAGCGGCGAAGATCTCGTCGTTGCTCATGTTCGGTTCTTGTCCGGCACCTTCCCGATCGTCACACCCCTTTCCGTGACGCTCGTCGCATCCGTCGAGTGTGACCGGTGCGCGCCGCCCGGACACAGGCGGGGCATGAGGAACCTCAAGTGGCTCACGACCACGGATCACAAGACGATCGGCACGCTGTACCTGGTCACGGCGTTCTCGTTCTTCTGCGTGGGTGGCGTGATGGCCCTGTTCATGCGCGCCGAACTGGCCCGGCCGGGCCTGCAGATCATGTCGAACGAGCAGTTCAACCAGGCGTTCACGATGCACGGAACGATCATGCTGCTGATGTTCGCGACCCCGTTGTTCGCGGGTTTCGCGAACTGGATCATGCCGCTCCAGATCGGTGCGCCCGATGTCGCCTTCCCGCGCCTGAACATGCTGGCCTACTGGCTCTACCTGCTCGGCTCGACCATCGCGGTGGGCGGTTTCCTCACCCCGCAGGGTGCGGCCGACTTCGGCTGGTTCGCCTACGCCCCGCTGTCGGACGCGGTGCGCACCCCGGGCGTGGGCGCCGACATGTGGATCATGGGCCTGGCCTTCTCCGGCTTCGGCACGATCCTCGGCGCGGTCAACTTCATCACCACGATCATCTGCATGCGCGCGCCCGGCATGACCATGTTCCGGATGCCGATCTTCGTGTGGAACGTGCTGCTGACCGCCGTCCTGGTGCTGCTCGCCTTCCCGGTCCTGGCGGCGGCCCTGTTCGCGCTGGAGGCGGACCGCAAGTTCGGCGCGCACGTCTTCGACGCGGCCAACGGCGGAGCCCTGCTCTGGCAGCACCTCTTCTGGTTCTTCGGCCACCCCGAGGTCTACATCATCGCCCTGCCGTTCTTCGGCATCATCAGCGAGGTCATCCCGGTCTTCGCCCGCAAGCCGATGTTCGGCTACCTGGGCCTGGTGGCCGCGACCATCGCGATCGCCGGCCTGTCGGTGACGGTGTGGGCGCACCACATGTACGTCACGGGAGGGGTGCTCCTGCCCTTCTTCTCCTTCATGACCTTCCTCATCGCGGTCCCGACCGGAGTGAAGTTCTTCAACTGGATCGGCACGATGTGGCAGGGCTCGCTGTCGTTCGAGACGCCCATGCTCTGGACCATGGGCTTCCTGGTGACGTTCGTCTTCGGCGGTCTGACCGGCGTGATGCTCGCGTCGCCCCCGATCGACTTCCATGTCTCCGACTCGTACTTCGTGGTGGCCCACTTCCACTACGTGGTCTTCGGTACGGTCGTCTTCGCGATGTTCGCCGGCTTCCACTTCTGGTGGCCCAAGTTCACCGGCAAGATGCTCGACGAACGGCTCGGCAAGATCACCTTCTGGACGCTGTTCATCGGCTTCCACGGCACGTTCCTGGTCCAGCACTGGCTGGGCGCGGAGGGCATGCAGCGTCGGATCCCCGACTACCTGGCGGTGGAGGGCTTCGCCACCCTCAACACGGTCTCGACGATCTTCTCCTTCCTGCTGGGATCGTCACTGCTCCCGTTCTTCTACAACGTGTGGAAGACGGCGAAGTACGGCGTGCAGGTCGAGGTGGACGACCCGTGGGGGTACGGGCGTTCCCTGGAGTGGACGACGTCGTGCCCGCCGCCGCGCCACAACTTCGTGTCCCTCCCCCAGATACGGAGCGAGTCGCCGGCGTTCGACCTGCATCATCCCGGGGAGCCGCTGAAGGAGCGGGAGTTGAGCACGCGATGACGGCGCGGGAGGAGGAACGGGCACTGGTCGCCCAGATCGAGGGGCATCTGCTGCTGGCGGCGGCGCACGAGGAGTGCCGTGCCGCGGCAACTCGGGCGGCGGACCGTCTGAGCTGGCTGACGGACAGCCAACGGGATGATCTGGAGCGCCAGTTCGGCGCCGAGTACCTGGAGCTGAGCCGCGCGACGTGGCGCCGCACGGCGGAACGCGGCGAGGAGTTGAGGCGTGAGTACGAGCAGAGGTACCGGATCCTGCGCCGACGACTCATGGCCAGCTTCCTGCTCGCCTGCACCCTGTGGACGGCGGCGACCCTGATCTCACTGTCGGCCTGAGCGTAGACCCGCCCCAAGGGGGCGCGGGGCTGTATCTGATATGCGGCTACCGCCGCGTGTGCGCGACCAGCCACAGCCCACCCGCGCCCGAAGACCTACCCGAACAACCGGCTCAACTCTGACTCCACTGCTGGTTGGTCCCGCCGTTGCAGGTCCACAGCACCAGCGACGTCCCGTTGCTGCTCGCCGCGTTGTACGCGTCCAGGCACAACCCGGCGTTGACGTTCGTGATCGTCCCGTCGGAGTTGACGGTCCACTTCTGGTTGTTCTGCCCGTTGCAGTCCCAGATCACGACCTTGGTGCCGTTGGTGGTGCCCAGGTTGTACGCGTCCAGGCACTTGTTGCCGTACACCACCAGTTCCTTGCGGGAGGTGTACGTCCAGGCCTGGTTCTGGCCGCCGTTGCAGTCCCAGATCTCCGCCTGGGTGCCGTTGGTGATGGTGTTGCCGTAGACGTCGGCGCACCGGCCGGACTGTTTGCCGACGAGCAGCGTCCCGTCGGTGCCCGGCACCGGACTCACCGTGACGGAACCGAGCGTCGGCAGCGAACTCCCGGTGAGGGTGAGCGAGTTGCCGGACCCCTTGCTCAGGTCGACCTGCACCGACACGGTTCCCTGCGAGGACCCGGTCGGCGGGAAGGAGACCGTGGTCGCGGTCTGCCCGTTGACCTGGAGCGTGCCGGTGACGGCGGCGGAGCCGGTGTTGGTGTAGGCGACGTCGACCACGTTCAGGCCGGTGCTCGCGGCGCTGACGCCGGTGTACCTGCCGGTGGCGGTGGCGCTGTAGGCGGTGCTCGCCGCCTCCGTGCCGCCGGTCACCTTGAGCATCACCGAACCGCCGGCCGGGACGGATGCGGTGTAACTCGTGGCGTAGGAGCCGAGGTTCTGCTGTGCCCACAGGTCGCGCACGGTCGCGGCGGCGCCGGTCAGGCCGAGGTCGGACCAGCGGACGGTGATGTTCTGGGCGGCGGAGGTGCGGTTGAGCAGCACGACCGCGCGGCTGCCGGTTCCGGAGAGCACCTTGCCGTAGACCTGGAGGCCGGTGGTGTCCTCGGCGACCTTGACGCCCTGCAGACCGCGCGGGTCCTGGTCGACGCCGATCACGTCGGAGTTCTTGAGGATGGCGGCCGTCTCACTGGTCATCGTGGTGAGGTCGTTGCCGGCCAGCAGCGGGGCGCCGGAGATCGCCCAGAGGGCCATGTGGGTGCGGTTCTGGGCCGCCGTGAGGCCGGTCATGCCGACCGTCAGCATGTCGGGGTCGTTGTAGTAGCCGGTGTGCTGGGCGGCCGGATGCAGGGTCTGGTCGAAGTTGGACAGCACGCTCGCCTGGGACGCCGTGCCGCCGTAGTAGTAGATGTCGGTGCTGGTCCGCCACATGGTGCCGACGCCCGGTGCCCAGTTCCACGGGTTCTGGTAGCCCCAGTTGCAGATGGACAGGGTCAGCGGCCGGCCGGTGGCGGCGGTGGCCTTGGTGACCGCCGAGCCCAGCGACTTGTAGGCGGTGGCGGCGTCCAGGCCCTCGGCGTCGCCGCCGCACCAGTCGACCTTCACGAAGTCGAAGCCCCACTCGGAGAACTGGAGCATGTCCTGGTCGTAGTGGCCCTCGCTGCCGGTGTTCGCGGCGGCGGGGCGGCCGGTCGGGTAGTAGTAGCCGCAGCCGTTCGCGCCCGCGTCGGTGTAGATGCCGGCCTTCAGGCCCTTGCTGTGGATGTAGTCGGCGATGGCGCTCATCCCGCCGGGCCACTCACCGGTGTCGACGGTGATGTTGCCGGCGCTGTCCCGGGTGCCCTGCCACCAGCCCTCGTCGATGTTGATGTACTTGTATCCGGCGTCCGGCAGCCCGGCCGCGACGAACGCGTCGACCTGCTGCTTGATGACGTCGTAGTCGATCTTCGCGGCGAAGCTGTTCCAGGAGGCCCAGCCCATCGGGGCGGTGGGCACGGAGATCTGCCGGGACGTCGCCGCCCGGGCCGGTCCGGGGGCGGCGAGGACGAGCGCGGCGGCGACCGTCAGGGCCAGGGCGAGCGCCCGTACGGCGGTGGCCCACAGGTGTCGTACGAGACCGCTGCCGGTCGTTCTGGGCGGGGGATACATGCGGCTCCTCCACGGGGGTGCACGAGGGTCTACGGCTCCGTCATGTTCGTGATCTCGAACACGGATCGGCCTTCCGAACATGTCGCGCCGACCGTAGAGCCGGTGGAGGGTGAAGTCAACGGCTGTGACAGGGGTGAACTCGCCGCGTTCCAAAGGCCGTTCACCTCACGCCGACCCGCGTGTGCACCCGCGCCCGAACAGCTACCGGGCGCCCCCGGACGTCCAGTCCTCCGGTCGCAGCATCCCGACCAGCAGCCGCACCAGTTCCTCCACGACGTCGTCCAGCGTCGCGTCCACCCACCCGGCGCTCCAGTCGTGCAGCAACCCGTTCACGCTGCCGATGAAGGCCGTCGCCGCCAGCCGGTAGTCCCGCGGCGCCGCGTCACCGCGCGCCACGGCCGCGTTCGCCTCGCCGCATATCAGCTCCACCCACCGCGCCCGGCGCGCGAGGCGCTGCTCCTCGAGCCGCGGACTGACGCCGATGATCTCGACGAAGGCGACCCGGATACGGCGGGGGTCCGAGGTGACGTCACGGGCATAGGCCCGGAAGAGCACCGTCACCCGCTCCACCAGCGGCAGCGGCTTCGCCTCCTGGAACGCGTCCCGCACCGCCTCCTCGGCCCACCCGTTGACCTCCAGGTGCAGCGCGGCGAGCACGTCCTCCAGGGTGTGGAACTCCTCGTAGAACTGCCGGGTCGACAGGCCGGCCGCCTGGCTGAGCGCGGCGACGGTCGTGGCGCGATATCCCGGGGTGTCACCGAAGAGCCGGAGTGCCGCGTCGAGGAAGCGCCGACGCCGTTCGGCCTTGCGTTCCTCGGCGGACCGGCCGCCGTAGCGTCCCGTCGGTGCCTTGAGCCTGCCCGGCAAGATTGCCCCCTCTGTCATCCGCCTGATGACCAATTTTGTCGTGTACGCCTCTTGTTCAGTACACCGCCCCCTTCTTACTTGCCGGTAAGTCCTCTTTTGGCACAACGGTGTTGCGCCTTCGGCCTCCGGGCACGCACGGCACCCGGAGGCCGGGGCATGACTCAGAACTTCGCCGCCACCCAGGCGGCCAGTTCCGACCTGGCCGCGTTCAGCAGGGTGGAGCCGGGCGAGGTCGCCCCGTTGGTCACCAGCGCGAAGTGCAGCACGCCGGAGTCCGAGTCGCTGAGCAGCAGTCGGCGGCTGCCCGTGCCACCCGGTTCGACCGCCACACCGACCGGGGTCGAGGACGTGTACGACGGGGGTGCGTAGACGGTTCCCAGATCCGAGACGACCGTGGTGGACGCGGTCGGGAAGGAGGCCGGGAGGTGGAGTTCGGTGGGTGCGGTGGCACTGCCGGAGCGCCAGACCTGGACGGCGTACTGGCCGGAGCCCACCAGCGCGGCCACGTTCGGCAGTGAGCTGGGCACCGGGTTCCAGGTCAGGGTCGTGGAGCCGTCCCGGGAGCGGTCCTCGTAGGTGAAGGCGAGGGTGGAGCCGGAGGTGGCGCCCGGGTAGATCCGGTCGAGGAGCCGGGCGTCCTGACGGAGGGTCACCGTGCCGGAGTCGTTCATGGCGACGGCCGAGAGATCCTCGTCGTTCCAGGCGTCACCGGAGGTGAGGACCTTGTCGGGGTTGTCGTTCATCAGCTCGTGGTGGCGGCCGTTGTAGATGTCCCACTGCCACTGGGTACCGGAGAGCACCGGACCGGAGGATGCCGGAGTGGTCCACCAGGTGGACCCGGGGAGGCGGGAGTCGAGGGCCTGGTACATGGCCTTGTCGACGGTCGGCGCCTTGCCGGCGGTGGTACCGGACAGCGGATGCCCGAACTCGCTGACGACCGCCGTGGTTCCGGCGGCCGAGGCGCGGTCGCGGACGGTGCCGAAGTCGGTGCTGTACTGGCCGTCGGAGGCGTTGCCCCACATCAGGATGCCGGAGATGGCCTTCTGGTCGTAGAAGTGGGTGTTGAAGACATAGCGCGAGCCGAGCGTGCCGGCGTCCAGCAGGCCGCCCTCCTGCTTCTGGGTGCTGATGTTGGCGTTCCAGAAGAGGTTCGGCTCGACCAGGGCCGGCTTGGCGCTCCAGCCGGCCGCGTCCATCCGGGCCCGGAACTTCTGGTAGAAGGGCCACAGCAGGTTCTGCTCCCAGGTGCGGGAGGTCTGACCGGAGTCGTAGGAGCCGGCGTACGGCTCGTTGTAGGGGTCGAAGCCGACGACGCCCGCGAACTCGTCGGACGTCAGATGCTGGGCCAGGTAGGCCATGGTGGTCTGGGCGGTGGCCAGGAAGGCGTCCTGGAGGCCGTAGTTGTTGTGCCAGAAGTCGTACTGGCCCTCCTGGACGGCCGTGTTCTGGGTGATGTTCTGGCCCCAGAACAGGCAGATGCCGCAGGACTCGGCCGGGTAGTTCCCCAGCGCCACCGCCCATGCGGGGGCGCCGTCGCCCGTGTACCAGCTGCCCGAGTTGAACAGGTAGCGGGAGTACAGGTCCTGGTGGAAGTCGGGAAAGACGCGGATGCCGGCGTCCAGGAACGCCTGCATCTGCGCGGTGGCGGCGGCCAGGTAGGCGGTGTCCACCTGGCCCTTGGCGGGTTCGGCGTACGCCCAGGAGAGCAGGAAGCGCACGGCGTTGCCGCCGCCGAGGGCGCGCAGCGCGGTGGCGGACTTCTTCGCGTCGGCGACGGAGGCGAACGGCAGGCCGCTGTTCTCCTCCAGCTTGGTCTCGCCGGAGACGTTGTAGCCGCGCAGCACCACCTCACGGCCCTGGCCGTCGACGAAACGGCCGTTCTGCACGGTGAGCGAGGTGCCGTCGAACCAGAGGGAGTCGGACGGGGTGGCCGCGGTGGCGGACGGAGCGCCCGCCACCGCGAGGAATCCGCAGAGGACAACCAGGACAACGATCAAACGCGCCCGGATAGTAGTCATGTCCACTACAGTCTGGTGATTTCCGGACACCGTCAATACTTCTGACTCATGGGTAAGTTGAATACCTGCCTGGCACTTGGGGCTCAGCCACCCACTCGGCCCGTCACGTTCAACAGGTACTCCTTCCGACTGAGCGGGTTGTGATCGGTTCGTGGGCGTTCGGGGACCGTTCCGTGCGAGACGGGGGCGTAGTGGTCGAACGCGCTCTCCAGTTCGCCCTCGCCCCGGGTGAGCCCCGGCAGCAGCTGCTCCAGCCGGTGCACCCGGCCGGCGGGCACCGCGCCCTCCAGCAGGCAGAGCGGCCCCTGCGTCCTGGTCCGCCGGGGCAGCGCGCCGAACCGGGTGAGCACCGGGAGCAACGCGCCCAGCGTGTCCGCCGGGGCCTCCAGCCGGAACAGGTGCATCGGCTCGTGCACCCGGGTGCCGGCCCGGCGCAGCGCCTGGATCAGCACGAGCGGGGTCAGCCCCCGGAAGTCGTAGCCCGTGCTCGACATGCTCTTGTCGAAACCCTGGTGGGCATGGCTCTGCCGGGGTGAGTAACCGGAATGGGTCATGGTCACCGTGCAGTCGGGGATCCGCCAGCCGCGCAGCCCCTGGCCGAGGGTCTCGCGCACGGTGTCCTCGACGGCCTTGAAGAAGGCGTACGGCATCGAGCCCAGCTCCACCTCGAGGCGGAAGCCGACGCCGGTGCCGGGCGGGGCCGGTTCCACCCGCAGACCGACCGTCGCCAGGAAGGGGTTGCCGTCCTTCTTGTTGAACTCGACGGCGGCTCCGCTGCCCGTGAGCCGTTCGACGCAGATGGTGGTCGTCTCCCGGAAGGCGACGTCGAGGCCGTACTCGTCGGCGAGGGTCGCCTGGACCACCTCCTTCTGCACCTCGCCGTAGAGGGAGACGGAGGTCTCCTGCCGTACCTCGTCGTGCCGGACGTCGATCAGCGGGTCCTGCTCGGCGAGCTGGGTGAGCGCGACATGCAGGGCGCGGCGGTCGGTGGCCGGTCCGGGGACGACGACGGTCTCCAGGGTCGGGGGCGCGAAGTGGTGCTCGTACCCCCGTCCGGGCACGCCGAGCGCATCGCCGACGCGGATGCCGCCGAGCCCCCACACCTTGACGATCCGCCCGGCAGCGGCACTCTCCCGCCGCAGCTCCGCGCCCCGCTCGGCGACAGTCAGCGCGGTGATCCGGCCCTCCGGCCGACCGACCCGCGACTCACCGGCAGCCCGGTTCTCCTCGCGGGCGCCGGCCACCCGGTTCCCCGCACGGGATCCGGCCGCCCGGCCCTCCCGCGATTCCGGACCCTCCGCCGCCTCCCGGCCGCCGTCCCCGAAGGGGATCCGGTCGCGGACCCGCAGGACGCCGGTGAAGATGCGCGCGTAGGCGATCTTCTCGCCCGCCGGGCCGCGTTCGACCTTGAAGACCGTGGCCGCGAGCGGTCCGGCCGGGTCGCCGTCGGCGGCGGGGAGCAGCCGTTCGACGCCCGCGATCAGCTCGGGCACCCCGGCGCCCGTCACGGCGGAGCCGAAGTACACCGGGTGGACCTGGGTCCGCCGGGTCTGGTCGGCGAGCGCGGCGCGCAGCCGGCCGTCGGGGATCCCGCCGTCCAGGTAGGCGGCGAGCAGCGCGTCGTCGTGGTCGGCGAGCACATCCACCGCCCCCGGGGCGAGGCCGGGCTCGAAGCGGGCGGCGCGGGTGCCGAGCGCGACCGGTCGGCCCATCGGGACCAGCGGGACGGCGAGCCTGCGGGCGAGCTGGGCGAGCACGGCCTCGTGCCGGGCGCCGCGCCGGTCGATCTTGTTGACGAAGACCAGAGTGGGGATGCGCAGCCGCCGCAGCGTCCGCATCAGCACGCGGGTCTGGGCCTGGACGCCCTCCACGGCCGAGACGACCAGGACCGCGCCGTCCAGCACCCCGAGGACCCGTTCCACCTCGGCGATGAAGTCCGGGTGCCCCGGGGTGTCGATGAGGTTGACGGTCACCCCGTCGAGGGGGAACGACACGACCGCGGACTTGATCGTGATACCGCGCTGCCGCTCCAGGGCGAGGGTGTCGGTCCGGGTGCTGCCGGCGTCGACACTGCCGATCTCGTCGATGACCCCGGCCGCGTGCAGCAGCCGTTCGGTCAGACTGGTCTTACCTGCGTCGACATGCGCGAGAATTCCGAGATTGAGCAGATGCACTGAGCGTGATGTCCTTCGGCATGGGTGGGATTCCTTCCTGGGCGGACATGCACGCAGCGCGCATCGGTGGTCCTCTCGGTGGGCCGTCGGGTCATCAGGTCAGGGAGAAGTGCAGCAGGGCACCTGACCCGACGGCAATGGATTAACGTTCAACGACAGCCCCGCCGCAGTGCTCGCCGCCTCCCGAGCCCGGTCGCAGGGTGATCCGCGTCGGGCGAGCTGAACGTGGACGGCGTCCTCGACCTGGAGGCGGCGCCGACGGACACCGACGCCCCGACGCCCCTCCGGTCCGCCGGTCCGCCGGTCCGCTCCGACAAGGTCGGCGACCGCAGTTCCTGAACCGGTGGGGGGCGGCGCGGGACGGCGCGCGACGCGATCGTCGTGCCGCTCTCGGACGGCATGGAGCACGGCGATCCCGGACCGCTCGGACAGCGGATGCGCCGGCCGCACGCCCCGGCCCACCATGTGGTGTGGGCGAACCCCCGCGAAACACGGCCCGGTGCCCGGTGACGCACCGCCGGCGGCCGGGATGGCGGCGGCACTGCCCGGCGTCGACACCTTCGTCGAGGGACACGGCCCGGCGGCGCTGGAGCGGCCGGCGGCCGTGGTGCGCGGGACGCGGGACGCGGGCGGACGCGGCTTCGCAGAAGGGAGCGGAACGTGCGTGAGATTCTGCCGACGCTGGCCGGCTGGCACGCGGCCGGGATCCCGTTCGGGCTGGCCACGGTGGTCGCGGTCAGCCGCAGCGCGCCGCGCGGGCCCGGCGCGGCCATGGCCGTCGGGCCGGGCGACGAGGTGGTCGGCAGCGTCTCCGGGGGCTGTGTGGAGGGCGCCGTGTTCGAACTGGCGCAGGAGGTGGTGGCGAGTGGCGAACCGCGGCTGGAGACCTTCGGCTACAGCGACGAGGACGCGTTCGCGGTGGGGCTGACCTGCGGCGGCGAGATCACCCTGCTGGTGCGGCCGGTGACCGCCGCGTCGGACCCGGCGTTCGGCGCGGTGGCCGCGTCGGTGGCCGCGGGTGAGCCGGTGACCGTGGGCACGGTGGTGGACGGCCCCGCACCGCGCGGTGCCACGCTCGCCGTATGGCCGGGCCGGGCGGCCGGCACGCTCGGCGCGACCGGCCTCGACGTCGCCGTCACCGCGGACGCGCGCGGTGAACTCGCGCTCGGCGCCTCGGCCCTGCGGCACTACGGCCCGCACGGGGAGCGCCGCGAGGACGCGGTGACGGTGTTCCTGGAGTCGTTCGCGCCGCCGCCGCGGCTGCTGGTCTTCGGGGCGATCGACTACGCGGCGGCGGTGGCCCGCATCGGTGACTTCCTCGGCTACCGGGTCACCGTCTGCGACGCCCGCCCGGCCTTCGCCACGCCCAAGCGTTTCCCGGCCGCCGTCGAGGTGGTCGTGGACTGGCCGCACCGCTATCTGCGCGGCACCGCGACCGACGACCGCACGGTGATCTGCGTCCTCACCCACGATCCGAAGTTCGACGTGCCGCTGCTGGAGGAGGCGTTGCGCCGACCGGCCGCCTACATCGGGGCGATGGGCAGCCGCAGGACGCACGAGGAGCGGCGCGCCCGGCTGTCCGAGGCCGGGCTCACCGGGGCCGAACTGTCCCGGCTGCGCTCACCGCTCGGCCTCGACCTCGGCGCCCGTACGCCCGAGGAGGTCGCCGTGTCCGTCGCCGCCGAGATCGTCGCCCTGCGCTGGGGCGGCAGCGGAGCGCCCCTGACGACGACCACCGGGGCCATCCACACGGCCGCCGTGCACTGACCGCCGGGAGACGTGGAATGACGGAACTCCCCCACGAGTTCACCGTCCCCGTCCCGGTCGAGGACGCCTGGCACGCGCTCCTCGACGTCGAACGGCACGCGCCGCGTACGGCCGGGGCTTGGTGGCCGGACGGGCCGCCGCGATCGCCGCGGCCGGACGGGCCGCCGCGATCGCCGTGCCCACGGTGGCGACGGCACGCCGGCGCCGGCGGCACCGCGTGGGACACCGATGCCGTGCTCCGTCCGTCGAACACTATGAACACAACGCCCGAGCCATGGTTCGGTCCCGGCCCCCTCCCTAGCATCGCCGCGGACGGCGCGAAGGAGCGCCGACGAGGACAGGGAGCCGCGCCTTGGACAGGTCGAGAACCCCCGCACGGATCCGCCGGACGAGCCGCCGGCGCACCGGACTGCTCGCCTCACTGGCGGCGGCCCTCACCGCCGCCTTCGCCGGCGCCCCTCCCGCGCAGGCGGCGACACCACCGCCCGCCGCCGTCTCGTGCCCGGCGGAACTCGACGGCAAGGCCACCTGTTACACCGGCCAGGACGCCCACGGCGCCTATTACGCCATCGCCGTCCCCGAACACTGGAACGGCTCCCTGGTCGTGCACGCCCACGGCGGCCCCGACCTCGGCACCGGCTCGGACCCGGCGCGCAGCGTCGACGACCTGGCCCGCTGGTCGGTGATGGTGAAGGAGGGGTACGCCTGGGCTGGTTCGTCGTACCGCAGGGGTGGCTACGGCACCCGGATGGCCGCCGAGGACACCGAGAACGTGCGCCGGCTGTTCGTCGAGAACTTCGGGAAGCCGCGGCGGACGTATGTGCACGGCCAGTCCTGGGGCGGGGACGTCGCCGCCAAGGTCGTCGAGGTGTACGGCAGGCGGGGCGGACCGTACGACGGGGCACTGCTCACCAGCGGTGTCCTCGGCGGCGGGTCCCGGGGCTACGACTACCGCGTCGACCTCCGCGTCGTCTACCAGTACTACTGCCACAACATGCCCCGGCCGACCGAACCCCAGTACCCGCTGTGGCAGGGGCTGCGCGCGGACTCGACGCTGACGACGGCCGGACTGCGCGCCCGGCTCCAGGAGTGCACGGGCTACGCCTCGGCCCCGCAGGAACGCACCGCCCTGCAGCAGCGCAACCTCGACGACATCCTCGCCGTCACGGGCGTTCCCGAGCGCACCCTGGAGTCGCATCTGCGGTTCGCGGTCTTCACGTTCCGGGACATCGTGCGCGACCGGCTCGGCGGCCGGAACCCGTTCTCCGACCAGGGCGTCCGGTATTCGGGGTCGCACGACGACAAGGCGCTCAACGCCGGGGTCGAGCGGTTCACCGCCGATCCGACGGCGCTCCGCGACCTGTCCTACGACAGCGATCTCACCGGCAAGGTGTCGATCCCGGTGCTCACGCTTCACGCGATCGACGATCCGACGGCGTTCGTGGAGCACGAGGCGGCCTACCGGGCCACCCTGCGCGGTGCGCACCGGGACCGTTACCTGGTGCAGACGTTCACCCACGAGTCCGAGCACAGTGCGCTCAGCGACGCGGAGTACGCCAACTCGATCGCGGCGCTGGACGGTTGGGTGCGCACGGGCCGGAAGCCGACGCCCAGGTCGATCACAGGCTCGTGCGCCGCGTTCGACCGGACCTACGCCACGGGCTGCTTCTACGACCCGGACTTCCGCCCCGCCTCCTACGCCTCCCGGGTCCGACCGCGGCCGGGCGGACTGCGCTGGCCCGCCATGACGGCGGCGCAGGAGAAGCGGTGGAGCAGGATCGACGGGGTGGGGATCGCCCCCTGACGGTCGGATCGCTCTCCGGCACCGGCGTGGTCCACGGCGTTCCGGCCGGTTCAGCCCGCGGGAACGGCATCGGGTATGCCGGAGTCGGAGATCGTCCGCGCGCCCCGTCGACGTGCCGTCAGCGCGGCGGCAGCCGGTGGAGGGTCACCTCCGTCAACGCACCGTCGGCGACCGTCGCGGTGAGGTAGGTGCAGTGCGGCTGGCGGCGGCGGTCGGTGGGCGAGCCGGGGTTGAGGAGGCGCAGGCCGGCCGGGGCAGTGGTGTCCCAGGGGATGTGGCTGTGCCCGAAGACCAGGACGTCCAGGTCCGGGAAGCGGGCGGCGCAGCGGGCCTCGCGGCCCTGGGCGGGGCCGGTCTCGTGGATCACCCCGAAGCGCAGGCCGCCCAGGTCGGCGTAGGCGACTTCGGGGAGCCGGGCGCGCAGGCCGGGGCCGTCGTTGTTGCCGTGGACCGCGATCAGCCGGCGGCTGCGGCTCTCCAGCAGGTCGAGGGTGGCCTCGTCGACCCAGTCGCCGGCGTGGAGGACGACGTCCGCGCGCGGAAGTTCGGCGAGGAGTCGGTCCGGGAGCCGCTTGGCGCGCACCGGGAGGTGCGTGTCGGAGGTGAGGAGCAGGCGCACCTGGCCAGCCTAACGACCGCACGAGATCTTCAGCCAGAACTTAACAGTTCCGACTGGACAGTTTTCGCTGACGGTCCTAGGGTGGCCCGCATGGTTCAGATCTCGGACTCCGCGACCCGCACGGCGCGCGACCTGCGCGTGGTGTTCAGCAGACTGCGCCGCCGTATCCGGGAGGTCGCCCAGGACGCGGACCTCACTCCGTCCCAGGAGTCGGCGCTCACCCTGGTCTCCAAGCACGGCGCCGCCACGGCCAGCGCGCTGGCCTCCGCGGAGGGGGTACGGCCGCAGTCGATGGCGACCACGCTGGCCGCCCTGGACCAGCAGGGGCTGATCCGCCGCAGCCCCGACCCCACAGACGGCCGCCGCCAGCTGGTCACCCTCACCGAGGCCGGGCAGGCCCGGGTCGAGGGCAACCGGCAGGTGCGCGACGAGTGGCTGGCCCGCGCCTTCCAGGAGCGCTACACCGAGGAGGAGCGCCAGACCATGCTCACCGCGTTCGAGCTGCTGGAACGGCTCTCCCGGCCGTGATACCGAGGCTCACCGGACGCGCCCCCCAGGACACCCGCCCGGCACCCGCGGGTTTCGACCGGCGGCTGATCGCGCCGATGATCCTGGGTTCCGTACTGAACCCGATCAACTCCTCGATGATCGCCGTGGCCCTGGTGCCGATCGGCATCGCCTTCGGGGCCCCGCCCGCCGAGACGGTGTGGCTGGTCTCCGCGCTCTACCTGGCGACGGCCGTGGGCCAGCCGGTGATCGGGCGGCTGGTGGACATGTACGGGCCGCGCCGGCTCTACCTCGCCGCCACGGCCCTGGTGGGCGTCGCCGGACTGATGGGCGCGCTGGCGCCCTCGCTGGGCGTGCTGATCGCCTCCCGGGTGCTGCTCGGCTTCGGCACGTCGGCGGCGTTCCCGGCGGCGATGCGGCTGACCCGGAGCGAGGCCGAACGCACCGGGCGGGACAGCCCGGCCGGGGTGCTCACCGCGCTCGCCGTGTCCGCGCAGACCGTGGCCGTGATCGGCCCGACGCTGGGCGGGCTGCTGATCGGCGCCGGCGGCTGGCACCTGGTGTTCACCGTGAACGTGCCGCTCTCGGCGGCCTGTCTGGTCCTGGGCGTGCTGTGGCTGCCGAAGGCCGAACCCGCCGAACGGCGCCAGCGCATGGACCTTCCCGGCATGGCCCTCTTCGCCGCCCTGCTGGTCTCCCTGATGCTCTTCCTGATGGACCCGCGGCCGGAGCGCTGGTACCTGCCGGCCCTGACCCTCCTCGCGGCCGCCGCCTTCGCGGCCCGGGAACTGCGCGTCCCTGACCCGTTCGTCGACCTGCGCGTCCTCGGCGGCAACGGCCCGCTCATCGCCACCTATGTACGGCAGTTCCTCGGCAACGTCACCTCCTACGCCTTCCTGTACGGCTACACGCAGTGGCTGGAGGAGGGCCGCGGGCTCAGCGCCTCCACCGCGGGGCTCGTGCTGCTGCCGCTGTCGGGCGCCGCGCTGGTCGTCGCCACGCTCACCGGCCGCCGCGAGGCGATCCGCGCCAAGCTGCTGACCGGCTCCGTGCTGCAGATCGCGGGCTGCGCGGCGCTGCTGCTGTTCGACGCCCACAGCCCGGTCTGGGTGCTGCTCGCCACCGGAATGCTGCTGGGCATACCGCAGGGCCTCCTCGGCCTCGCCGCGCAGAACGCGCTCTACCGGCAGGCCGACCCCGAGCAGATCGGCTCCGCCGCCGGGCTGCTGCGCACCTTCATGTACCTCGGCGCGCTGGGTGCCTCCGCCGCCACCGCGGCGTTCTTCCCGCACCGCGCCGACACGGGCGGGCTGCACGGCCTGGCCCTGTTCATGCTCGTCGGCTCCGCACTGCTGCTGGCGATCACCCTGCCGGACCGTTCCCTGGCCCGGCTCACCCCCCAACCCCGTCAAGCCCCCCGAAAGGCCTGATCCACCCCATGTCTTTGAGCACCCTCGACCCGCGTACCGCCCTCGTCGTCATCGACCTCCAGCAGGGCATCGTGGGCATGCCCACCCAGCCGTACTCCGGAGCCGAGGTGGTGGCCCGCAGCGTCGAGCTCGCCGACGCCTTCCGCGCCCAGAACCTGCCCGTGGTCCTGGTCCGGGTGTCCTTCGCCGCCGACGGCGCCGACGCCGTCCCGGGCCGCACCGAGCGCCAGCCCCGCGGTCTCGCCTTCCCGGAGGGCTGGGACATCGTCGTCGACGAGCTCTCCGGCCACGACGGCGACATCCACATCACCAAGCACAACTGGAGCGCCTTCCACGGCACCGGTCTGGACGTCCAGCTGCGCCGCCGGGGCGTCACCCAGATCGTCCTGACCGGCATCGCCACCAGCATCGGCGTGGAGTCCACCGCCCGTGACGCCTATGCCCACGGCTACCACGTGACGCTGGCCACGGACGCCATGGCCGACGCCGACCCGGAGGCGCACCGCGGCAGCGTGGAGCGGATCTTCCCGCGGCTCGGCGAATCCGGCAGTACGGCCGAGGTCCTGGAGCTGCTCGCCAAGACTCACGGCTGAGCAGGCAATTTGACGCACAGCTGACCCTTGACGACCCGGTCTTGACCAAGGGATGAGACACACTTGAGGGCAGGACCGGGTTAGCATTCGGCCACAAGTACGTGCTGTCCAGAAGAACGGACGGCCTATCCAGGGGGCTAGGAAACCGGATGCCGGTCAAGGTCAGTGTTGTCGTCCCTGTCTACAATCCTGGGCCTTACATCGAGGACTGCATCGCCTCGGTGCTGCGGCAGTCGCTGCCGCGCGACGAGTACGAAGTGATCTTCGTGAACGACGGCTCCAGTGACGGCACCCCGGCCCGGCTCGACGCGCTCGCCGCCGAGCACCCGCACATCCACGTCATCCACCAGGAGCCCTCCGGCTGGTCCGGCAAGCCCCGCAACGTCGGCATCGCCGCCTCCAAGGGCGAGTTCGTGATGTTCGTCGACAACGACGACTTCCTCGGCGACGAAGCCCTGGAGCGGATGTACGACTACGGCGTCGAGAACGAGGCCGACCTGATCATCGGCAAGATGGCCGGCAAGGGCCGCCCGGTGCCGGTGGAGCTGTTCCGCCACAACCGCCCGCGGGCCACCATCGAGAACGCCCCGCTGATGGACAGCCTGACCCCGCACAAGATGCTGCGCCGGTCCTTCCTGGACCGTATCGGGCTGCGTTTCCCCGAGGGCCGCCGACGCCTTGAGGACCATGTCTTCGTCGCCGAGGCGTACCTGCGCGCGTCGAACATCTCCGTGCTCGGCGACTACGTCTGCTACTACCACATCAAGCGCGACGACGCCTCCAACGCCGGCTTCCAGCGCTTCGACCCGGTCGGCTACTTCGCGAACCTCCGTGAGGCCCTCGACGTCGTCGAGCGCTACACCGAGCCCGGCGCCAGGCGCGACCGGATGTTCCGTCGCTGGCTGCGCAACGAGATGGGCGAGCGGCTGCGCGGCCAGCGGTTCCTCAAGCTGCCGGACGACTACCGCAGGGAGCTCTTCGACGAGATCCACAAGGTGATCGCCGAACGCATGGGCCCCTCCGTCTTCGCCCTGCTGGAGCCGGCCCACCGGGTGGTCACCGAGCTGGCCGGCGCCGGCCGCTACGAGGACGTGCTGGCCGTCGCCGAGTGGGAGGCGTCCTTCACCCCCTCGGCGACGCTGGAGAGCGTCGCCTGGGACGGCGGCGCCCTGAAGATCGGCTTCAGCGCCGAGTACAGCGCCGACGGCGCGCCCAGGACCTACCCGGCCGACACCACCGCCGTCCCGCTCGACGGCCCCCCGGAGACCGCCGCCGACGCCATCGCATGGCTGGAGCGTGGCGTCACCGCCCGCTTCGGCAAGGCCAAGGCCGACCTGATGATGCGCGAGCGCGAGACCTCCGCACAGTTCTTCCAGCCGATCGAGATCACCCGCGAGACCGTCCCCGTCGAGGGCGAACCCGGCCGCGTCCGCCTGGTCGTGAAGGCCACCGCCACCGTGGACCCGGCCACCGCCGCCGGCGGCGTCCCGCTGCCGTCCGGGCTGTGGGACGCGGTCGCCCGGCTGACCATCGGCGGCTGGACCCGGGAGTGCCGCCTGTTCCCGGTGTCCGCGGAGCCCCTCCCCGCGATGCCGGTCCCGGGTGTCGTCGGGGGCCACCGGGTGCTGCCGTACTGGACGGTGAAGGACACCTTCGCCCTGGACGTCGACCTCGCCGGCAAGCGGCTCGGCTTCGGCGCGCTCACGCCTGCGGACTTCACGGTCGCCGGTGACCGGCTGCGCGCGGTGCTGCCGTGCCACGTCGCCGGTGACGTCAAGGCGTCGGTGCGGCTGACCGGCCCCAACCGCGCCACGGAGGTGCTGGAGGTGCCGGCCCTGCTGACGCCCGCCGGGGACGGCTCAGCGGTGCTGGACGCTCCGCTGCCGGTGCGCTCGCTGCACAAGGGCGCCTGGCGGCTCGCCCTGTGCCTGGTCGCGGACGCCACCGAGCCGCGTTTCTTCGCGCCGCCGCTCGTCGTCCGCAGCTCCGCCAAGGGCCTGAAGGTGGTCAGGAGGGCCCCGAACAAGCCCCCGTTCGCCGCGCCCGGGACCGTTTACACGCCGGAGCCGAGCACCGGCCGTCAGCTGGCCCGCAGGCTTCCGATGCCGGTGCGCCGGGCACTGAGCAGGGCCCTGGGCCGGGGGCCGAGGCCCGCACGACAGGAAGGCAAGTAGGAACAGTGCGACCGCTGAGCATCGAAGGCGCCTGGGTCCAGGAACCCAAGGTCTTCCCCGACGACCGGGGCAGCTTCCACGAGTGGTTCAGGGCCGGGGAGTTCCGCGAGGCCCTCGGCTACGACCTCGACCTCGCGCAGGCCAACTGCTCGGTCTCCCGGCGGGGCGTGCTGCGTGGCATCCACTTCGCCGACGTGCCGCCGAGTCAGTCCAAGTACGTCAAGTGCGTGCGCGGGGCCGTGCTGGACGTGATCGTGGACATCCGGGTGGGCTCCCCCACCTTCGGCCGCTGGGAGGCGGTCCGGCTGGACGAGGACAACCGGCACGCCGTGTTCCTGGCGGAGGGCCTCGGCCATGCGTTCATGGCGCTGACCGACGACGCGACCGTGGTGTACCTGTGCTCGGCCGGGTACGCGCCGGGCCGTGAGCACGGCATCGACCCGCTCGACCCCGCGCTGGGCATCGAGTGGCCCGAGGGCCTGGAGCCGGTGCTGTCGGAGAAGGACGCCGAGGCACCCACCCTGGCCGAGGCGGAAGCGTCGGGGCTGCTGCCCACCTACGCGGACTGCCTGGCGTACTACGAGCAGTTGCGGGCCTGAACACGCCCCGAGGGGGGCCGAGCCGTGGCTCGGCCCCCCTCGGGTGAGCGGTGTCAGGACTTGGCGTAGCGCTGCTTCAGCGCGCTCCGCTTGTTGCTGCCCTCGGCATTCCTGCCTTTTTCGATGATCACCAGGTTGTGGTAGAAGTGCACGCCGACGATATTGAGGTCCGTGTACGTCGGCTGGTAGTTCTCGGTCACGAATTCTTCGTAATTCAGGCCGTCGGTCAGCCGCTTCAGCATCCCCATACTGGTGTGCGCGGCGTCGAGATCCTCGCTGCCCTGCCATTCGGGCCAGTACGACGACTGGGTGTCCTCGACGATGTAGATGCCACCGTCCTTGAGCCGGGGGAAGAGGGTGGCGAACGTCGTGAGCACATGCGGACTACGGTGACTGCCGTCGTCGATGATGACGTCCAGCTCACCGATCTTGTCGACGACGGCGTTCAGCGACGACGGATCGGACTGGTCTCCGATGAACGTCGTGATGCGGTCCTCGTCGACAAATGACTTGTCCTGGATGTCCATTCCGAAAATCCGCGCCTTCGGGAAGAACTGCTTCCACATGCGCAGCGAGGCACCGCCCTGACCTGCCCTGTTGTAGCCGCCGATGCCGATTTCCAGCAGGTTGAACGAGTCGTTCTTCAGGTGCCCGAGATGGCGCTGGTAGTGCTGGGTGTAGCGGTGTATTCCCCACTTGTCCGTCTTGAAGTGCTGGGCGAGTTTGTTGAGATCACCGGAGATCGCGTCCAACCCCGTCGGCTTGGCCGGTTTGGCCGGCTGGGCGGACAAGCGCCGCTTCAGTCGTCGCAGGACCCGCACATTCTTCTCACCCAGTACGGACTTCACGGTCGCTCGCATCGACATCGCGGGGCAAATCCTTTCCCTACCCGACCCATAAGACATTCAAAGCATCATCGTAGTGAACCGGTGCCATCCACAAGGGGCTAACGCGACGGCCTGCGAAAAAGGCCCGGCGGGCTCCGGCACTTCCGCACACCGCAGGGCGGCCGACCAGCTCGGTGAGCCCTCGGCCGCTCTGCGGCGGGCAGGTGCGAAGTGCCTTATGCGGACATCTCCTTGCGGATGTGCGGCAGCCCCTCCGCCAGGGCCTGACGCCAGTCCCGCGGTGGCTCCAGACCGACCTCGGCCCACCGGTCGTGGCCGAGGACGCTGTACGCGGGGCGGGGGGCCGGCCGGACGAACGCCGCACTCGTGGTGGGGCGTACCCGCTCCGGGTCGGCGCCGAGCAGACGGAACACCTCCCGGGCCAGCTCGTACCAGGTGGCCGCGCCCGAGCTGGTGCCGTGGAAGACGCCGTGCGCGCGGTCGTCCCGCCCGAGACGGGGGCCGAGATCGGCGATCCGGGCGGCCAGGTCGGCGCTCCAGGTGGGCTGGCCGCGCTGGTCGTCGACGACGTCGAGGGTGTCCCGGCGGGACTCCAGCTCGATCATCGTGCGCACGAAATTCTTACCATGCGTGCCGTACAGCCAGGCCGTGCGGACCACCGCGCTCGCGCCCGGGAGTTCTTCCAGGACGGCCCGCTCGCCCGCGAGCTTGGTGCGGCCGTAGGCGGTGCGCGGGTCGGTGGGGTGGTCCTCGGGGTACGGGGTGGTGCGGGCGTCGCCGTCGAAGACGTAGTCCGTGGAGACCTGGACGAGGCGGGCGCCGTGCCGGGCGGCGGCGCGGGCCAGCAGGCGCGGGCCCTCGCCGTTGATCAGCAGGGCCCGCTCCTCGTCGGTCTCGGCGTCGTCGACGGCCGTGTACGCGGCGCAGTTCACCACCAGGTCGGGCCGGTGCCCGGCGAGTGCCGACGCCACCGAGTCGGCGCTGGTGACGTCGAGGTCGGTGTGGCCGAGGGCCGCCACCTCCGCACCCCGGCGGGTGAGTTCCTCGACCATGTCGTGGCCGAGCATTCCGCCCGCGCCGGCGACGAGCCACTTCATCAGTGCTTCTCCTGCTCCTTGCGGGATTCGAGAGCGGCGCGCTCCTTCAGCGGCTCCCACCAGTCCCGGTTGTCGCGGTACCAGGCGACGGTGTCGGCGAGGCCGGAGGTGAAGTCGTGCTTGGGGGTGTAGCCCAGCTCGTCGTGGATCTTGCTCCAGTCGACGGAGTAGCGCTGGTCGTGGCCCTTGCGGTCGGCGACGCGGTCGACGCGGTCCCAGCCGGCGCCACAGGCCTCCAGGAGCAGCCCGGTGAGCTCCTTGTTGCTGAGCTCGGTGCCGCCGCCGATGTTGTAGACCTCGCCGGCCCGGCCGCCGGTGCGGACCAGGTCGATGCCCTGGCAGTGGTCCTCGACGTGCAGCCAGTCGCGGACGTTGCTGCCGTCGCCGTAGAGCGGCACGTTCTTGCCGTCGAGGAGGTTGCTCACGAAGAGCGGGATGACCTTCTCGGGGAACTGGTGCGGCCCGTAGTTGTTGGAGCAGCGGGTGACGCGGACGTCCAGGCCGTGGGTGCGGTGGAAGGCCAGCGCGAGCAGGTCGGAGGAGGCCTTGGAGGCGGAGTACGGCGAGTTCGGCTGGAGCGGGTGGGTCTCGGGCCAGGAGCCGGTCTCGATGGAGCCGTAGACCTCGTCGGTGGAGACGTGCACGAACGGGCCGACGCCGTGCCGCAGGGCCGCGTCGAGGAGGGTCTGGGTGCCGACCACGTTGGTGCGGACGAACGCGCCGGCGCCGTCGATGGAGCGGTCCACGTGCGACTCGGCGGCGAAGTGCACCACCTGGTCGGCCTCGGCCATGAGCCGGTCGACCAGTTCGGCGTCGCAGATGTCGCCCTGCACGAAGGTCAGGCGGGGATGTGACTCGGGCAGGTTGGTCAGGGTGCCCGCGTAGGTGAGCTTGTCCAGCACGGTGATGTGCGGCGCGTCGGGGGCGCCGTCGGCGAGCAGGCCGCGGACGTACGTGGAGCCGATGAACCCGGCCGCGCCGGTGACGAGGAGATTCATGAACGGATCTGCACCTTGCTGTGGTCTCCGAGGACGAGGCGGTGGGCGCTGGGGGTGCCGGTTGCCGGGGTGACCTCGACATGCCGGCCGATCAGCGAGGACTCGATCCTGCCCACCCCGTCGATGGAGGAGTCCCGCAGCACTATGGAGAACTCCAGCTCACTCTCGGTGATCCGGCAGTTCTCGGCGACCGACGTGAAGGGGCCCACGTACGAGTCGCCGACGACGGTCCCGGCGCCGATCACGGCCGGGCCGACGATCCGCGAGTTGGTGACCCGGGCGCCCGCCTCGACGACCACCCGGCCGACGATCTGGCTGGCCTCGTCGACCTCGCCGTCGATACGCGGCTCCATGGCCTCCAGGACGGTCCGGTTGACCTCCAGCATGTCGACGACGTTGCCGGTGTCCTTCCAGTAGCCCTTGATCACCGTGGAGCGCACGTCGGCGCGCTGGTCGATGAGGTGCTGGATGGCGTGGGTGATCTCCAGCTCGCCGCGCCAGGACGGCTTGATGGCGCGCACGGCGTCGTGGATGGCCGGCGTGAACAGGTAGACGCCGACCAGGGCGAGGTCGCTCTTGGGCTCCTGCGGCTTCTCCTCCAGGCCGACCACCTGGCCGTCGGCGTCGAGTTCGGCGACGCCGAAGGCCCGCGGGTTGGGCACATGCGTGAGGAGGATCTGCGCGTCGGGACGGGTCTCGCGGAACTCGTCGACCAGTCCGCGGATGCCGCCGACGATGAAGTTGTCGCCGAGGTACATGACGAAGTCGTCGTCACCGAGGAAGTCCCGCGCGATCAGCACCGCGTGGGCCAGACCCAGCGGACGTTCCTGGGGGATGTAGGTGACGTCCAGGCCGAACTTCGAACCGTCGCCGACCGCTTCCTCGATCTCGGCGGCGGTGTCGCCGACGATCATCCCCACCTCGGTGACTCCCGCGGCGGCGAGGGATTCCAGCCCGTAGAACAGCACGGGTTTGTTCGCCACCGGTACAAGCTGTTTCGCCGATGTGTGGGTGATCGGCCGCAACCGGGTTCCGGCACCGCCGGATAGCACCAAAGCCTTCATTCGCAACAGCTTATAGGTGAACATCCGATTGAGACGTTCTTCTGTTTTCCCGACTGGTTACGACAGTAAGGCTTTGGTATGGATGTCACGTGATTACGAGTGCCGGGTAGCGGCTTCCCGCCCGCTTTGCCCGGTGCTTTCGGTGCCCGTCCGACCGTGGTTCAGGAGTCCTCCGGCCATCCCGCCGCCCGTTCCACCTCTGCCTCGACCTCGGACCGCGGCCGACCCTCGTCGCGGGCGTACTCGCTCACCGCGGTCAGTTCGTCGCGGGCCAGGTCGCGCCAGGCGCGCAGGGCGGTCTCGTAGGTCTCGGACTGGGCGCCGCCCGGCTGCTGCAGGGCCGGCGGCCCGTAGGCGTCCCGCAGTTCCAGGACCTTGTCGTGGGCCGCGTCGGCCGCGCGGTGCTTCGCCACGAGTTCGTCGAAGGTGTGTGCCACATCAAGGACATTAAGGACGGTCGCCGCACCTCGCCTCCCGAGACGGCCGGGTACCCGCCCGGGTGACCCTCAGTCCTGCCGTCAGTCCTCCAGGACGAGGTCCGCCCACACCTGCTTGCCGCCGCTGACCGGCACGGTCCCCCAGGCGGCCGACACGGCCTCCACGAGCAGGATGCCGCGCCCGCCGGTGGCCTCCCAGCCGATGCTCGCGGGTTTGACCGGGCTGCGCGGCGAGCCGTCGGCGACGGCGATCCGCAGCCGGTGGTCGACCAGGGTCAGATCCAGCCGGACCGGGCCGTCGGTGTGGATCAGGGCGTTGGTGACGAGCTCGGAGACCACCAGCAGGCCCGCGTCCATGGCGTCGTCGGTGACGCCCCAGGAACGCAGGGTGCGGCGGCTGAAGCGGCGGGCGTGCCGGGCCGCCTCCGGGACCCGCCACACCGTCCAGCTCTCCCGCAGCGGGCGCACGGCCATGCCGTCGTAGCGCATCAGCAGCAGAGCGACGTCGTCGGTTCGGTGCGCGTTGCCGAGCAGGCCGTCGGCGACCAGCCCGAGGTGGCCGGGGTCGGAGGCGCCGAGGGCACGGGCGAACCGCTCCATGCCGTCGTCGATGTCGGTGTCGGGGGACTCGACCAGACCGTCGGTGGTGAGCGCGAGCAGGGTGCCCGGGCTCAGGCTGAGCTGGGTCATGGGGAAGTCGGCCCGGGCCACCACGCCGAGCGGGGGGCCGCCCTCGGTCCGGGCGACCTCGGTGGTGCCGTCCGGGTGACGCAGGACCGGCTGCAGATGCCCGGCGCGCACGCACCAGGCGGTGCCGGCCTCCATGTCGACGTCGACGTAGCAGCAGGTGGCGAAGAGGTCGCTCTCCATGTCCATGAGGAGCCGGTTGGCGTGCGAGACGACCACGTCGGGGGTGTGCCCCTCGGCCGCGTAGGCGCGCAGCGCGGTGCGCATCTGGCCCATCAGGGTGGCGGCCGCGGCACTGTGGCCCTGGACGTCGCCGATGACCAGCGCCACGTGGTTGTCGATCAGCGGGATCACGTCGTACCAGTCGCCGCCCACCTCCAGACCCTCGGTGGGGGGCAGATAGCGGGCGACGGCGACCGCGCCGGGCAGCCGGGGCAGCCGGCGGGGCAGCAGGGCGCGCTGGAGCATGCCGACCAGTTCGTGCTCGGCGTCGAAGGCGTGGGCGCGCATCAGGGCCTGCCCGGCGAGGCCGGCGGCGGCGGTGAGCAGGGCGCGTTCGTCGGGGCCGAACTCGTGCGGGCTGTCCCAGCCGATCAGACAGGCACCGGCCATCCGGCCGCCGGCGGGCAGCGGGAGCACGGCGAGGCCACCGGGGCCCACCTCGGCGAGGGCGGGTTCCAGGGCGGTCGTGACGGGCCAGATCCGGGGGCGGCCCTCGCGCAGGGCGGCGGCCAGGGTGGGCATGGCGCGCACCGGCGCGTCCGGCCATTCGGTGCGCCATTCGCTGCGCCACAGCTCGGGCCAGGCCTCGGCGTCGGGCGGGTCCAGGACGGTGACGACCAGGCGCTCGTTCTCCAGTTCGGCCAAGGCGATACGGTCGGCCTTGAGCGGCCCGCGCAGGGCGGTGACGACGGCCTGGCTGACGTCCTTGACCGTGCCGGCGGTGGCCAGCGCGGCGGCGAGCCGCTGTACCCGGGCCACGTCGGTGACGTCGGAGCGGAGCGTGGAGGCGTCGGCGACGGTGCCGGCCAGCCGGGCGGGGCGCCCCTCGGCGCCCGGCACCATGCGGCCGCGCAGCCGCAGCCACTTGGGCGAGCCTGAGGGCTCCAGGATCCGGAACTCCAGCTCGCGGTCGCCGATGGACATGTGGTCGGCCTCGACCACGGACATCAGGGCGGGCACATCCTCGGGCAGGGTACGGCCCAGCAGTGTCTCGACCTTGCCGTCGAACTCGTCCCGGCCCATGTCGAAGAGGCCGAGGATGGCGTCGCCGACCTCGATCCGGCCGGTGTCCATGGCGAGGCTGAACGCGTCGGCGGGCAGTTCGCCGGTGTCGGAGATGGTGGGGAGCGGGGCGGGCAGAGCGATCGCGTCGACGACCAGTTCCAGGCAGGCACGGTCCTCGGAGCCGAACCCGCCGTCCCGTTCGCTGACCACGACCAGGAGTCCGGCACGGCCGGGCACCGGCAGGACCGCCAGCGAGAACTCCTGGGACGGGGTCCGCCGTGCCTCCGGGCAGTCGGCCAGTTCCTCGGGCGCCAGCCAGACGGGCCGCCCGGCGCCGTAGGCCTCGGCGACCGGGGACCTCCCCACGGCCGGGTAGGAGTCACGCAGGCCGAAGAAGGTGCGGGGCGCTCCGGCCGACTCGGCCAGTCGCAGCACGGTTCCGTCGTCGCCGGGTGTGTACACCCCGGCGAACGCGGCGCCGGCGAACACCAGCGCCTGTTCGAGGACACGCCGGAGCCGGTCGGGTGCGCCGGGACCGCCCGTGAGCGTTTCGAGGGCTATTTCGGCGCGCTCCGTTCTGATTCCGCGTACCGCGGCGCCCTCACTGACCACGCCGCCATTACAGCGCTTATGAGGCGTCTGCGCAGCCCCTGTGACCGTTCCGTGGAGGCTGAGGGTCCGTCGCGCTCGAAAGGTACCGAACATGTCTTGACCCGTGCGTTCCGCACGGTGACCTCGTGACAGACATGACTGTCCGCGACCGTGCGGCGCCTGCGAGTGTCGGGGCCGGGCCACGGAGGGGGAGGCGGATGGACAGGCGGTACGAGGTGTACGCGCTCGCCGACGGGCATTTCTACGACACGCCCGACCGGCTCGGGACGGGCGGGCCGCAGACGCAGCCGCTGTTCGCGACGGCGCGTCGCGCGGTGCCGGAGGGCTGGCACGCGGCGCGCTCCGGGGACTGGCTGACCATGACGCCGGTGGGTCCGGACGGTGCGCCGCTGCCGTCGCCGGCCCAGGGCTGGAAGATCCACTCCTCGGCGATCCGGGGCAACGCGGAGCGGATCGCCGCGATCGTGTGGGACTACTGCGTGCCGCGCCGTATCCCGTTCAAGTTCGTTCCGGGACCGCATCTGCTGCATCTGCGCAACGCCAAGTACGCGGGCCGCGACACCAGCGGCAAGTTCGTGACGGTCTACCCGGCCGACGAGGACCGGCTGCAGGAGGTGCTGCGCGAACTGGGCGCGCTCCTGGAGGGCTTCGAGGGCCCGTACATCCTGACCGATCTGCGCTGGCACGAGGGGCCGCTGTACGTCCGCTACGGGGCGTTCGCGCGCACGTACGTCGTCGACGAGCGCGGTTCGCTGGTGACGGCGGTGCGGGACGGCGCGGGCAGGCTGGTGCCGGACCGGCGGGCGCCCTCCTTCCAGGTGCCTCAGTGGGTGACGCTCCCGGAGTTCCTGCGGCCACAGCTGGCGGCCCGGGACGCCACCACGGTAGGCGAGCTGCCGTACCGGATCGAGAAGGCGCTGCACTTCTCCAACGGCGGCGGGGTGTACGCCGGGACCGACACGCGGGACGGGCGGCGGGTGGTGCTCAAGGAGGGGCGGCCGCACGCGGGGCTCGCGGCCGACGGCGCCGACGCCGTCGCCCGGCTCGCCCGGGAAAAAGCCGCGCTGGAGGCGGCGGCCGGCACCGGGGTGGTACCCGAGGTCCGGGACTGGTTCACGCTGGGCGACCACCGGTTCCTGGTGATGGACTTCCTGGAGGGCCGCCCGCTCAACGCCTTCTTCGCCGAACGGCATCCGCTGCTCACCCCGGACCCGGATCCGGCGGCCGTGCGCGCCTACACGGAGTGGGCGCTGCGCATCCACCGGAGGGTGACGGCGGCCGTCGAGGCGGTGCACGAGCGCGGAATCGTCTTCAACGACCTGCATGTCTTCAACATCATGGTCGGGCCGGACGAGGAGTCGGTGTTCCTCATCGACTTCGAGGCGGCCGCGCCCGTCGAGGAGAACGGCCGTCAGGTCGTCGCCCACCCCGGCTTCTTCGCCCCGCCGGACCGCAGGGGCGTCGACGTCGACCGGTACGCGCTCGCCTGTCTGCGACTGGCCCTGTTCCTGCCGGTCACCACCCTGTTCGTCGTCGACCGGGGCAAGGCGGCCCATCTCGCGGACGTGATCGCCGGGCAGTTCCCCGACGTGCCGCGGGCCTTCCTGGACGAGGCGGTCGCGGAGATCACCCGGGGCACCCCGGCCGCGCGTCCCGTCGTACCGGCGGACTGGCCGCACAGCCGCGACTCGATGGTCAAGGCGATCCTCGCCTCCGCCACCCCCGAGCGCGACGACCGGCTCTTCCCGGGTGACATCGCCCAGTTCGGCGACGGCGGCGGACTCGGCCTCGCGCACGGCGCGGCCGGTGTGCTGTACGCCCTGGACCGGGCGGGCGCCGAACGCTACGACGAGGGCGAGCGCTGGCTGCTCGACCACACCGCACCGCCGCCGCCCGGCACCCCGCTCGGCCTGTACGACGGTCTCGCGGGCGTCGCCCACGTCCTGGACGGGCTCGGCCACCGGCAACGCGCCCTGGACCTGGTGGCGGGGATCCTCCGGGAGAACTGGCGCCACCTCTCCTCCGACCTGCACGGCGGCCTGGCCGGTCTGGGCCTGGTCCTTGACGCCCTCGCCGACTCGGCCGGGGAGCCGGAGCTGCGCGAGCGGGCCGCGGAGGCCGCCGAGATCCTCCTGCGACGGCTCGCCGAACCGCTCCCGGACACGCCCGGGCGGCGCGCCGGGCTGCTGCGGGGCGCGACCGGGCCCGCGCTGTTCCTGCTGCGGCGGTACGAACGGACCGGCGAGCCGGCCCTGTTGGCCGCGGCCGGCGAGGCGCTGCGCCGGGACCTGGACCGCTGCGTGGTGCAGAAGGGCGGCGGTCTGGAGGTCGACGAGGGCTGGCGCACGCTCCCCTACCTCGGCGACGGCAGCGCGGGGATCGGGCTGGTCCTCGACGACTGGCTCGCCCACGGCACCGACGAGAGCGGGGCCTTCGAGCGGGCCCGCGCGGCGGTCCTGACGGCCGCCACCGCACGCTTCTACGCCCAGCCCGGCCTCTTCCAGGGCCGCGCCGGGATGATCCTGCACCTCGCCCGCACCGGTGCCGACCCGGTACGGCTCGCCGCCCAGGTCGACGGGCTCGGCTGGTTCGCGATGGCCTACCAGGGCCAACTCGCCTTCCCCGGGCACCAGATGATGCGGCTCTCCATGGACCTCGGTACCGGAACCGCCGGGTGCCTGCTGGCGCTGACCGCCGCCCTCGACGGCGGCCGCGCCGCGCACCTGCCGTTCCTCCCGCCGCCACCGGCGGCCCCCGCACGCGGCTCCGCACACTGACGGAGCCGTGGCACCACCCCGTCCCCGACAACACCGGGGGGACCGCTCGGTCCCCGGAAAGGACACGCTATGGCCCTTCTCGACCTGCAGACCCTGGAGTCCGAAGAGCGTCACGACGGCGGCGGCGCCAGCACGGTGAGCCTCCTGTCGTGTGTTTCGGCGGCGAGCGTCCTGCTCTGTCTCTGACCTGCACGGCGAACCCGGCTCCGGGCGGCCCTCTCCTGCGGGAGGGGGTCCGTCCGGGGCCTTCGCCGGAAGCCGTCCACCGAGGCGAGGCCCGCGCCCGATGACAGCACCCGCACCAGCACCGGCCCCTTCACCTCCCCCTGACCTTTCGCGCACCGCCCTGCGTCACGCCGGGGTGCGCTGTGCCGTCCTGTGCGTGCTGAGTACGGCCGGCACGGCGGCGGCGCTGCTGCTGCCCGCCGTGCTGGGCCGGACCCTGGACCTGCTGCTGGCGGGCGCCCCGGCCGCCGGCTGGGTGGGCCGGGCCGCCGCCCTGGTGCTGCTGCTGGCCCTGCTGGACGCCTGCGCGAGCGTGCTCGCCGGGACCGTCGACGCACGGGCCACGGCCGGGCTGCGCAGCGGGGTGACCGCGCATGTGCTGGCCCTCGGGCCGCGCGCGCTGACCCGGTTCGGCGCCGGGGACCTGCTCGCCCGGCTGGTCGGGAACGCGGCGCAGGCCGGCACCGGGCCCGCCGCGCTCGCCGCGCTGCTGGCCGCGCTCGCCGGTCCGGTCGGGGGCGTGGTCGCGCTCGGCCTCGTCGATCCGTGGCTGGCGGCCGTCTTCCTGGCCGGGGCACCCGTACTCGCCCTGCTGCTGCGGGCGTTCACCCGGGACACCTCGGCGTGCGTGGCCGAGTACCAGCGGGAACAGGGCCGGATCGCGAGCGCGCTGGCGGAGGCGGTCGACGGCCGGCGGACCATCGCGGCGGCCGGTCTCCAGGACCGGGAGACGGCCCGGGTCCTGCGACCGCTGCCCGCACTGGGCCGCGCGGGGCACCGGATGTGGCGGGTGCAGGGCCGGGCGGCCGCCCAGGCGGTCACCGTGGGTCCGCTGCTCCAGCTCGCCGTCGTGGCGGTGGCGGGCTTCCTGCTCGCCCGGCACCGGATCTCGGTCGGCGAGGTCCTCGCCGCCTCCCGCTACGCGGTCCTCGCGACCGGTGTCGGCGTACTGGTCGGCCAGCTCGCCGCCCTCACCCGGGCCCGCGCGTCGGCGCGGCGCCTGGCCGAGGTGACCGGGTACCCCGCGCCCGCGCACGGCACCTGCCCGCTCCCGCCGGGCCCCGGCCGCCTGGAACTGCGCGGGGTCACGGCCCACCGGGGCGGCCGCGCCGTCCTCGACGGCGTCGATCTGACCGTCCCCGGCGGCACCGTCCTCGCGGTCGTCGGCCGCTCGGGTACCGGCAAGTCCCTGCTGGCCGAACTCGCGGGCCGGCTCACCGACCCGGACGCGGGAGAGGTCCTCCTCGACGGCGTTCCGCTGCCCGCGCTCCCCCACGACGAGCTGCGCCGGGCCGTCACCTACGCCTTCGCCCGCCCGGCCCTGCTCGGTACGACCGTCGGGGACACCATCGCCTTCGGCCTCACCACCCCCTCCCCCGCCGAGGTCGGCTCCGCCGCCCGCCGGGCCATGGCCGACGCCTACGTCCGCCGGCTGCCCGACGCCTACGCGACCTGCCTCACCGACTCCCCGCGCTCGGGCGGCGAGGCCCAGCGCCTGGGCCTCGCCCGGGCCTTCGCGCACCCCGGACGGCTGCTGATCCTCGACGACGCCCTCTCCAGCCTGGACACGGTCACCGAACACCACATCACCGAGTCCCTGCTGGCCCCGGGCCCCGGGCCGACCCGCCTGATCATCGCCCACCGCGCGGCAACGGCGACCCGCGCGGACACGGTGGCCTGGCTGGACGGAGGGCGGGTGCGGGCGCTGGCACCCCATACAGAACTCTGGCAGGACCCGGAGTACCGGGCGGTGTTCGGGTCGCGGCGGCCCGAGGAGGCGGCACGGTGACCGGCCACCCGCTCCGGGGGCCCGGCCGGGTTCGGGTGTGCGTGACCGAGGAGGCCGTGCGGTGAGCGGTCGGCTGCTTCGGGTGCGTCGGCCCGTGCTGGCGCGGCTCGCGTTCTGGTCGGTGCTGGAGGCCGGGCAGACCTTCCTGCTCGGGTACGCCCTGGCCCGCGCGCTGGACGCCGGGTTCCTGGCCGGGGACGCCCGGACCGGACTGCGGTGGCTCGCGGCGGCCGCACTCGGCGTGGGTGTCGGGGCGTTCGGGACCCGCCGGGTGTACGGGGTGGTCGCCGACCTGGTGGAGCCGGTGCGGGACCGGCTGGTGGCGGGGGTGGTGGCGCGCGGGGTGCACGACGGGGACCGGGGGACGCTGTCGGGGCTGACCCAGCAGGTGGAGATCGCCCGGGACACCCTCGCGGGGCTGGTGATGGTGTCCCGTTCGTTCGTGTTCACGGTCGCCGGCGCCCTCGCCGGGCTCTGCGCCCTCGCGCCGCCGCTGCTGCTGGTCGTCGTACCCCCGCTCCTCGCCGGCCTGGGCCTGTTCGCGGTGACCCTGCGCCCGCTGGCCCGCCGGCAGGAGGCCTTCCTGGTCGCCGACGAGGCCCTGGCGGAAGAACTGGGCGAGGTGTGCCCGGGGCTGCGGGACGTCACGGCGGCGGGCGCCGAGGGGTACGTGGCCGAGCGTGTCGGGGAGCGCGTCGACGGCGAGTTCCGGGCCGCGAGCGCGCTGGCCCGGTGGAGCGCCGTACGGGTGGCGGCCCTGGCGGTCGGCGGCCAGTTGCCCCTGGTGCTACTGCTCGCCACGGCCCCCTGGCTGCTCGCCCATGGCGTGACCGCGGGTGCCCTGGTCGGCGCGCTCGCCTACGTCACCCAGTCCCTGCTGCCCGCCCTGCAGAACCTCGTACACGGCCTGGGCACCAGCGGAGCCCGCCTCACGGTGGTACTGCGCAGACTCCGCCCGCCCCCGGAATCCCGCGCCCCCACCGACGCCACCGATACCGCGATCTCCGACACGTCCACCGAGGCAGCCCGAGCCGCTCCGGACGCCGAAGCGTCCCTCAAGGCCACCGCCACCCCGGACGCCGACCCATCCGCCGACACCCCCAACACCCCCAGCACCCCGGACGCCGGCACAGCCACCCAGACCCCCAACACCCCGGACGCCGACACATCCGCCAAGGCCGTCGGCGTCCCGGGCTCGGGCGTCCCGGGATCCGGCGTCCCGGCGCTCGCCCTTGTCGCGGTCAGCTTTGCCTACGGGCCGGCGAGCAGCCCTGTCCTCGACGGGCTCGACCTGTGTGTCGGGCGCGGCGGTCACCTCGCCGTCGTCGGGCCGAGCGGGATCGGCAAGTCGACGCTCACCGCGGTGGCCGCCGGGCTGCTGACCCCGGCCCACGGCGAGATCCGGGTGTGCGGACACCCCGTGCCCGGGGTCCGCGCGGCCGCGCTGAGGGTGCTGATCCCGCAGGAGGCGTACGTCCACACGGGCACCCTCGCCGAGAACCTCGGGCTGCTGCGGGCGGACCCCGTCCCGGAGCCGGAGCTGCTGGCCGCCGCCGAGGCGGTCGGGCTCACCCCGCTTCTGGAGCGGTGCGGCGGCCCGGACGCCCCGGTGCACCCGGCGGAGCTGTCCGCGGGCGAGCGGCAGCTGATCGCGCTCACCCGTGCCTACCTCTCCCCCGCGCCGCTCGCCCTGCTCGACGAGGCCACCTGCCATCTCGACCCGGAGGCCGAGGCCCGTGCCGAGCGCGCCTTCGCCGCACGGCCCGGCGGCAGCCTGGTGGTGGTCGCGCACCGGATCTCCTCCGCCGGCCGCGCCGAGCGGATCCTGGTGATGGACGGCCCGCGCACCGCGTACGGCACCCACGAGGAGCTGTTGCGCACCTGCGCCCTCTACCGGGACCTGGTGGCGCCGGCCCGGCCGCCCGCGCCCCGCTGAACAGGGTTCACAGCCACCCCTCGCCCTGGGAGATCCGGATCGCGTCGACGCGGTTGCGGGCGCCGGTCTTGCGGGTGATCGCCGCCATGTAGTTGCGGACCGTCCCGTGGGACAGGTGCAGGCTCCCGGCTATCTCCGCGATGGACGCCCCGCCGGCCGCCAGCTCCAGCACGCTCAGCTCCCGTCTGGTGAGCGGGATCTCGGCGGCCTTGAGGAATCCGAAGCCCAGCGAGTCGTCGACGAAACGTTCCCCCTGGGCAGCGCACCGGATCGCCCGCACCAGCCGTTCCGGCGCGCCTTCCTTGTCGACGTAGCCCAGCGCCCCCGCCTCGGCGGCCCGTTTCAGCAATCCGGGTCTGTTCGCACCGGCAAGCACGACCAGCCGCGGCGGGCTTGTGCCGGGGTCCACCGGACGCAGGTCGGCAAGCGGTGGCACACCGTGGGTTCCGGAGCTGTCGAGGTCCGCCGCGCACACGTCCGGCCGGACCGCCCGGACCCGCCCCCGTGCGCTGTGCCACGGGGTGTCGTCCACGCTGAGCCCCGGTTCCCGGCGTAACCACTCCGCCAGGACCGACCTCACCAGACACGCGTCGTGCACCAGAAGTACCCGGATCACCGCCGCCCCCTCAGCCGAACTTCGGCTCTTCGGTTCAAGGTGTTGAACGCGTGCCCCATTCTTGGCGTCCGCCACCGTGCATGGGCGCGAAGTTCCGGCCATCAAGGTGCGCGGGGGCGCACGCCCGGCGCCCGTACGCCGCCGCGCGCTTCGGCTGCGGGGGAATGTGCCGGGGCGAACGGGGTACGCGGAGGCGGCTCGGCGCGGGAGCCTGTGCCGCTCTCGCCGTGCACCCGTCGCCGCTACGAGGGAGTCTTGAACCCCGAGGACGCCACGCGCGGCCGGACGAGGAGGTGGTCGGGCGTGTCCGACAGGATGGGGGCCCCTCCCGCGCCGGCGACGCCGGGCCCGGAGGAGACGCCGGCCGACGCGCGCCGCTCCGGCCGGCCGCCGCTGCTGTCGTTCGCGCTGGCCTCGTTGCTGGAGGAGGTCAGGGCGCACTCCGGCGCGATCTATCTCCTCGCCGCCGACGAACCGGTCCTGGAGATGGCGGTGACGGCGGGGCTGCCCCGCGCCTTCGTGGCGCCCTGGGAGCGGGTCGGGCTGAGTTCGCCGATCCCGGTGGCGGAGGCGGTACGCGAGCGACGCCTGGTGTGGGTGGGCGGCGAGGAGGACATGGCGCGCCGTTATCCGCGGATCGCGGTGGTGCTGCCCTATCCGTTCGCGCTCGCCGCGGTGCCCGTGGCGACGGCGGACACCGTGTACGGGGCGCTGTACGTGACCTGGCCCGGTTCGCATCCGACGGTGCTCTCCGACCGCGAGCGGGCGGAGCTGACCGCGGCGGCCGACCGGCTGGCGAAGCGGCTGGCACGGGCCGCCCGGACCAACCGTGCGCCGCGGGCCGAGCCTGATCTGCTGGCGGCGCCGGCCTCCGGGGTGGCGGGCACGCTGGGCACGGTGGAGGCGGCGCGGATGGTGGCGCGGCTGCCGTACGGGCTGCTCTCGCTCGATCTGCACGGGCGGGTCGCCTTCGCCAACGCGGCGGCGGCCGAGCTGCTCGGCGTCCAGGTCGGCGATCTCCTCGGCACCCAGCCGTGGGTGTCGGTGCCCTGGCTGAACGACCCGATGTACGAGGACCGCTACCGGGCGGCGCTGATCAGCCAGCATGTGACGTCGTTCGTGGCCCTGAAGCCGCCGGGCGACTGGCTGTCGTTCCGGATGTATCCGAGCAGGGCCGGGCTGACCACCCGGATCAGCCGGGCGCGGGCGGTCGCCGAGATGGTGGGCGCGCTGCCCCGTGCCGACGCGCCGCCCGGTTCCCGGCTGGTCACCATCTCGCAGGTGCTGAGCCTGGCCGGGGCGCTGACGGAGGCCGTCGGCGTGCAGGACGTGGTGCAGCTGGTGGCCGACGAGGTGGCCCCGGCCGTCGGCAGCCAGGCCCTGGTGGTCCTCGGGTCCCGGGGCGGACGGCTGCACGTCCTCGGGCAGCGCGGGTACGACGATCCACGGGCCGTGGAGCGCTTCGACGGCCTGCCCCTGGCCGAACGGACGCCCGGCACCCATGTCCTGAACACCGGTGTGCCCGCGTTCTTCGAGTCGAAGCAGCAGCTGGAGCGGTTGTATCCGGGCCGGCGCGAGGCCCCGGACGGGTTCGCCGCCTGGGCGTGTCTGCCTCTGATCGCGTCGGGCCGGCCGGTGGGCACCTGTGTCCTCGCCTATGCCGAGCCGCATGTCTTTCCCGCGGACGAGCGCGCGGTGCTGACCAGTCTCGGCGGGCTCATCGCGCAGGCGCTGGAGCGGGCCCTGCTCTACGACGCGAAGAACCAGCTGGCGCACGGGCTCCAGGCGGCCCTGCTGCCGCACTCCCTGACCCCGCCGCCGGGCATCGAGGCGGCCGCGCGCTATCTGCCGGCCATGCACGGCATGGAGATCGGCGGCGACTTCTACGACCTGGTGCCGACCCGGCCGCTGGCGGCGGCGGTGATCGGGGACGTCCAGGGGCACAACGTGACGGCGGCCGGGCTGATGGGCCAGATCCGCACCGGGGTACGGGCCTTCACGACCGTCGGGCAGGCGCCGGAGGAGGTGATGCGGAGCACCAACCGGCTCCTCATCGACCTCGGGGCGGATCTGTTCGCGAGCTGTCTGTATCTGCGGCTGGACCCGGAGCGGGGGCGGGCGGTGATGGCCCGTGCCGGGCATCCGCCGCCGTTGCTGAGACGCCCGGACGGGCGGGTACGCGTGCTCGACCTGGCCGGCGGGCCACTGCTCGGCATCGACGCGGAGGCGACGTACCCGACCACCGAGGTGTCACTGGCGCCGGGCTCGGTGCTCGCCCTCTACACCGACGGGCTGGTGGAGTCGCCCGGTGTGGACATCGAGGACGCGCTGGTCGATCTGGGCGAACTGCTCGCGGAGAACGGCGACCAGCCGCTGGACAAGCTCGCCGACACGCTCGTGCGGCACAGTGCGGCGGCGCAGGAGCGTGTCGACGATGTCGCGGTGCTCTTGCTCAGAGCATGTCCCGTCGACTGACGGCCGCGGGGTGCGATGCGGTCCGGCCCTCCCGCCGGAGGGCCGGACCGTCCACCACCGGCCGGAACCCCTTGCAGGGCAGGCGGTGGGTCAGTGGGACGACGAACCGTCGTTCACACCGGTCCCGGACTGGTCACCGGTCCCGGACTGGTCGCCCGTGCCGGTCTCGTCGCCGGCGCCGCTCTGGTCACCGGCCGTCGCGGACGGGTCGGCGGTGCCGCCGACCTGGTCGCCGCCGGCCTGGTCGCCGGCGCCGTTCTCGTCGCCGGCCGTGGCGGACGGGTCGGCCGTGGCTCCGGCGTCACCGGCGCCCGCGCCCGCGCCCGCGTCGCCGAGGGTCGCGCCGGTCGCCTGGAGGGCGGTGGTCACCGGCTGGAAGAAGGTCTCGCCGCCGGAGGTGCAGTCGCCGCTGCCGCCGGAGGTCATGCCGACCGCACCGCCGTCCTGGGTGAACAGCGAGCCGCCGCTGTCGCCGGCCTCGGCGCAGACGTTGGTCTGGATGAGACCGGTGACGGTGTCGACGCCGTTGGGGTCGGTCTCGCTCTGGAAGTTCACGGTGGCGTCGAGGCCGGTGACCTGACCGTCGTGCAGACCGGTGGTGGAGCCCATCCGGAACACGGTCTCGCCGACGGTGGCGTCGACGGCCTGGTTGATGGCGACGGTCTGGCCGTTGCCGATGTTGACCTCGCTCGGCGCCTGGGTGGTGGCGTCGTTGTACTTGACGAGTGAGAAGTCACCGTTGCCGGGGAACTGCGCCTGGTCCACGGTGGCGATCGGCTGGCCGGTCTCGGAGTCGGACCAGTCCTTGGCCGCGACGCCGCAGTGACCGGCCGTCAGGAAGGCGGGGCTGCCGTCCGAGGCGGTCACGTTGAAGCCGAGGGAGCAGCGCACGGTGCCGTCGGCGACCTGGGAGAAGATGGCGTCGCCGCCGGAGACGAGGGGCTTGAAGGTGCCCGAGGACTTCTTGAGGGTCGCCATGTTCGAGCCGAGGCCCTGCACCGTCGACTCCAGCGTGTCCCACTTGGTGCCGGTGACGGTGGAGTCGGCGGTGACCACGACCTTGTTGGTCTTCGGGTCGACGGCCCAGGCGGTGCCCGGGATGGTCGCCTTGGTCTTCAGGGTGCCGGCGACCGCCGCCAGCTCGGAGTTGCTGTTCTGCACCTGACGGACGACCGCGCCGGCCTTCTCCGCCTGGACGACTATGTTGTCGGAGCCGTTGATGACGTTGACGACGAGTTGCTGCTTGCCACTGTCGTAGTAGGAACCGGCGAAGGCCTGACCGAGCAGGCCCTGGAGCTGCGTGGCAAGATCCGAGGCGTCGGTCGCCGACTTGAGTGTCTTGGGAGCGGTGGCAGTGGCGCCGGAGGCGTTGTCCTGAGACGCGTTGGCCATGGGCAGCAGAAAGGCCGCGGCTCCGAGCGCCGCGACACCGCCCACCGCGATAGCGGCCTTGCGCTTCGGAATTCGCTTGTGACTCAAACTTCTCGACCTCCAAGGACGGAGTGTCTGCCGTGTTCGGGCAGTCGTTCGTGAGCGGCGCCTGGATGGCCATAGGTACGGGCGGGTCACGTGGTGCGTTCAATTCCGGTTCTTGACTTCCTTTGACCGAAGGCGAATCGGCCACGCCCCGCGGGTCCCGGGGCAGTTGCGGGTGCCGTGCCGCGGGCCCGGGAACAATCCCGCATATGACGATGACCACCACCGAGGCCGACAAGATCCTCTCCGTCGGCTTCGCCCCCTGGGCGCTCGATCCGGGGCTGTCCGTCGAGGCGGTGGGCGAGGGCCGGGAAGTACCGCGTCAGCCCAGGTCGGAGTGGTCGTCCCGGGGAGGACGGCGGCCTGGCGGGGCAGGCGCTGACGCCGCGGCCGACACGGTGACGAGGCTCGCGGTCCCGGCGGCTCGGGGCGACTTCGTGCCGATGAGTCGATGCGGCGGTCGACTTCGTTCCGGCGCGCGGTGACCGGTTCGGATGTCCTGATCGAAGCGGTGCTCACCGGACTCGGCCGCCGGACGGCGTTCGCCGACATCACGATGAGCGACGAACGATCGGGGGCGCTCGCGGCCCGGGCAAGCGCTGTCCACCCAGTCCCGGGGTGAACACCCGCACCCCGAACCGACACGATCGGCATTCGATCACTCACGGTCCGTAGCGATCACGTACCGGAATCCTTGCTTCAGGGAATCTGCACATCCCATACCCAAGCAAGCCACGGGGACCGGGGGATCTGCACAATCACGCGCCCCCTGCCGTGCCTTTGGCGCGGAGTGCCGGATTCGCCGCCGGCCCGGCAAGCCGTGCGGCAGCGGCGAAGTCGTGCGCTGTGTGAAGGAGTCGCCGACAAGGCGTGCCCACGCCTGCACGGATAAACCCCTCTGGGACACAAGTGCCCAGGTGAGGCGCATGGTTGATTGGATGCGCGGACCGTGGGCGTGCTTTGATCCATCGCACCGCGGGGTCGCCAGGGTCTCCCGGAGACGGGCGTCCGGCGCCTGCGGTCGCGGCCATCCGTACTGTCCCCATAGGGCCGTTGGGGGGCCGCTCTCCCCCTTGTGAATATCCATATGAAGGGAAGTTCCATCATGAACTCCACCCCCCAGGTTGAGACCGTCGAGATCTCCGACGCCGAGCTCGACAACGTCTCCGGCGGTCTGGCCCTCAACGCCCTCGGCACCGTCACCGGCCTGGTGGACGGCGTTGCCCCGGTTTCCGGCCTGGTCAACACGGTTGTCGGCACCGTCGAGGGTGTCACCGGCCTGAACACCCAGCCGGTCACCAACCTGGTCGCCGGTCTCTGATCGCACCTCGTTGCCGCTGAGTCCCGGAGCCGTACCCCGGCCCCGGGGCTCTCGGGTGTTTTGAGGCACCCTCCGAGACACCCCTTTCACCAGCGTCTCTCCCACAGGTGAGGGAAGTTCCGTGCAGTTCCGCCAACAGGCCCTCGCCAAGCTCCAGTCGCCGGAGGAGCTCGATCTTCCGGTGCGTTTCGCCCGTCCGCAGGGCTGGCTCGCGCTGTCCGTCTCGGTCGTCGTGATGGCGGCGGCCTCGGTGTGGGCGGTGACCGGTTCGGTCGCCTCCACGGTGAGCGCGCAGGCCATCCTCACCCACGGTCAGGGCAGTTACATCCTGCAGAGCCCGGTCGCCGGGCAGGTCACGGCCGTCCTCGCGCGGCAGGGCGAACGGCTGCCGGCCAACGCCCCCGTCCTCAAGGTGCACAACAGCCAGGGCGACTCGATCGTCCGCACGGTCGCCGCGGGCCGGATCAGCGCACTCGCCGCGACCATCGGACAGATCATCCAGACCGGCGCGAACGTCGCCGCCGTGGAGAAGATCGCGCACTCCTCGGACCCGCTCTACGCGACGGTCTACGTCCCCGCCGAGAACGCCTCCGCCATCCCCGCGAACGCCCCGGTCGACCTGACCGTGTCATCGGTGTCGACACAGGAGTACGGAGTGCTGCGCGGCCATGTGAAGTCGGTGGACCGCGCCGCCCAGTCGGCCCAGTCGATCTCCGCGTTCCTCGGGGACAGCCAGCTCGGCGAGCAGTTCAGCAGGAAGGGCCGCCCGGTGGCCGTCCTGGTCCGGCTGGACCCGTCGCGGAAGACGAAGAGCGGCTACAAGTGGTCCTCGGCGGACGGACCGCCGTTCACGCTCGACTCCATGACCCTGGCCTCGGGTGCGATCCGGCTGGCCGACCAGCACCCCGTCGATTGGCTGCTCCCGTGACCACCGCCCAGGAGACCCAGGACACCCGCGGCCGCCGGCGCGCCGCGCCGCCCAAGCGACCGGTGCCCAGGGGCCGCGGCCGCACGGTCCGCACCCCCAGCGTGCTCCAGATGGAGGCCGTCGAGTGCGGCGCCGCCTCTCTCGCCATGGTCCTCGGCCACTACGGCCGCCATGTCCCGCTGGAGGAGCTGCGGATCGCCTGCGGTGTCTCCCGCGACGGCTCGCGCGCCAGCAACCTGCTGAAGGCGGCGCGCAGTTACGGCCTCACGGCCAAGGGCATGCAGATGGACCTGGCCGCCCTCGCCGACGTGCAGGCCCCGGCGATCCTGTTCTGGGAGTTCAACCACTACGTCGTCTACGACGGCATGGGCCGCCGTTTCGGCCGCCGCGGCGTCTTCGTCAACGACCCCGCCAAGGGCCGCCGGTTCGTGCCCATGGAGGACTTCGACAGCAGCTTCACGGGCGTCGTGCTGGTCCTGGAGCCGGGCGACGGCTTCGAACGGGGCGGCCGCAGGCCCGGTGTCCTCGGCGCGATGCCGGCCCGGCTGCGTGGCACCGCGGGCACCATGCCGGCGGCGGTGCTGGCCAGCCTGCTGCTGGTGGTCGTGGGCGCGGCGGTGCCCGCGCTCAGCCGGCAGTACATCGACATGTTCCTCATCGGCGGCCAGACCTCGCTGCTCGGCGTGCTGTTCGCCGCGATAGGCACCTGTGTGCTGCTCACCCTGGCCCTGACCTGGCTGCAACAGGCGAACCTGCTGCACGGCCGGATCGTCTCCTCCACCCTGTCCAGCGCCCGCTTCCTGCGCCATCTGCTGCGGCTGCCGGTGACCTTCTTCTCCCAGCGCAGCCCGGCCGACCTGGTCCAGCGCCTGCAGTCCAACGACCAGGTCGCCGAGACCCTGGCCCGCGACCTCGCGGCGGCCGGCGTGGACGCGGTGGTGGTGGTCCTCTACGCGGTGCTCCTCTACACCTACGACGTCCAGCTCACCTTCCTCGGCATCGGCGTGGCCCTGCTGAACATCGTGGCGATGCGGTTCGTCGTACGGCTGCGCGCGACCCGGACCGCCAAGCTGCGCGCGGACACCGCCCGGCTCACCAACACCTCCTACACCGGCCTCCAGCTCATCGAGACGATGAAGGCGACCGGCGGCGAGGACGGCTACTTCCGCAAGTGGGCCGGGCAGCACGCGAGCACGCTGGAGGAACAGCAGCGGCTCGGGGTGCCCAGCGCCTGGCTCGGGGTGGTGGCTCCGACGCTCGCCACCCTCAACAGCGCGCTGATCCTGTGGATCGGCGGGATGCGGGCGGTCGAGGGCGGCATCTCGGTCGGCCTCCTGGTCGCCTTCCAGTCCCTGGTCACCCGCTTCACCGCCCCGCTCACCCGGCTGAACGGCGTCGCGGGCCGGATCCAGGACTTCGCGGCCGACGTCGCCCGGCTGAAGGACGTGGAGAACTTCCAGGCCGACCCGATCTACGCCCGCCCCGGCGCCGGCGACTCCACCCGGCGGCTGCACGGCCATGTCGAGCTGGAGAACATCACCTTCGGCTACAGCCCCCTCGACAAGCCCCTGCTCACCGGCTTCGACCTGACCGTCGGTCCCGGCCGTCAGGTGGCTCTGGTGGGCGGCTCGGGCAGCGGCAAGTCGACGGTCTCCCGGCTGATCTCGGGCCTGTACGCCCCCTGGGAGGGCGTGATCCGCATCGACGGGCAGCGCCTGGAGGACATCCCGCGCGGCGCGCTCGCCGCCTCCGTCTCCTTCGTCGACCAGGACGTCTTCCTCTTCGAGGGATCGGTGCGCGACAACGTGGCGCTGTGGGACCCGTCGATCCCGGACGACGCGGTGGTGGAGGCGCTGCGGGACGCGGCCCTGTACGACGTGGTGACGCGCCGGCCCGGCGGCATCCACAGCAGGGTCGAGCAGGACGGCCGTAACTTCTCCGGCGGCCAGCGGCAACGCCTGGAGATCGCGCGGGCGTTGGTGCGCAGGCCGAGCATCCTCGTGCTCGACGAGGTGACCAGCGCGCTGGACGCGGAGACCGAGCTGACCGTCATGGACAACCTGCGCCGGCGCGGCTGTGCCTGTGTGGTGATCGCGCACCGGCTGAGCACGGTCCGCGACAGCGACGAGATCGTCGTGCTCCAGCACGGCACGATCGTGGAGCGCGGGCGGCACGACGCGTTGGTGGCACATGGCGGGGCGTACGCCGCGCTGGTCAGGGAGCGATGAGATGACGACCGCGGACGACGGCGACCTCGTGCTCGGCGCGCTCGGCTCACTGGGCGCCCGGATCGACTGCACCGGTTTCAACCGGCTGGACCTCGAAGGGCCGCAGGTGCTGTGGCTGGTGGTGTCCGGCGCCCTGGACCTGTTCGCGGTGGACGCCGAACAGCAGGGCCAGTGGCACCATCTGGGCCGGCTGGAGGCGGGCGCTCTGCTGCTCGGTCCGGTCGCCGGACCCCAGCACACCCTGGTGGCCCGCCCGTTGCGGGACTGCGTGGTCCACCGCATCGGCCTGCGCGAGCTGTACCAGCCCGCCGCCACCCAGACCTGGTCCTACGACGAGTACGGCAACCCCCAGTACGTGCCGCCGACCACCAGCCCCCTGGAGTACGCACTGGCACTGGGCGTCGGCCGCGGCCTGTCGATCCTCTTCCAGGCCCCGATGGCCGCCGGCGAACGGGCGGCGGCCCCCACCGACGACGACGTCTTCTGGATGCAGGTGCCGCCGGGCAGCGTGCAGTACGGCTCGCTGTACGGCGCGGAGGCGGCCGCCGACCTGCTGATGGACCCCGCCCTGTGGCAGAGCGTGGTCGACCAGCAGTACCGGCTGCTCACCACGCTGGACCGGTGGATCGAGCAGCTGGAGCACACCCACGAGACCCGCACCGCGGCCGGTATCAAGGCCGGTGAGGCGGTCCGTGCCCAGGCCGACCGGACGCTGCTGGCCTCCATCGGCAAGGCGACCAAGCGGACGACCGCCGCCGATGCCGACGCTTCGTACGCGGCCTGCAAGCTCGTCGCCCAGGCGGCCGGCATCACCCTCGCCGAGCCCGCGCAGAGCGGCACCGAGAGCGACCGTATCGACCCGGTCGAACGGGTGGCCCTGGCGTCCCGGGTGCGTATCCGGGCGGTACGCCTGGACGGCCGCTGGTGGCGGGACAACGTGGGACCGCTGGTCGGCCATCGTGCCCTGTCCGGCGCCCCGGTCGCGTTGCTGTGGCGGCGCGGCGGCTATGTCGCCGTGCATCCGGCGACCGGCCGGGAGACGCCGATCGAGAAGGCGAACGCGGCGGAGTTCGAGCCGCGCGCGGTGATGTTCTACCGCCCGCTGCCCGACAAGGCGCTCACCCTGCTCGGCCTGCTCCGGTTCAGTCTGCGCGGCACCCGCGGCGACCTCGGCGGTCTGCTCCTCGCCGGGCTGGTGACCGTCGCGATCGGCTCCCTGGTGCCGATCGCGACCGGCAAGGTGCTGGGCGAGTACGTGCCGAAGGCCCAGACGAACCTGATCGTGCAGGTCTGTCTGGCGGTGATGATCAGCGCGGTGGTGTCGGCCGCGTTCACGCTCCTGGAGAACCTCACCATCCTCCGTCTGGAGGGCCGGATCGAGGCCACCCTCCAGCCGGCCGTCTGGGACCGGCTGCTGCGGCTGCCGACGAGGTTCTTCACCCAGCGCTCGACCGGCGAGCTGGCCAGCGCGGCGATGGGCATCAGCGCGATCCGCCGGCTGCTGGCGGGCGTCGGCCCGGTGGTCGCCCAGTCGGTGACCGTCGCCGCGATGAACCTGGGCCTGCTCTTCTGGTTCAGCGCCCCGATGGCGCTGGCCGCGCTCGGCATGCTCGTTGTCATCGGCGCGCTGTTCCTGGGGCTCGGGCTGTGGCAGGTGCGCTGGCAGCGCCGGCTCGTGGTGCTCGGCAACAAGCTGAACAACCAGGCCTTCCAGACCCTGCGGGGCCTGCCCAAGCTGCGGGTGGCGGCGGCCGAGAACTACGCGTACGCCGCCTGGGCGAGCGAGTTCGCGCGCAGTCGGGAACTCCAGCAGAAGGTGGGCCGGATCAAGAACCTCACCACCGTGCTGGGTTCGGTCTACCTGCCGGTCTGCACCCTGCTGATGTTCATGCTGCTCGCGGGCCCGGCGAAGGGCGCCATGGACGCGGCGGCCTTCCTCACCTTCAACACGTCGGTGACGATGCTGCTCACCTCGGTCACCCAGCTGACCGGTTCGTTCGTGTCGGCGGTGGCCGCGCTGCCGCTGTTCGAGGAGATCAAGCCGGTCCTGGAGGCCGCCCCCGAGGTGCGCACCGCCAGCACCCGCCCCGGCCCGCTGTCCGGCGGCATCGAGGCCCGCCGGCTCTCCTTCCGGTACTCCGACGACGGTCCGCTCGTCCTCGACGACGTCTCCTTCGAGGTGCGGCCGGGCGAGTTCGTGGCGGTCGTCGGCCCCAGCGGCTGCGGCAAGTCGACGCTGCTGCGGCTGCTGATCGGTTTCGACAAACCGGTCTCGGGGAGCGTGCTGTACGACGGCCAGGACCTGGGCGCGCTCGACCAGTCCGCGGTGCGCCGGCAGTGCGGGGTGGTGCTCCAGCACGCGCAGCCGTTCACCGGCTCGATCCTGGACGTCATCTGCGGCACCGAGCCGTACACGCCCGAGGAGGCGATGGCGGCGGCCGAGATGGCGGGCCTCGCCGAGGACATCAAGCGGATGCCGATGGGGCTGCACACGATCGTCGCCGGGAGCGGCGCGGTCTCGGGCGGCCAGCGGCAGCGGCTGATGATCGCCCAGGCGCTGATCCGGCGGCCCCGCATCCTCTTCTTCGACGAGGCCACCAGCGCCCTGGACAACGACACCCAGCGCACGGTCATCGAGAGCACCCGCAAGCTGAACGCCACCCGGATCGTGATCGCCCACCGGTTGTCGACGGTGATGGACGCCGACCGGGTGGTCGTGATGGAGGACGGCAAGGTCGCCCAGCAGGGCCCGCCGGCCCAGCTGCTCGCCGACACCGGCGGGCGGCTGCACGAGCTGGTGCGGCGGCAGCTGGCGTGACCGGTCAGGCGTCGAGGCCGGGGATGGGGGCGCCGGAGGGGATCCCGGCGTCCAGGTAGGCGTCGTAGAACTCCCGCCAGTCGGCGGCGTCCTCGGAGTGCGGACCCGCGTGGCCCTCGCCGCGGGCCAGGGCGTCGAGGGCGAGCAGGCACACCTCCCAGCCGGCGCCGTTGCGGGCGGCCGCGTTCGCCTCGGCCAGCACCTGGGTCAGGGTGAAGCGGGTGCGCTTCTCGTCCAGCGCCTCGAGGTCGAAGCGCAGTTCGTCGCCGCCCCAGGTGAAGGACAGGTACCGCGGTTCGTCGGCGGCGAGCACCGTGCCCGTGGCGTTCGCCTGGCGGGGGTCGCCGCTGAACCGGACGGTGCCGCCGTCGCGTGGCTCGATGTCGAGACGCGACGGGAACCAGTGGGCCGACTCGTCCGGGTCGGTGGCGAACCACCAGACGCGCTCGGCGGGATGGTCGTAGGTACGGGTGAACCGGACGGCGGGCCGGCCGTCGTCGAGGGTGAGATAGGTGCCGGTGAGTTCGGCGGCCATGGGGATCAGTCCTTCGAGGAGGGTGCCGTCGCTTCCGTATTCCCGCTCTGACCTGCGGTTAACATCCCCAGCCCGGACCGGGTGCGGGGCCTCGCCGCCGTCGGGTGGTGTCCCTGCCTTGCCCGTGCCACGTGCCGGGCGCAGTCTGGTCCCATGGGCGCTCAGGACGGCCCCACCCTCATCGCATCCGTGCAGCGGGCCCTGCGCCTGCTGGAGGCGGTGAGTGCGCACGAGAACGGCGCGCCGGCGAAACTGCTGGCACGCGAGACCGAGCTGCCCCTGGCCACCGCCTACCACCTGCTGCGCACGCTGGTGCACGACGGGTACGTGCGGAAACTGGACGACGGCGGCTTCATCCTGGGCGACAAGGTGGAGTCCCTGTACTCGGCGAGCCACGCGCAGACGATGCTGAGCCGTGTCCGTCCGGCGCTCGCCGCCCTGCGGGACGAGCTGTCCGCCGCCGCCTACCTCACGTTCTACGAGGACGGTGAGATCCGGGTCGCCGAGATCGTGGACGGCCCCCGTACTCCGCGAGTGGATCTGTGGGTGGGGTTCGAGGACGCCGGACATGCCACCGCCCTGGGCAAGTCCGTGCTGCGCGAGCTGGACACGGATGCCCGCCGGGACTATCTGTCCCGGCACCACCTCCCCGATCTCACACCGCGCACGATCACCAGTGTTCCGGAGCTGCTGCGCAGGATCGAGTCGTCCCCCTCGGCACCGGCCGTCACGGACCTCGAGGAGTACGCGCTCGGCACGGTGTGCGTCGCCGTGCCCGTGTACAGCGGGGACATACTGGGCTCCCTCGGAGTCTCGCTGCCGGTGGAGCGGCAGGCCCAGTTGCGGGAGATCCCGGCGCGCCTGCTCCCGATCGCGAGCCGCGTGACCAGAAGTCTCTCGCTCACTATCTGAAATTCCGCTCCTTGTGGCTGCACACCCCCAGCCCGTTTGCTTGATGAAACGGACATTCCGGGTACATCTCCGTACAGGCGAGGACTGCGGACACAACATGAGCCAGGCCCCCCATCACGACGGCGACCACGTGTCGATGCGGCTGTTCGGGAACCGTATGGCCGGTGCCCTCGGCCCGGAGCGCCGGCGTGCCACCGGACAGCCGCTCCCGGGACTGTCCCTGCTGCCGGTTCTGGTCATCGCCGTCGTCGTGCTCGTCGACAACACCGGAGGGGCGGGAATGATCTGGCTGCCCCTGCTGGCGGCGGGTCCCGCGCTGGCCGCCGCCACCAACGGGCCGGGCGGTGTGCTCGGCGTCGGATTTCTCGCCGCGGCACTGGGCACGACGCTGGGGCTTGAGCAGGACGTGCCGGCTGGTGAGGTGGCGGCCGTACTGTCCGCCCTGCTGGCCGTCACCGCGGCGAGCGCCCTGGCCAGCGGGCTGCGCCGGCGTCGGGAGCGCGTGCTCGCCGCCGTACGCTCGGTCGCCGAAGCCGCTCAGCACGCACTGCTCCAGCCCGTCCCGGAGACCGTCGGCCCGTTCCAGGTGGCCGTCCGATACAGCGCCGCGGCGGCGGAGGCCCGGATCGGCGGGGATCTCTACGCCCTGGTGTCCACCCCGCACGGCATCAGGCTGATCGTCGGGGACGTGCGCGGTAAGGGGCTGCCCGCGGTGGGGACCGCCGCGCTCGTGCTCGGGGTGTTCCGCGAGGCCGCCTACGACGAGCCCGACCTGCTGGCCGTGGTCGGCAGGATCGAGCGCAGCCTGGCCCGCAACCTCGGCCCGGACGACTTCGTCACCGCCGTGGTCGCCGGATGCCCCCGGTCGGGCCACTTGGAGGTCGTCAACTGCGGACACGCTCCTCCGCTGCTGATATCCGCCGCTGGAGACGTCACAGCGGTGGAACCCGCTCATCCCGCGCCGCCGCTCGGGCTGCGCGCTCTCTCGGGCGAGGTGCCCCGCCTCCAGCACCTGTCCTTCACGGCGGGAGACCAGTTGCTGCTCTACACCGACGGGGTCACCGAGGCGCGCGATCACGCTCGCGAGTTCTATCCGCTGGCCGAAGGCGTGGCCCGTCATGTGTCGGAGGATCCGGCGCACATGCTCAGCGCGCTCCACAACGAGCTGCTGACCCACGTGGGCGGCCGGCTGCACGACGATGCCGCCCTGCTCCTGCTCCGCAAGCAGACGGCGGAGACCGCGGACGGCCGGATGTCCGTGCCGGCCCCGGCAGAGGTCGCGCTCTAGAGGGCTAGAGGCTCTGTCCCGGGGCGATATCGGCCCACCTGGTGACCCCGCCCGGGTGGACATGTATCCCATGGCTTGCCGCCAGGGCGTGGACGATCGTCTCGCCGCGGCCGTGCTCGTCCGGGTCGATCCCGGCAGGGCACCACCCCGAAGGAAGGGCGGGTCCCGCGTCGGAGACCTCGATACGCAGGGCGCGAACGCCGTCACCCGGCACCCAGGACAGCCGCAGCACGGCCGGGGGGCAAGCGTGGATGATCGCGTTGGTCACCAGTTCGGACACCACGAGCAGCGCGTCCTCGACGATCTCGGCAGACACGTTCCAGTCGGCGAGCACGGTCGCCGCACGTCGGCGCACGGTCGAGACGGCCCCGGCGACGGGCGGTACCGGACACACGTGTTCGTATGCCGGCCGAAGGGGCGCCCTGAGTTGTACCGCCATTGGTCTCTCCCGGTGGTCTGTCTACCGGTACGGCGTCATTTGTCCACGCATTCCGGCCTCATTGCAAGCTAAGGACTCAAACCAGGGCGGTCAATGAACGGCGGTCGCCATTACCGAACGCGGATCTTCCCGATGCCTCGGCGGCGGCCTCCCGCACGTGAAGCGAAGCGTCCGGGACGGTAATAGGCTCGCCTCATGGCCGGCCCAGTCCAGTCGATCGAGCGGGCGGCGGCGATTCTGCGTCTGCTCGCCGGCGGGCCCCGCCGACTGGGGCTCGGCGAGGTGGCGGCCTCGCTCGGGCTGGCCAAGGGCACAGCGCACGGCATTCTGCGCACGCTCCAGCACGTGGACTTCGTCGAGCAGGACGCGGCGACCGGGAAATACCAGCTCGGAGCCGCCCTGCTGCACCTCGGCACCAGCTATCTGGACGTCAACGAGCTGCGCTCCCGCTCCCTGAACTGGGCCGATGCCCTCGCCGCCCGCAGCGGGGAGTCGGTTCGCCTGGGGACACCCCTGGAAGGCAGCGTGCTCGTCGTCCACCACGTGTTCCGGCCGGACGACACCTTCCAGACCCTGGACGTGGGCTCGCTGCTGCCCCTGCACGCCTCCTCGCTCGGCAAGGTGCTGCTGGCCTACGGGACGGCGACGATCGAGCCCGGCCGGCAGCCGGGGCTGGAGACCTACACCCGGCACACCCTGGCCGATCGCGAGCAGCTCACCCGCGCTCTCGTCGAGGTCCGGGAACTCGGCTGGGCCGCCGAGATCCAGGAGATGACCATGGGCGAGGCCGGGCTCGCCGCGCCGATCCGGGGACACGGCGGCCTCGTCGTCGGCGCCATCGGACTGTCCGGGCCGGTCGAGCGGATCTGCGACAACCAGGGCCGGCCCCGGCAGAGTCTGATCACCCTGACCCGTGACGCCGCGCGGGCGATCTCCAAGGATCTGGGAGCCGGCCGCTGGTAGACCTGGCCGGCCGCCACATCGCCCCGTCGGAAGGCAGACCCGATCATGGCTGAACGGTATGTAATGTCCATCGATCAGGGCACCAACTCGACCCGATGCATTCTGTTCGACCACCGCGGCCGACTGGTCTCGGTCGCGCAGAAGGAACATCAGCAGCACTTCCCCAGGCCCGGCTGGGTCGAGCACGACGCCGTCGAGATCTGGCAGAACCTGCGGCGCATCGGACCGGAGGCGCTGTGCGACGCGGGTGTCGACACGGGACAGATCGCCGCCATCGGCCTGGCCAACCAGCGCGAGACGACCGTGCTCTGGGACCGGCGGACCGGGGCCCCGCTCGGCCGGGCGATCGTCTGGCAGGACACCCGCACGGCGCCACTGGTCGAGGAGCTGAGCCGGCGCCCCGGCGAGGAGTTCTTCCTGGAACGGTGCGGCCTGCCACCGTCGACCTACTTCTCCGCGCTGCGCATCCGCTGGCTGTTCGACCACGTCAAGGGTCTGGAGCAGCGCGCCGCCAACGGCGAGGTGCTGTGCGGAACGATGGAGAGCTGGCTGATCTGGAACCTCACCGGAGGGGCCGACGGCGGCCTGCACATCACCGACGTCACCAATGCCAGCCGCACGATGCTGATGAACATCCGCACGCTCACCTGGGACGACGAGTTGCTGGCCTTCTTCGGGGTGCCCCGCTCGATGCTGCCTGAGATCAGGTCTTCCGCCGAGAACTACGGCGAAGCCCGCTCGCTCTTCCCGGGTGTCGACATCACGGCCACGCTCGGCGACCAGCAGGCCGCGCTCTTCGGCCAGACCTGCTTCTCCCCGGGCGAGGCGAAGTGCACGTACGGCACAGGCAGCTTCCTGCTGCTCAACACCGGCAGCGACATCGTGCGGTCCCGGCACGGACTCCTCACCACCGTCGCCTACAAGATCGACGACCAGCAGCCGGCCTACGCTCTGGAAGGGTCGATCGCCGTCACCGGAGCACTCGTCCAGTGGTTCCGTGACCGCCTGGGTCTGATCAGCAGCGCACCGGAGATCGAGACCCTGGCACGGACGGTCGAGGACAACGGCGGCTGCTACATCGTCCCCGCCTTCTCAGGTCTGTTCGCGCCGCGCTGGCGCAGCGACGCGCGCGGGGTCATCGTCGGACTCACCTCGTACATCACCAAGGGACACCTGGCGCGCGCGGTCCTGGAGGCCACCGGATGGCAGACGCGTGAGGTCGTCGACGCCATGAACGCCGACTTCCCGGTCCCTCTCCAGCAGCTCAAGGTGGACGGGGGCATGACCGCGGACAACCTGCTCATGCAGTTCGTGGCGGACGTGCTCGACGTGCCCGTGGTGCGGCCCATGGTGGCCGAGACGGTCTCCCTGGGCGCGGCCTACGCTGCCGGGCTCGCCGCCGGCTACTGGCCGGACCTGGAAGTGCTGCGCCACAACTGGCACCGGGCCGCGCAGTGGCTGCCCGACATGGAACCCGAGCGGCGGGAGGCGGAGTACGCCGACTGGCTGCGAGCCGTCGAACGGTCCCTGGGGTGGGCCCACCCGCCGCGATCCGCCGACCCGGGCCCGCCGTGACCGCCGGTCCCGGCGTTCTGTCGCCACGCGACTCGGTCGCGGTCGTATGTCCCGCGACACGCGCGTTCCAGCTGTGGTACGCCCCGGCCCGCCGGTTCGATACTCGCTCCATGCGCGTGGAGTACACCCCTGAGGCGATGAGCAGCGCGGATTTCTACAGGTTCCTGACATCGGTCGTCATTCCGCGGCCGATCGCCTGGGTGTCCACGATCACACCGGACGGCAGCACCGAGAACCTGGCCCCGCACTCCTTCTTCAGCATCGCCAGCACCGATCCCCCGATCGTCCAGTTCACCTCGATCGGCCGGAAGGACTCTCTGCGCAACGTCGAGGACACCGGGGAGTTCGTCGTCAACTTCTCGTCCGAACCGCTCCTGCCGCTGATCAACGCCACCGCCACCGACTTCCCCCGCTCCGTCAGCGAATTCGACACGGCGGGCATCGAGCGTGAGGCCAGCAGGTGTGTGCGGCCGCCGAGAGTGGCAGCGGCCCATGTGGCTCTGGAGTGCCGTTCGCACACCACCCTGCGCATGGGCAACTGCACCCTGGTCTTCGGCCGGGTGCTCCATGCCGCGGTGGACGAGGACTGCCTCGCCGACGGCCGCCCCAGCAGCGAGTTGCTGCGTCCGCTCACCAAACTCGGCGGCGATGAATGGGGCACTCTGGGCGAGGTCCTGCACCGGAACCGCATCCCTTATGAGGAGCCCGGCACCGACTGAGCGGGCGATGACGAACGGAGCGGCGGCCATCGCGAGCCTGCCGTGATCCATGATCGATTTCCGCCCCAAACGAAACGTTGCCGTTTCGCTGGAACTGGTCTACTCTCGATGTGTACGAAACCGTTTCGTTCGCGGCCGGGGGACGGCTGTCGCGCCCAAGCGGTTTCCCGGTAAATCCCGAGCGGCTTCCCTGGAGTGGTTCCCCCATGTCTGAGAAGACTCTGACCGACGACGTCCGCGTCGGTGCCCCGGCGGCACCGCCCGCCGACGCCTCCTCCAAGCGGTGGTGGATCCTCGCGGTCATCGCCGTCGCCCAGCTGATGGTGGTGCTCGACGCCACCATCGTGAACATCGCCCTGCCGTCGGCCCAGGCCGACCTCGGGTTCTCCGACGGCAACCGGCAGTGGATCGTCACCGCGTACGCCCTCAGCTTCGCCTCCCTGCTGCTGCTCGGCGGACGCATCGCGGACCTGTTCGGCCGCAAGACCGCCTTCCTCGTGGGAGTCGTCGGCTTCGCCGCCGTGTCGGCTCTGGGCGGTGCCGCGAACGGCTTCGGGATGCTGGTCACCGCACGCGCCCTGCAAGGCGCCTTCGGCGCGCTGCTCGCCCCGACCGCCCTCTCCTTGCTCAACACCACGTTCACCGACGCCCGTGAGCGGGCCCGGGCGTTCAGCGTCTACGGCGCCATCGCCGGCGCCGGCGGCGCGGTGGGTCTGCTGCTCGGTGGTGTCCTGACCGACACGTTCGACTGGCGCTCGACGCTGTACGTGAACGTCGCGATCGCCGTCGTCGCCTTCGCGGGCGGCATGGCACTGCTGCACAACCACCGCGACGCCGGGAACTCCAAGCTGGACGTTCCGGGCACCGTCCTGGTCGCCGCAGGTCTGTTCTCGCTGGTCTACGGCTTCTCCAACGCCGAGACGCACGACTGGGGTTCGCCGCTGACCTGGGGCTTCCTGCTCGCCGGCGTCATACTCCTCGCGGCCTTCGCCTGGTGGCAGACCAAGGCCAAGTACCCGCTGCTGCCGCTGGGCATCCTGCTGGAGCGCAACCGGGCCGCCTCGTTCCTCGCCGTGCTGATCTCCGCGGGCGGCATGTTCGGTGTGTTCCTCTTCCTCACCTACTACCTGCAGCTGAACCTCGGCTTCAGCCCGACGAAGACCGGTCTGGCGTTCCTGCCGATGATCGGCGCCCTGATGGTGACCGCACAGGTCGGCACCCAGGTCCTGGTGCCGCGGATCGGCCCGAAGGTGGTCGTCCCGCTGGGCTTCGCGGTCTCCGCGGTCGGCATGGCCTGGCTGACCGGGATCGGCGTCGGCTCCAGCTACGTCAGCGCGGTGCTGCCCCAGCTGATCGTGACCGGCCTCGGCCTCGGCCTGGTCATGCCTGCGTCCATGCAGCTGGCCACGGGCGGGGTGACGGCCGACGAGGCGGGCGTCGCCTCCGCGACGGTCAACGCCATGCAGCAGGTGGGCGGTTCGATCGGTACGGCACTGCTCAACACCCTCGCGGCGAGCGCGGCGACGGACTACCTGGCCGGGCGGGACGCGACCAGCAAGCTGGTACAGGCCCGGGCGACGATCGAGAGCTACACGACCGCGTTCTGGTGGTCGGCCGGCATGTTCGCGGCGGGCGCGGTGATCGCCTTCCTGCTGTTCCGCAAGGGGGTGCCGCAGCAGGACGCGGACGCGGCGCCGGTCGTCCACATGTGACGTGATCTTCGGAGAGCCGCCGAAGACCGAGGGGTCGCCGTCAGCAGGGAGACGGCGGCCCTTCACCTTTCACAAAACGCCCCCCAGTCAAGCCATTTGCGAGAAATTCACCGGGTCGAGTGAACCTGATCTTGCGCCGCCCGCATCAGGGATGGCAGACGCCCCCGACGGGTACCAACCGGTCCCGTACGCGCCCTGTACCAGGGGGAGCAGAGATGACGCCGGAAGCGGACGAACCCGGGCTGCCCGCCGCCAACTCCTGTGCGCGGAGCCGCCGGTGCGGGACGTATCTCGTCGTCGAGGTCTTCGGCGAGGTGGACATCGCCACCGAGGATCTGGTCGCCGAGCATCTGCTCGCGGCCACCGCCGGGACCGAGCCGGATGTCCTCGTCGATCTGCGGCGGCTGGACTTTCTCGACTGCTCGGGACTGCGGGTGCTGTGCCGGGCCGAGGCACGGGCCAGGGAGCGGGGCGGGCGGCTGCGGCTGGTGTGCGAAGGGCCCCGCGTTCCGCGGCTGCTCAGGGCCTCGGGTCTGCTGGGGCGATTTCCGCCGCTCCCCGGGCTTCCCCGGGACGGGAGCGCCGGGGAGCGGCGGTGATGCCGGGGGGGGGGGGGGCCCCCCCCCCACCCCCCCCCCCCCCCCCCCCCCAAGACCTTGTACCCCCAGACAGCGGCCCCCCCCCCCCCAACCGAACCCCAACAGCACAAACC